>CAKMPP010000147.1 GCA_927911475.1 uncultured Solobacterium sp. | reverse complement strand
ACCAAATGGCATATATAAGATTTATCCTGTTGCAGGGTATTCTACAACAGGTACTGGTGACTATGTACAGTACGACTTTGGCAGTGACAGTGAATTTTTGAGTTATGTTGATCGCTTTGTTTCTGCGTCAACGTTTAAGAGTGATGTAACAATCACGGCAGAAGATCAAATTGTAATGTTATCAACATGTTCCTATGATGTTGAAGATGGAAGATATGTATTAGTTGGAAAGCTGGTAAAAGCTTCATAAATAAGGAAATGATTTATGACTGAACAAAATCCAAACAGAGTAATTCGAAAGAAAAAGCGTAAGAAGAGATATATCAGCGCTAGATTTTTATGGCTGATCCTTTTCCTTGCGAGTATTGTATTTGCGATTACATTCTGGCGTATGCCGATGTTTCCGACAAAGTGGAAATTTATCGTTGTACTCGTACTTGCGGTAATTGACTGGTTAACGTTCTTGTTAACATCTAAGGTAAGACCTAGTAATATTTTTGCGCAGGTAATAAATACAGTTCTTGCGGTAGCGCTTATTATCGTCAATATTGCACTACCGTACTATACAGATCGTTTTAGCAATATTTTCTCCTCTGTTTTGGGTAATGAAGTTAGAATTGGCATCTATGTTATGACAGATGCATATAAAGCAAAATATAAAGACACATTCGCTAACTCTGAATACAAGGAAAGCATGAAGCTAGCGGAATATCAAAATGCGACATTTATTACAGCTGTTGGTGTAGATGGAAATAATCAGAACTACGCACTAGAACAGTTAAGGGTTGATTTAAAGAATGATAACCTAAAGACAGTGAATAGTAGTTCTGTGCAATCTGCTGTAAAGAACTTATATACAAATCAAGGCGATGTTTTACTCTTAAGTGATTCGTATTTATCAACGGTTTTAGAGACAGATGAATTTAAGAATTTTAAGACAGATACAAAACTGATTGGCAGTTATTTCCGTAAGGTGGAAACGACACAAGTAACAGAAGATAAGACCAATCTTGCGAATACACCATTTACAATCTTTATTGCTGGGAATGACCAACCGGGTGATTTAAGTTTAGAGGGTAGAACGGACGTTGATATTGCAGTAACAGTGAATCCGAATACACATCAGATTCTGATTTCCAACTTGCCACGTGATGCCTATATTCAAAATCCGGCATATCAAAACTCAAAGGATAAGTTAACACACCTAGGATTAAGTGGTATTCAAAATACATTAAAGGGTGCTAGTAACTTACTTGGCACGGATGTGAATTACTACATGTTAGTAAACTTCACAACATTTGAAGATATTATCAATTCAATCAATGGTGTCGATATTGATAATCCATTTGAATTTACTGCGACATTTACAGGGCGCACATACCCACAGGGAACATTACATCTTGATGGAGAACTAGCGCTAGAGTATGTTCGTGAACGTTATAGTTTACCAAACGGTGACTTTGACCGTAACCTTCACCAACAGATCGTGTTATCTGCGATTATTCACAAGCTATTAAGTCCTGAGTTGATTAGTTCGATTAATAATATTTTGGGCGCCTTACAAGGTAAGTTCTTGACCAATGTTTCTACAGATTCTATTTATGCATTATGTAAGAAACAGTTGGATCAGAATATCCAATGGAATATTGTGAAGTATCATCTTGATGGTGATACGGGTAGCGATTACTGTGCATCTGCACCGGATCAATTATTATCAGTTGTTTACTTGTATCAAAATCAGGTTGATTTCATTAATGCTGAGATTGATAAGATTATGAATGATGAAATCATTTCCCAGGAAACACTGCCTGAGGGAACATATGATAATTCCACAAACTAGGAGGATTTATGTACCGTATTAACGAGATATATGATTTAGAACACACAATTGCGAAAGAGTATTTATCACAGTTTACATATCCATGGGAAGCTCTTTCTGGAATTAAGGACCTCATTCTAAAATTGGGTGAAGGATTAGACAAGGAAGAATATACTGAGTATCTGAACATGTTTGGATACATAAGACAGCGACAGTATTTCCATCTGCCTATATTGGTGCACCATGTATCATTGGGCCACGTACAGAAGTACGCCATTGTGCATTCATCAGATCTGCGGCATTGGTTGGTGCAGATTGCGTCGTAGGAAATAGTTGCGAGTTAAAGAATGTGATTCTGTTTGACCATGTTCAAACACCACACTATAACTATGTAGGAGATTCTATCTTAGGATATTATTCTCATATGGGTGCAGGTTCGGTTACATCCAATGTGAAGAGTGATAAGCGTCCTGTCACAATTCGAGAAGATGATCATCGAATTGATACGGGCCTTAAGAAGTTTGGTGCAATGCTTGGAGATTATGTTGAAGTAGGATGTAATTCTGTTCTCAACCCAGGTACTGTAATTGGTAGAAACTCTCGTGTGTATCCAACATCTTGTGTAAGAGGCTTGGTACACGAAAATAGTATCTGGAAGAATGATGGTACAGTCATTTCAATTCATGAATAAAGAAAATATAGTTGCGTAATCGCAACTATATTTTTGTAAGTAAGTATTCAACATTTTCGCGCTTTGTAGCAAAGGATGTCACAAAGCGTACAGCAGTATGTGTTTCATCAATTTTTACCCAAGGGGTAAAAGTAAATTCTTTGGAAAGTTCTTCTAACTTTGTGTTTTCGAAAATTGGGAATAATTGGTTGGTTTCAGCAGGGAAGTGGAAAGTATATCCCTTTGATAGGAATCCTTCTGCAAGTAAATCTGCCATATCGATAGCGTGTTTTGAGATTACTAGATAACGGTTCTCTTTGAAGAGTTCTTCGAATTGGATACCGAGCATTCTACCTTTGGCTAGCATTCCTCCGTGTTGTTTGATGGAGTAGCGGAAATCCTTTTTGTATAAATCATTTAAGATAACGATACATTCGCCAAATAGGGCACCTACCTTTGTGCCACCGATGTAGAATACATCGCATAGATTTGCAATATCTTCAAATGTTACATCATTCTTCTTAGCCATAAGGCCATAACCTAATCTTGCGCCATCGATGAATAGTGGGATGTTGTGCTTTTGGCAAATATTGTATAAATCTTTGAGTTCTTGTTTGGTATATAGGGTGCCACTTTCAGTAGGAAAGGAAATGTATACGATACCTGGTTGTACAGTGTGTTCTGCACTAGCATCGTTGTAGTGGTTAATAATCAGTGTATCAACTTGTTTGGCTGTGATTTTGCCGTTGGATGTGGGTAGCGTTAGACATTTATGTCCTACAGATTCAAGTGCACCGGTTTCATGTGCGTTAATATGCCCACTTTCTGCACAGATTGCGCCTTGATGGTGTTTTAAGATGGCTGTAATCACGGCGATATTGGTTTGGGTGCCACCAACCATGAAATGGACGTCTGCATCTTCACGTTTGATTGTTTGTTTGATGAGTTTTGTGGCATTTTGGCAATGGCTATCTTTGCCATAGCCGATCGTTTGTTCGTCATTTGTAGTAATTAAGGCTGTTAAAATTTCAGGAATACAACCCTCGGTATAGTCACTATCGAATCGAATCATCTGATACCCTCCATATTTCGCGCTATAATTATAAGGTATAGAGATAAAAGTAGAAAAGAGGAAGTATATGCGTCGTTTTAAAGCAGAAGAGATTCAAGAAATCATTGAGATATTAAAAAAGGATGGGGTTATTAGTGTACCGACGGATACGGTATATGGTGTATGTTCACAGGTATCAAGCCATCAAGCAGAAGAGAACCTTAGAAATGTAAAACATCGCCCTCTAACAAAGGCTTTTCCAGTGATGTGTGCAGATCTTGAACAGATTCAAGAGATTGCAGAAGTGGATGAAAGAGCTAAGAAAGTGATTGAAGGCTTTATGCCAGGACCGCTCACCGTTATATTAAAGCGAAAAGATGGAGTCAATCTATCTCAAGAAAACCTAGATACGATTGCAATTCGTATGGCAACATCTACTACACTTGCCAAGATTATTAAGGGTCTAGGAAGGCCAATCTTTATGACGAGTGCGAATCAATCAGGAGAGCCAACTTGTACATCATTAGATGAGATTGAAAAGAGTTGTCCAGATTTGGATGGAATGTTAGAAGGTGGTGTGTCCTTTGGTGAAGCGAGTACCATCGTGGATTGTACAAAAGAAGAGTTGGTTATTTTGCGACCGGGTCCAATCACCATGCAGGATATTACAGAAAAATTGATGAAATAACAGCGTGATATCCTTGCATGTATGGGTATCTTCTTATATCATTTAGAACAGGAAATATGGAGGAAAGAAGATAATGTTAGAAGTATTGAATCATCCCCTAATTACACATAAGTTGACACAAATGCGTCGTAAAGAGTGCGGAACAAAGGATTTTCGTGAGAATCTTGACGAGATTGCAGAATTAATGGCATATGAAGTATGCCGTGATTTACCAACAAATCCAATTGAAATTGAAACACCGGTTGCGAAGTGTACTGGTTATGAATTAAGTAAAGAAGTAGTCATCGTTCCAATCTTGCGTGCAGGCATTGGTTTATTAGATGGTATTAGACGTTTAGTTCCTACAGCAAAGGTAGGTTTTATCGGTATGTACCGTGATGAGACAACTTTAGAACCTGTAGAATATTTTGCGAAGTTTCCAAGCCATTTGGAAGATGCTATCGTTATGATTGTTGACCCAATGTTGGCGACTGGTGGTAGTGCAAAGGATGCGATTGCGCAAATCAAGAAGCGTGGCGCAAAGAATATTAAGCTTGTATGCTTAGTAGCTGCACCAGAAGGTGTTAAGGTAATTCAAAAGAGCCATCCAGATGTAGACGTATATATCGCTGCATTAGATGATCATCTCAATGAGCATGGCTATATCGTACCTGGATTAGGAGACGCTGGCGACCGTATCTTCGGTACAAAGTAAGTCATGTCCAATCTGCATTTTATCTTGCGCTCTATTGTATATCTGTTGATGTTCATTGTGACGTGGTTTGCGATGGACGCAATCAATTACGAAAAGTTATTACGTAAAAATAAGGTGAATCAAGCACAGGTGCTATACTTCATCCTAGTGATGGCAGTCGCATACCTAGCAGGTTCATTTATATTAAGTTTTTTCCATTTTGGATAAAGTAAATAGGCAATCACAATCATTTGTGGTTGCCTGTTTTGTTATATAATTAACGCCAATTTGATTAAAAATATTGTAATTATCATATAGATGTAGGTGGTATCTTGATGTATTCGTTTGAATGGGATCAATATAAAAGTAAAATTAACCAATCTAAACATGATGTGACATTTGAAGAAGCAATGACAGTGTTTTATGATGAAAATGCATTGTTAGAATATGATAATTGCATTCAAATGATGAAGATAGATTTCGTATCTTAGGAAGTAGTGAATTAGGAAAGGGTATTTGAGTATGACAAAAAAAAGATGAATATCTAGAAAAAGAGTTTAATTTTGAAAAAGCGATTAAAAAATCCATATGTGAAAGAATTAAAACGGCAAGTTACGATTAATATTAATAAATCTGTGATTGACTATTTTAAAAATGAGTCGATGCATACGGGGATTCCTTATCAAACATTAATTAATTTTATATTTTAGCAGACTGTGTAAAGGAAAAGAAGAAACTAAAAATAAATTGGGAATAATCCTTGTTTTTATTCAATTATTTCAGTTGTAAAAAATGAAACATCATTATATTTTGACTTGAGATAATAATTGATTCTATCACTTGGCCATTTGTGGATATACATTTGGTCTTTTGTAGTTATATCTATAAACTTTAAGAAATGATGTGGAATTTATAGTTTTCTTCTGAATATAGAAGTAAGGGGGAAACAATTATATGAAAGATAAGGCACAGAAATATGATTTATGGCACCATTACATGTCCTACCGCAAGGATCTCTATCGTATTATACAACCGCACAATATTGAAGCGGGTATGATATCTGAAGCAAACTGGGTGATACGTTCCCGTTATCAATCAGGGAAGGATATTGGTATCAGTGTAAAACCAGGTGATATTTGTTATATCGAATTTGGCCAATCATACCTGAATGAAATGGGTTATCAACATTTTGGTTTAGTCGTATCTGTATGTGCAAAGAAAGCTTTGGTTGTTCCAATGACTTCAAATGAAGCGACATATCAGAAAGCCTATGATTCTATCTATCATCCACAGGGAAAATATCATCTTATGAAGATTGGTTTAGTAAATGGTCTGAATAAACCATCAGTTTTATTTTTAAATGATATACGCTTTATAAATACTGCAAGAGTGATTGATATTAAAGCGCATATTCCTGTTACAGCACCTATGTTTAAAGAAGTACAGAAAAGAATGTTGAGAGTGATGTTCAGCACAGAGTGATGGGATATGTTATTATACTGGCATGGAAAAACTACAAGGAAAGTGGTTAGTTGCGGTATCGTCTGGACCAGATTCGATGGCGTTATTACAAATGTGTATTGATACCGGTGTTGATTGTGCAGTTGCACATGTTAACTATCATCATCGTCCAGAAGCGGATGAAGAAGAAAATTATATCCGCAGTTTTTTGTGTGAAAAGAGGAATTCCGATTTTTGTACACAATGATCCATTTACATATACTGGAAACTTTGAAGCTGCAGCACGTGAGCTACGTTATCGCTTTTTTATAGAGATTGTAAGACGTGAAGGTTATCAAGGTGTATTGATTGGTCATCATCAAGATGATTTGTTAGAAACATATATCATGCAGGAAAGTAAAAATATTGTGCCAGAGTATTATGGTTTACGTGAAGAGATGTTAATGCATGGTGTATTGTTTAAACGACCTCTACTACATATGACAAAAGAAGAGCTCATAACATACTGTAAGGAACATCAATTACGCTATTATATCGATGTAACAAATTTGAGTGATGAGTATACACGTAATCAGATCCGTCACGAGATTATTGAACCGATGACTACTTTCGAAAGAACTGCATATCTACGTGAGATTAAACAGCGTAATGCAATCATGCAGGAAAGAAGATGTCGTGTTAAAACGTATATACGTGAGGAGAAGATTCTACTTGAGATGTACCGTGCATTATCTGAAGATGATAGACTGACAATGTTAAGAATGTTTGTGGAAGTGACACCACATTATTCGCTGAAGCATTTACAGGGCATTGATCATACAATCATGCATGCAGGTGATTTTAAAATTCCAATGGATGGCTTTTCGCTAGTGAGTGATGGAACATATCTTTTGAAGTATATTCCAGAAGAACCATACGGCTATGTATTTTACTCGTTAGATGAATTACAAAATATTCGTAAGGAACATTTCTATACAGAGCATGGTTCTCCTGGTGTATTTGCGCTAACGTTGCAAGAATCTGATTTCCCTATTCGGATTCGCTCGTTTCAAGTAGGAGATAAAATTCAAATGCGCTTTGGTCATAAGGAGGTTCATCGCTTCTTCATTGATCGTCATATCCCTCAATATCAACGACAAACTTGGCCAGTTGTAGAAAATGCATTAGGAGAAATCATTCTAGTCCCTGGACTAGGCTGTAATGTGCAGCATTACTCTACAATGCCTAATTTGAATGTGATACAATACTAATATTACAAAGGAGCTATTTGTCATGTGGGCAGAAAAAGATATAAAGAAAGTGTTGGTTTAATGAAGAACAAATTAGTGCTCGTTCTAAAGAATTAGGCGCTAAGATTACAGAAGACTATGCGGGTAAACAACCACTACTTGTTGCGTTATTACGTGGTTCTGTTCCTTTTTTATCTGAGTTAATCAAACACATTGATTTAGACATTCAATATGATTTTATGGATGTTAGCAGTTATGAAGGTACAGAATCAATTGGCGATATCAGAATCTTGAAGGATCTAGATACATCTGTCAAAGGACTAGATATCTTACTTGTAGAGGATATCGTTGATACAGGAAGAACAATTCAGACTGTATGTGAAACACTAATGCACAAGGGTGCTAATAGTGTTAAGATTATCACTCTATTAGATAAACCTAGCCGTCGTGTTGTAGATATTAAAGCAGATTATGTTGGTTTTGAAATCGCAAATGAATTCGTTATCGGATTTGGTATGGATTTCAACCAGAGATATCGTTGCCTTCCATACATTGGAGTATTGAAGGACGAATGTTATCAATGTAATGAGGAGTAAAGAAATGCAGAGAAATAGACTAGCGAACTTTCTTCCATATCTCGTAGTCATTCTTGCGATTGTAAGCTTATTAGGCTTAAACATGGGCGCATCATCAGAGCGTATCAGTTATTACGAATTGCAGAATGTAATTGAAAAGAGAAGGTGGAAGAAGTATCTGTCTCAATTGGAACAAATGTGACTGTCGTAAAGGGTGTTTACGAAAAAGATAAACAAAAAAGTAACATTCACTGCGACAATTCCATCTACTTCTGATGAAATTGGACAGGTAATTAAAAATCTTGGAA
>CAKMPP010000146.1 GCA_927911475.1 uncultured Solobacterium sp. | reverse complement strand
GGGATATGATGTTTAGGAATGAAGGTTTCATGTTTATCATGAAATGATGAAACAGAATATAGAATTTCCAATACTATTTCATTGTGCTACTGGGAAGGATAGAACAGGTGCTATCGCAGCTCTTATGTATTTATTACTAGGTGTATCTATCGAAGATATTATGGAGGACTATCTATTATCTAATCAGGCTTATTATGAACGTATTGAAAAGGCACTAGAAAAAAATCAATGCGCAATCAAGAAGGAACCGACACTTAAACGAATCATCATGATGGAAGCAGGTGTAGATGAACAGATGGGCAGGGAAATGCTTGATGGTATATTAGATAAATACTCTAGCTATGAAGAATTCTTCTTGAAAGAATATGGTATTGATGAAGGTCTGCAAGCCTATATCAAAGATAAATTTTTAGAATAATTTTAAATATTTATTGACGCTAATATTGATTATGTTATTATTAATTTACAAAATACAAAATATTGAATATTAATGTGAGAGAATTATGATTGATAAAAATAGTATTATTGAAAGATTAGATATTTTGCTTGAAGCGAATATTATCTCAACAACAGTTAGAGGAAAATCAGAAGCTGTCATCGATAAATTTATTGCTATTTCTAATAATTTTGATCAGGAAAAGATGGAAGTATTCTGTGTTCATATGGCTATTGCGTTATCACGCGTAGAAAAGGGTGAATGTGAAGCTGGACTTGATGAGAATATAGTTGCAGAGATAAAACAGAATGCGAACTATGTTGAGGCTTCAAAGATTCTCGATGAAGTAAAAGATTTAATTCAGGTTGAAATACCTGATGGTGAAGAAATCTTGTTATTAATCCATATTTGCAATTTGCTAGAAAGATAGGTGATGGGAATGAAAATTGCTATTGGGGGAATGCAAAAAAAATGAGATGGAATTAGCTGTAAAAAAAGCTGATCCACAAATTGAAACAATTATTACAAATGATTTAAACGCTTCAAAACTTCTTAAATCAGGGGAAGCTGACTATTACTTAGGTGCCTGTGAAAGTGGTGGAGGCTCTGCAATTTCTATTCTAATCGGATTAGTTGGATATAGTAAATGCGCAACTGTCTGCAAAAATGGGCAAAGACCTAAATAAAGAAGAAATTATCAAGGCAGTAAATGATGGAAAGATTTGCTTTGGTATGACAGTATCCAGTATCAATGATACAGTTCCAATTTTGATTGATGCATTAAAAAATAAATAAGGGAGATAATTATTATGCAAATTAATCTAATTAATGCTTATCTGTAATTGCATTATGTGCACTTACATCATTTATGTCACACATGGGTATGGCGGTTTTCCATGACGGAATTAGACCTGTTATTCCAGAATATTTAGAAAAACGTATGAAGCGTTCAGAGATTGCTTCTGTTGCGTTTGGCTTGAGTGTTGGATTCATTGCTTCTGTAGGTATTGGTAATGCGTTAGCTACAAATTTAATGAACCCATGGTTATTATTCTTAGCAACTGATATTATCGGAATTGCTTCACCTAAGAAATGGTTAGCTCCAATTTTAGGTGGACTATATGGCTTACTTTGCTTCACAGGTATCAGTGCTATCAATGCTGTACTCACAGGATTACCAATTGACTTGATCGGTGGAATGGGTCAAGTAGGAACATATGTAGTTACTGGATTTGCAATTTTCCCAATCATTGCTATCTTTATGCAATTTGGTGCAAAGAATGGATTGATTTCTGCTTTAGTTGTATTGGTTGCTAGAATTCTTGGCCCTAAGTTCTCTACAATTAGTGCTGATGCATGGACAATGATGACAGGCGTTCTTATCTTAATTGGATTATGTATTGTTAAAGACTTAAGCAACAAAAATAAAGAAGCTGAAGATGATTCAAATAATATCTTCAGTGAAAGAGTTGGTAGAATTAAGAAGAATTTACCATTCTTAATGCTGCAGGTGCTTTAATTGCTGTAATTTGTAACTTACATATTTTTGCTGGATCAACAGTATCAATGTTCGATTTATCTACTGCATATGCATCAGGTAACACTGACTTAGTTCGTACAGCTGCTACTAATGAATTAATGCGTGGATTAAGCTTTATCCCATTAATTGCAACAACTGCTATCACAACAGGTGTATACGGTGTAGCTGGATTTACATTTGTATATGTTGCAGGATACTTGAGTCCTAACCCAATTATTGCTTTACTTCTAGGTGCTGGTATTATCTTCGCTGAAGTAATGTTACTTGGATTTGTTGGTAAATTCTTGGGTGGATTCCCATCTATTCGTGATGCATCTGATAATATCCGTTCTTCAATGAATCAGGTTGTTGAATTTGCATTATTAATTGGTTCTATTGGTGCATGTGCATCTATGGGTACTGCTACAACAATTGGTGCAGCTGGTGGATTCTTTATCGGTGGTACAATTTACTTAATTAATGAAGCTACAGGTAGAAAAGTAATGCGTATGGCTATTGGTCCTATCGCTGCTATTGCCTGTGGAATTATCTTAAATTTACTATATCTTGTTCAGCTTATTGGATTAGCTGGTTAGAAAAGCGAGGGATTTTATGATTCGTACTGTGAGAGGTGACATTAATCCTAGTAAATTAGGAGTAACAATGTGTCATGAACACTTATCGGTTGATCTTGGTAGAATTCGAAATGATGATGATTCTACATTTGGATATTCGCAATTAGTTATTGATGAAATTAACTTTGCGAAAGAGTTAGGTGTTCAAGCATTTGTTGAAATGTCCACAAATGATATGGGAAGAAATGTGAATGATTTACTAAAGCTATCTAATACTTGTGATGTTCATATTATCGCTCCAACTGGATTCTATTTGGATCAGTATCATCCACAGTATATTCATGACATGAGTGAGGATGACATTGCTGAGATATTCATCAAAGATTTAACAGTAGGTATTGATGATACTAATATAAAGGCTGGTGTCATTGGAGAAGTTGCTACTAGTAAAGTAATGACTGAAAACGAAAAGAAAGTCATTGCTGCAGCTGCAATTGCAGGAAAGAAAGTGGGATGTTGTGTTTCAACACGATTGCCAAATGGGCACACTTGGACATGAGCAATTAGATATTTTTGAAGAAAAGGGTATGCCACTTAATAAAGTTGTACTTGGACATATCGATCTATCAAATGATGTTGAATATATGAAATCGTTAATGGATCGAGGAGCAAATATTGGATTTGATACGATTGGTAAAACATCGTATTTGAAAGATGAAAGTAGAGCTGACAATCTTGCACAACTTATCAAAGAGGGATATGTAGATAAAATTATCCTTTCGACAGATATTTCTAGAAAATCATATATGAAGACTTTTGGAAAATATAGCGGATATACAGCTGTCTTAGATAAGTTTGTACCACTTCTTAAAGAACGCGGTATTTGTCAAGATGATATCGATCATCTATTGATAAAGAATCCAAGTAGGATTTTTGATATTCAATAAAAAACGGCTCAGAAATTTTCTGAGCCTCATTTTTAGTGGAGGTAGTAAATGAATACATATCCTTTAAAGTCAATTAGTTTGGAAGAAGCGAAACAAAAACAGTTTCAATTAATTGATGAGATTACAAAAGAATTTCAAGGTAAAGAGTTTCTCTCTGCAGGTGACTTTGGTGTAGTACCTGGTTTAAATAAACCGGTATATGCTCAAAAGTTGAACGAGTGATTGCAAATTTCTTTCATACGGAGAAGGCGTTATTAGTAATTGGTTCTGGTACCGGTGCTATCCGCAGTGGTTTACAAGTGATGTCATCACCAAATGAAGAAATATTAGTACATACATCACCAATTTATCCAACAACTGAGACAAGTTTTCTATCAATGGGACTTGTTCCTGTAAGGGCAAATTTTAATAACCTTGAAGAAATAAAACAAGTTCTTAATGAACATAAGAATATACGTACTGCACTTGTTCAATACACACGTCAAGCAATTGATGATTCGTATGATATGGAAGAAGTGATTCGAACTATTAAATCTGTCAGAGAAATACAAATTATTATTGATGATAACTATGCAGTAATGAAGGTTCATAAAATTGGAGTGGAACTTGGTGCAGATTTATCTGCGTTCTCTTGCTTTAAATTATTAGGGCCTGAAGGAGTTGGCGTTGTCGTTGGTAAGGCATCTTTAGTGGATGCAATTGAAAAGATGAACTATTCGGGTGGTTCAAAAGTTCAAGGATGGCAAGCAATGGAAGTGTTACGTGGTTTAATATATGCTCCTGTTGCTTTAGCGATACAAGCAGAAGTAAATGAAGAACTTGTAAGACGTTTAAATAATCATGAAGTAGAAGGTATCAAAAATGCATTCTTAGCGAATGCACAATCCAAAGTATTATTGGTTGAATTTGAAGATACTATTGCAAAAGTAGTGTTAGAAGAAGCTGAAAAGTTAGGTGGGCTACCAAACCCAGTTGGAGCTGAGTCTAAATATGAAGCAGCCCCTATGTTCTATCGTGTATCTGGAACATTTAGAAAAGCAGATCCAACACTAGAAGATAGAATGATACGTATCAATCCAAATCGAAGTGGACCAGATACGATAATACGTATTCTGAAAGAGAGTATTAGAAAGGCGAAAGATGTTTCTAGATAAGTTATGTAAAACAAATCCAAATCTTATTCAAACAGCAGTACATATGCATCAACAGAAACAGATTATGCCTGATACATATGTAGTTGACGTCGATCAGTTTATTGCAAATGCAAAAGCAATCCTACAAAAAGCTAATGAGCAAAATATTGAACTCTACTACATGCTAAAGCAGATTGGACGTAATCCATATCTTGCAACAGAATTAGAGAGAATTGGGTACAAAGGTGCAGTTGTTGTGGACTTCAAAGAAGCGGAAGTGATGATGAAAAATCATCTTCATATTGCACATGCAGGGCATTTAGTACAGATTCCATCAATGATGATCAATCAACTAGTAGAGTATGGTTGTGACTATATCACTGTATATTCTTATGAAAAATTAGTTGAAATTAACGAAGCAGCTAAGAAAGTAGGTATCAGTCAAAAGATATGTATACGTGTTATTGGTGAAAATGATCGTATCTATAGTGGACAGACTGCAGGCTTCTACTTAGATCAATTAGAAGAACTTGTTCAAAAAAGCAAAAAGACTTAACACATATTGAAATTGCTGGTGTTGATAGCTTCCCGTGTTTTTTATACGATGAAACAACTAAGCAGATTGAAGCGCAAGAGAATCTATTTACCGTCCTAAAAGCTAAAAAAAATCTTGGAAGGTTTAGGTTGTTGTATTCAAAATGTGAATGCACCTTCAGCTACATGCGTGCATACACTAGAACTGATGAAGGGATATCCAGAGATTACTCAGCTTGAACCAGGGCATGGACTTTCAGGTACAACTCCATATCACGTTGATTATGATACAGAAGAGATTCCAAGTATTCTTTATCTTTCAGAAGTAAGCCATGTATTAGATGACCATGCATATATCTATGGTGGTGGATACTATCGACGTGGACATATTCAAAATGCATTAGTTGGTACTTCTTATGAAGGATTAGTAAAGGATAGTGTGATTCTTCCGGATATGGATTCTATTGATTATCATTTTGGATTAGAGAATCCGCATCATGTTGGTGATAGTGCTATATTATGCTTCCGTTATCAGATATTTGTAACACGTAGTGATGTATGTCTGATTAAAGGAATTCACTCAGGAATACCTGAGATTGTAGGTGTATATGATAGTCTAGGAGGTAAGAAATGAAAAAGAGATTCATTATCATTGTCTTAGATGGATTTGGAATTGGTGCAATGCGTGATGCAGCACAAGCAAGAGCTGGTGATGAGAAGTCTAATACACTAGCTTCTATTCTCGATGAATTTCCAGATTTAAAGTTACCTACACTAGAAAAACTTGGTTTGATGAATGCCTTTGGTAGAGAAAGTAATTGTATGAAGTTTCAACCAAAAGCTAACTTTGGTAAAAGTGAACTAATGCATCAAGGTGCAGATACATTCATGGGACACCAAGAAATCATGGGAACTAAACCAAAGAAACCTCAGTTTGTTCCTTTCCAAGAGAAAGTGGATGAAGTAGCTAAACATCTTGAAGATTCGGGACATAAGGTTGAAATGATTAATCGTAATGGATTACGTTATATCGTGGTTGATGATTATGTTACTGTTGCAGATAACTTAGAAGCGGATCTTGGAATGTGCTATAACGTAACGGCACCACTTGATTACATGCCTTTTGAAAAGGAGTATGAAATTGCTAAGTTGGTTCGTGAAGTTTCTACAGTAGGACGTGTCATTGTTTTTGGTGGTACTGGTAATACGATGCAGGATTTATATAACGCTGAAGAAATTCGCGATGGTAAGTATATTGGAATTGCTTCAGCAAAATCAAAATCGTACGATCAAGGATATCAATGTCTACATCTAGGATATGGTGTAGATAAAGAAGTACAAGCTCCTACAATACTAACAAAGAATGGAATTCCATGTACGCTTATTGGAAAGGTTGCGGATATTGTCGCAAATGATTTAGGTAAATCTATCTCGTGTGTACCGACACCAGAAGTTATGGAAATCACTTTAAATTGTATTCTTGAAATGGAGCAGGGATTTATCTGCACAAATGTTCAAGAGACAGATCTAGCAGGGCATGCACAGAACGCCGCACGTTATGTTGAAGTCCTAAAACAAGCAGATGAAGGTCTAGCAAAGATTCTTCCACATTTAACTGAGAATGATATTCTGATTGTTCAAGCAGATCATGGAAATGATCCACATATTGGCCACTCAAAACATACAAGAGAATGCGTTCCTCTTTTAATCTATCGTAAAGGATTAGAAGGAGTACAAGTGGGAATACGTAAAACAATGTCTGATATGGGTGCTAGCTGCTGTGATTATTTGGTGTGGAAGCACCACAAAATGGTGAGTCATTTATTGACCTTATTGGTGGAAAGAACTGAGATTTTATTACAATAAAGTAAATACCTTACTATTTCATAGTCTTTATATTAGAATAGTAGGGTATTTTATTATTCATGAGGTAGAACTATGTCACTATTTACGCAGATGATACAACTACAGATGCAAATCCTATTGATGCTAGGCATCGGTTTTTTCTTGCGTAAAAAGGAAATTGTAACAGCAGAAATTCGTAAAGGATTATCAACACTATTAATTAATGTAGTTTTGCCATGTACAGTCATTTTGTCTTTTATGAATGATTCAAATGTAAATTCAGATTTATTAATGGCTTGTCTATTGGCTGTTATCATATCTGCAATCATTCAGACTACATCCATTTTCGGGAGTAAATTCCTTTTTCAGAAATATGAAAAGACAGATACTAATGTATTAACCTATGTCATGATTGTTTCTAACTCAGCATTTATTGGTATTCCTGTGATTCAAAGTATCTATGGTAGTGAAGCAGTCATGTTTGCTTCTGTATTCCAGATACCAATTATTATAACAATGTGGACAGTTGGTTTAGCTTTATTTAAACCAATTGATCATAAACATGCTTTAAAGTCTGTGTTTAAAAATCCATCTGTTGTTGCAGTATTGATTGGATTTATCATTATGCTTACAGGTATCAAGTTTCCGGTATTTATTACCAAAACAATAAGTAGTATTGCAGCATGTACAACAGCAATCTCTATGTTTGTAGTAGGATCAATCCTAGCAGAGATTGAATGGAATAACCTATTAGAAAAGAAAGTCTTATTCTTCTGTTCTATACGCTTAATTGCGTATCCTTTCATCGTTTTTGTTATATTAACATTCTTAAAGGTTCCGACATTAATTAAAGCGATAGCAATCATTATGACAGGAATGCCAGCGGGATCTACAGCAGCAATTCTTGCGGAGCAGTATGGATGTGATGCTAAGTTTGCAGCAAAGCTAATCCTAGTATCTACAGTATTATCTGTTATTACAATTCCAATTCTATGTTTAGGTTTATAACAATGTAGTACAATTATCTCATCAGTAACTTTCCTACTGAGTCATATCAGTTTGATTGCTACAGTGAGGGTAATATGAATAGACAGAATAATCAGTATCTTGGAGCAATCATTGGACATGCAGTTGGTGATGCGATGGGCTTTCCCACTGAATTCTCAAAGAGGGAAGAACTACTACAGAATCCAGTGATTGAAATGATTGATAGTCCAGATGTAGGTCAACCTGCAGGTTCTTGGTCAGATGATACTGCAATGGAAATCGCTACAATTGATTCATTTATTCAGAAGAAATATTTTGATTACAAAGACATCATGGATAAATGGGTAAAGTGGATCAGCAAGTCAGAATACACCCCAACAGGTGTAGCTTTTGATATTGGAAGAACTTGTTTAAAGGCGATAAAAAAATATTGTAATGGTACAGCTCCCTTACAATGTGGTTCTACATCTATAAACGAAAATGGGAATGGTTCACTCATGAGAATCTTGCCGGTTGCTTTATATGCATATTCGAAGAAATTAGATGATACATCTATTCATAAATTAACTAATGAAGTATCTTCTTTAACGCATGCACATGAAGTCAGTAGGCTGGGTTGCTATATTTATGTGCAGTTTATCATAAACTTGTTAAAAGGAAAAACAAAAGAAGAAGCATATAAACATATTCAAGATTTAGACTATCGTTCATTTACTATAGATTCTATTAATCAATATACGAGGATTTTAAATGAACAAATTGAAGTTCAAATACTTGAAAATATTAAATCCACAGGATATATCGTTGATACATTGGAGTCTGCAATGTGGATTTTCATGAATGCACAACACTATAAAGAAGCTATCATTGCTTCAACAAATATTGGTGGAGACACTGACACGATAGGCTCAATTGTAGGGTCAATGGCTGGTATTTATTATGGATTTGAAAGTATTCCATTTAATTGGTTAGATAAACTACAAAGAAAAGATTATCTGATAGATTTTGTGGATAGATTTGAAAAGTCTGTTAATGAGTAGTTAACGAAACTGATAATTAAAATGAGGATATATATGAAAGAAATTATTCAGAAGAAGTTAGAAGAAATTGAGAAACAGGAGCATGTAAAAATTATTTTAGCAATCGAATCTGGAAGTAGAGCTTGGGGTTTTGAATCGGCGGATAGCGACTACGATGTAAGATTTATATATGTTCGTGAACCAGAAATGTATCTTAGACTCGATCCTGTTCGTGATGTAATTGAATGGCAATTAGATGAAGTATTCGATATTAGTGGATGGGACATTAAGAAAGCATTGCAATTATTATATAAATCAAATCCAACACTATTTGAATGGATTAATTCTCCAATTGTTTATAAGGAAACAATCGAAGGAAGAGAATTAAGAGAACTATCAAAACAATATTTTGATGTAAAGAAAAGCGTAATGCACTACTTAAATATGGCATCAAATACTTTTGATAATTATCTGCAGGATGAAAGCGTTAAGTTAAAGAAATACTTTTATGCAATAAGACCTATTTTAGCGGCAAAGTATGCATTAGAAAAACGAAAACACAACCTCCTATTAAAATTTAACGATTTAAAAGGATACAATGCTAGAAGATAAATTAAAGACTGAAGTTAATCATCTATTGGAATTGAAGATGAAATCTAAGGAGACTGAATATATTCTGTTGTAATGAATTAAATCTATATATTAAAAATAAGATGCAAGAAATAAATGAACAAGCATATAAATTAAATGATATGAGATTCGAATGGGATAATTTAAATAAATATTTTTTGAAAGTGTTACAGTAATAAAAATAGTTTTATAAAAAATACGAGGCTATCTTATGAGATGAAAGCCTTGTTTTTGTTTTAATTGTTAGTGATGATTAGTTAAATGGTAAATTTATTCAAATAATTGCATAGTAGACTTGACATTATATGCAAAGTTAACTATACTTTAAATGCAAAGTGAACTTTGCGTATATATCGATATATCAGATAGGAGTATAAAGGTGAAAAATAGAATCAAGGAATTAAGAAAGGAACATAAACTTTCTCAAGGTGAACTTGCGGATTTAGTTGGTACGACAAGACAGACGATAACTTCAATTGAAGTAGGGAAGTATACTGCCTCATTACCACTAGCTTATAAGATTGCGAAGCGGTTTTCATTGAGTATTGAAGAAGTATTTGATTTTACAGAATTAGAGGAAGAGGAATAAACATGGACAAGAAATTATTAAAGGCAAAACAGGAATTACAAAAATATACAAATATTTGGAGTGTGATTGCAATATGTTCAGTATTGCTTCTTATTCTAGATAGATTAGGATATCTGACTAGATCATATGTAGATCGTAACTTTGCTAACTATATGGATGGATTTTATACGGGCCTATTTATTGTAATAATCGTGGTAGCTGTGTGTTATATTGCAAAGAATTATAAAGCAATGAAGAATGAAAAAGATTTGATGCGTTTATATAACGAGATGCATGATGAAAGATGCCGTCAGATTGAATTAATGTCTAAACGTCAAGCATTTTTGATTGCAGAAGATTTATTGCTGGTAGTTGCTGTGATTGCAAGTTTCATAAATTCTTATCTATTTGCTGGTATCATCATTTCAATGATTGTATTTATCTTTACTTCTATTTTCTGTAGGGAATTTTACAAGAGAACTTATACAGGAGAAGAGTAAGTATACTATGACAATAAAGATATTATTTGTATGTCATGGAAATATCTGCCGTTCGCCTATGGCGGAGTATATCTTTCGTAAACTAGTAAGTGATGCTGGTGTTAGTGATAAATTTGAGATAGCTTCTGCTGCGACTAGCTCAGAAGAGATATGGAATGGTAGGGGTAACCCAGTTTATCCTACTGCAAAACAAAAACTATGCGAGCATGGCATCAACTGTGATGATAAGCATGCACGTCAAATTACAACTAGCGATTATGCATACTATGATTTACTTGTAGGAATGGATGAGATGAATATTCGTAATATGAAACGTGTATATCACAACGATCCAGAAGGTAAGATCCATCTATTATTAGAATATACAGGAAAGTGCAGAAGTATATCAGATCCATGGTATAGTGGTGATTTCGATATAGCATATCGTGAAATCGAAGAAGGCTGTATCGCATTATTTAAATATCTGACAAGTGAAGGTGGACATCTACAGTCGTAGATGTCTTTTTGTAACTGCTTACTTTTTTAAATTTGAGAAAAATATGAGTGGGTTACAGAATTTATATCTGTTTTACCTATAATTTTGAGATGAAAAGGACTATAATTATAGGGCCAATGTTTATGGGAGGTAGCTATGGAAATAGAAGTAATTCAAGATCTTATTAAGATGGATGAAGAAACGCGTAATAAGATTAATAATGCCCATGAATTGAAGTACAAATTGAAGCAGGCAATTGATCAGGAAAAAAAGAAATTGACAGATGAGGCTTGGGCCAATGTAGAGACACAAGTGAAATCAATGCGTGAAGAAATTCGTACAACTCATGAGAAAAAACAAGCAGAAGCAAAAGCAATGTATGAGAAAGAATCAAAGCGCATTACGGATATGTTTAATGCAAATAAAGAACGCTGGATTCAGATGATTGCGGATTATACGGTTGGAAAAAGAGAACAGGAGTAGCGAATGAGCAAATCAAGTAATGCGATTACCGCTAAGGCAAGAGCGATGCTTGCAGAACATTTGACACCTGTTGATTATGCAACGATGTTACAAAAAAAGACAGTTGGTGATATTGCAATATTTTTGCAAAGTCAGCCTCTTTATAAGGAGTCTTTAGAGGGAATTAACCCAAAGGCGATACATCGTGGCCAGTTAGAGGTTTTACTTCGTACAGGTGTATTCAATCGATTTGCAAAACTGATTCGCTATGCGGATGATAACGCAAAACATTTTGGGCATATTGCGGTCATGGAAACAGAAATTGAATTAATTCTGATGAAATTACATTCACTTTCTGACCAAGATAATGAGATGTTACGCCAAAATATGATTTCCAAGTTACCGCTATATATTGGAAGCTATACTTCATTTCCACTGAAGGAATTGGCGGATAGTGCTTCCTTTCAAGATGTATTGATGTTGTTGAAAGATACTTCTATTATGACGTATTAAAAAAGTATGAACAGAAATCCTTAGAGGATATGGATTTTTATCAATTTGGAGCATTCTTTACGTACTAAATATTACGCAACGTGTCTAGAAACGATTGAGAAGTATTCTAATACAACTTCAAAGGAAAAGATGAAAGAAATTATCTTGTCTCGTATCGAGTTAGAGAATATCGCAATTATTTATCGTTTGAAGAAGTATTTTACTGTTTCTAGGGAGTTTATCAAGCAGATGCTAGCAGACTATTGTTGTTTCTTCCGTATGAAAGATTTATACGATATGATTGACAATGATACTGCAGAACAAGTTATTCAACGCTTAGAGAAATCGAGATATAAAGCGTATCTATCAAATCAAAAATTCCTTTATATTGAACATTATGCACAACGTATTACGTTCAATATGAGTGCACATTTTATTCGTACCGATACCGATCCGAATCTATCACTACTAGCGTATGTATTACTAGCAGATATTGAGATTCAGAATGTGATTGATATTATCGAAAGTGTAAGATATCAAATTCCACAAGAGCGTGTGAAGGCTCTGTTGATTTATTAAGAAAGGATTGCACATGGCTATAGAAAAAATGAAGTTCATCAGTGCATGCACAGACCCAGAACATCGAGATGCGATGTTACTAGCGGGGATGAACACAGGTCTGTTACAGCCAGTGATAGCAACCAAAATTATCAATGATGATAACAATGGAAGCGTCATTAGTACAGAAAATCCGTATCAGGATTATGTACAGACATTTAAGAGTATTGCGCATGCAGTTGGATGTGATTTGAATGTAAAAGAAAAGGTTACATCTAGTTATACCAATGCTGAAATTGAAGCATATATCAAAGAATTAAATGAAGAGTTTGGTTTAGATAATGTTGCACAAAGTGAGACATTATCACCGGATGATGAAAAGGCTTTAAAAGAATTAAGTATATTAAACTTTGAAAAGATGCATGCATGTAATTACCTTAATTTTGGCTTTGGTAGATTACCGATGGATAGTTTTAAGAAGTTATCCTTGTATCGTGAAGAGATGTTTGTATTACATCGTTTACACTCAACAGCACAATATGTTTGGCTCGTGTATGTAACGAGTGATACTTACGCAGCTAAGACTTTCAAGATTTTCCAAAGTTTATTCTTTGAACCAATTACGATTCCAAAGTTTGATATTCAGGAAAGAGTAGAACAATGTCGTATCAAGATGGTTGATATGTATTCCTATTGCGTACGTCAAAGTTCTATCTGCAATATGTATCCATATGTTGCAGTATTAGACCAAAAACAAATTCTTAGTGGATTTGTAAAGGCTTCCGATGTTGAAACATATAAAGCGGCCTTTAATGGTTTGCCGGTTGACTTTAGAATTAAAGATCCAAGTGAAGTGAAAGATATCAAGTGCCCAACACTATTAAAGAATGGTTGGTTCTTTAGACCATTTGAATTATTTATCGAGATGTATGGACTACCTGCATATGATGATTTTGATCCAACAGTCTTTATTGGAATTACGTACTGTATCTTGTTTGGTATCATGTTTGGTGATTTTGGACAAGGACTTGTACTTTTGATTCTTGGCTTCTTATTTGAAAAGAAGGGTAAGCTATTCGGTATTGTTGGTAGAGTTGGTATTACATCATCAATCTTTGGTTTCTTGTTTGGCTCTGTATTTGGACATGAAACACTTCTAAATCCAGTACATCGATCTTTATTGGTGTAAGAGATAAACTGTTTGAAGTTATGGCGTCCTCAAGTACGATGATACTTCTAATCGGTGCGATTGCAATTGGTTCTGTACTTATCTTAGTGACAATGATTATGAATATGTGGAATCGTGCTCGTAAGAAAGAATGGGCTGAATTCTTATTCTCACAGAATGGTGTTGCAGGGTTTGTATTCTATGGATTTATTATCGTAGCCGCTGTGTTACTAGCTGTGGCTAAAGTAAATTTATTAAAACCAATGTTTATCATTCCGTTTATCGTCGTTCCTATTATCTTATTTATGATGAAGGAAGCTTTTGAGAGAAAGTTCGAAGGACACTCATTTAAACCTGAAGATGGATGGGGAAATTACTTCCTGATGAGTTTCTTTGAAACATTTGAAATATTATTGAGTTTTGTAACAAACTCCATGTCATATCTGCGTGTAGGTGGTTTCGTATTAAGCCATGCAGGCATGATGCTTGTTGTTATGACGCTTGTGAAGATGACAGGTAATGCAGGTATTGTAATTGCAGTACTTGGTAATATCTTTGTTATGGCGTTAGAAGGTTTGATCGTAGGTATTCAGACTTTACGTTTGGAATACTATGAAATGTTTAGCCGTTACTATAACGGTGGTGGAATTAAATATCAGGCATATACTGCCGAAGATGCAGAATAAAACTTAGGAGGAGAAATCATGTTATTATCTACAAAAGAAATTTTATTACCATTAATTGCTGTTATTTTAGTTGTTGGACCATTATGGATTCTATTACGTAAAGGAATCAATACTACAAATGCTAAGACAAGAATTCTTGCGCAGGTTGCAATCTTTGTAGGCATATTCTTAGTTGTATTATTATTCCAAGCTCACTCATATACTACTTTAGCCGAAGAGGCTAGCAAGACTGCTGCTACAGGTGATTTAGCAAAAGGTTTAGGATTTATCGCTGCAGGTCTTTCTGTCGGTGGTGCATGCTTAGGCGCAGGTTTAGCCGTTGCTTCTGCTGCTCCAGCAGCTATCGGTGCTGTTTCTGAAAATGGAGACAACTTCGGTCGTGCTATTATCTTCGTTGCCCTTGGTGAAGGTGTAGCGATTTACGGTTTGCTAATTTCTATCTTGATTATCAATGCACTCTAAGGAAGTTGCATGAAAGCATATTGTATTAGTGATAATACCGACACGTTAATGGGAATGCGCCTTGCTGGATTTGAAGGCATCGTATTACATGAACGTCAAGAAATATTAGATAAACTTAATCAGTTAATTGCTGATCCAGATATTGCGATTGTCTTAATGACAACCAAAGCAATGGAACAGGTTGCTGATGTTGTCGCAAGAAAGAAATTAGTGTTACAACGTCCATTAATTACTGAGATTTCTGACCGTCATGGTTCCGCTAAGATTGGCGAAACAATTGACCGTTATATCAGTGAGGCAATTGGCGTAAAACTATAGAGGTGAGCAATGGAAGAATTTGAAGAGAAAATAATCAAATCCATTAAATCCGATATGCTGAACCAATCTACTTTAGTAGAAGAAACTGTTATGAAGGAAATTCAAATGATGCACGATGAACAGTTGAATTACTTCATGGTAGGACTAAAGAAGGAAACAGAAGCCTATCTTGAAAAAGAAACAAACGATTTACGTTTGAGTGCTTCTTCACAGCTATCTCAAGAAACTTTAAAGATCAAGCACGATTTATTAAAGCTCCGTATGGATTTTATTAATCAATTGCTAGAAGGTGCTAGTAAGAAGATTGAAGACTTTGTTAAGTCTAGCCAATATAAAAAATATCTTGTAGAGAATATTAATCTGATTAAGGTTACCCCTACAGGTATCTTTACAGTTAGAAAACAAGATGAAGAATTGTTCAATGAATTATTAAAAGAGAAAAATATTTCAGCGAATGTTCAAACTGGATATTTCCGCTTTGGTGGATTTACATATTCGGATTTGGAAAATCGTTTGGAATATCGTTGCGATTTGAGTGAGAAGCTTGAAGAAGCACGTCTTCTATTCCGTGAACATTCTGGATTCATCATTACGGAAGGAAGTGACAATCATGAGTGATGTAATTTATTCGATTAATGGTTCAGTTATTTCCGTCATCAACACGAAATCTTTCTCTATGCGTGAGATGGTGTATGTTGGTGAGAAGGAACTTCTAGGTGAAGTAATCCGTGTTGATGAAGATAAAACAATGATTCAGGTATATGAATCTACAACAGGATTAAGACCAAATGAACCAGTTAAAGGAACGGGTCATTTGTTAAACGCTACATTAGGACCTGGTATCTTACGTAATATCTATGATGGTATTCAAAGACCACTAGATGAGATTGCAAAAGAACAGGGTGCCTTTATTTCAGAAGGTAAATCTGTTCCTGCACTTGATCTTGAAAAGAAGTGGAATGTGACGATGTTAGTCAAGGAAGGCGATACTGTTAAAGAAGGACAGATTTTCGCTACAACTCCAGAGACATCATTGATTGAACACCGTTCTTTGATTCCAGTTGGTTTAAATGGCACGGTCGTAAAGGCACTTCCAAGTGGAGAGTATACTGTTAATGATGTATTACTTGTTGTGAAGAACGACTTTGATGAGACAGAAGTTGAAGTAAAACTGATGCAGCAGTGGGCGATTCGTAACCCACGTCCAATTATTAAGCGTGAGCCAATTTCAATTCCTTTGATTACAGGACAGCGTGTTATCGATACAATGTTCCCAATTGCTAAGGGTGGATCTTCTGCGATTCCTGGAGGCTTTGGTGCAGGTAAGACAATGCTTCAGCACCAGATTGCCAAGTGGTGTGATGCGGATATCATCATCTATGTAGGTTGCGGTGAACGTGGTAATGAAATGACACAGGTTCTAGAAGAATTTGCAGAATTAATTGACCCTAAGTCTGGCAAGCCATTGTTAGACCGTACGGTATTGATTGCGAATACTTCAAACATGCCAGTAGCTGCGCGTGAAGCATCTATCTATACAGGTGTTACTATGGCTGAATACTATCGTGATATGGGATATCATGTGGCGCTTATGGCCGACTCTACATCTCGTTGGGCTGAAGCCTTACGTGAAATTTCTGGTCGTTTGGAAGAAATGCCTGCAGAAGAAGGCTTCCCAGCATACTTACCATCACGTATCGCTCAGTTCTATGAACGTGCAGGTATGGTAGATGCGTTATCTGGTAAGAAGGGTTCTGTTACTTTAATCGGTGCAGTATCACCACAGGGTGGTGACTTCTCAGAGCCAGTTACACAGAATACAAAACGTTTCGTACGTAGTTTCTGGGCCTTAGATAAATCACTTGCATATATGCGTCACTATCCAGCTGTAAACTGGACAGATAGTTACTCTGAATATATCGATGATTTAACGCGTTGGTATGATAAGAATGTAGCACATGACTTTATTGACTTACGTCAAGAGATGCAGTCTATTTTGCATGAAGAAGCACAGTTAATGGAAATTGTTAAGTTGATTGGTTCTGACGTATTACCTGAAGATCAAAAGTTAACACTAGAGATTGGACGTGTCGTACGTGTTGGATACCTCCAACAAAACTCGTTCCATCCAGAAGATACTTATGTTTCTCTTGAGAAACAATATAAGATGTTAAAGGTGATTCATTACCTAAGACAAGCATGTACACCATATGTTCAAAAGCATATTCCTGTATCCCTAATGATACAGACAGGTGTATTTGATGAAGTTATCAAGATGAAATATGATGTACCAAATAACAATCTAGCATTACTAGATGCATACAATGAAAAGATTGATGCTGCATTAGCATCAATTCAATAAGAGAGGAGGATTTCAATGAGTTTACAGTTATTAGGTTTAGATGAAATCCAAGGCTCTCTTGTTGCATTGGATCATGTAAAGAATGTTTCAAACGAAGAAATGGTTTCAATTCTCTTAAATAATGGCTCTAGACGTAAGGGTAGAGTTGTTGAGATTGAAGGGGAACGTGCTATCATTCAGGTGTTTGAAGGAACAGATGGATTAGGTAAAACCAATACAAAAACAAAGTTATTAGGACATCCAATGGTATTAGGTGTATC
>CAKMPP010000145.1 GCA_927911475.1 uncultured Solobacterium sp. | reverse complement strand
TTATATGGCTCCTGTTCCACATCGAGGAAAACGCAACGAGAGTGCATTTGTTGTGGAAGTGGCACAAAAAACTTGCAGAAAGCTATGGCATTTCTATCGACGAAATAGCACGACAAACAAATAAAATGTAGAAAGAATTTTTAATATTAAAGTATAGTTGATATCACGGCATAATAGAAAGTCTGTTCTTTTCTTTCTCAAACGCAAATCATCTGTTTAAGAAGAATAAAAAATATATCGTTGTAAAAGCATTGTTATTGCAGGGCAATAGCAATGCTTTTGTTGTTGAATAGCATAGCTTTTACACTTTAAAAGCACTGCTTTTTATTGTATTCACCAAGTTGTTATATTTAATATTGTTTTCATTTTAAATGAGTTAAGATGTATTCTGAAATGTGATGGTAGTGTAAAAACGTGATGAAATATTTGATGTATGGGGCTAATTATATTTATTGTTAAAAGAATTATTGTTTTAAAGTATAATCAAACACTATTTAGTAAATTTGTGAAGTCAGTTTTTATTCGTCTCAGAAACATACCTTTTGTAACATTTATATAATTAGAACACAGAACGGAAAGACTGGCAATGGAGATATTTTAAATAAAAAACTTATGTGTAATTAAACATTTATCAGACATGATGAAAAACATTTCTTATTGGTGTCAATCGCTTGCATTTATAGCGGTTGCAATGGTTCCATGTATCAGTATGGAAGCATCAGTAGCAGATGACTATCCAATCGACGTGGCAAAGGTCGATGGAAGAGTGGGAGCAAGTATGCCTTATACTCGCTATGATTCAGAAGAAGCGCAGTTAATAGGTGGTGCTCAATTGTTAAGTTCGCCCAAATGGGAACGCAGAAACCTTGCTTCTCAGGCGTCGAGACAATCGTATGTAAGCTTACCTTCTAATGGTTCGGCTCTCGAATGGACACTAAAAACAAAAGCAAAAGGTGTTACTGTTCGCTTTACCATGCCCGATTCTCCCAATGGAAAGGGGCTCGACGGAACCTTAGATGTGTATGTTGATGGAGAATACAACCAAACAATCAACGTAAGCTCAAGGTATTCTTATCAGTATTTCACCATTGGTGGCCCTTCAGACAAACCTAATGGTGGCGTTCCTGCATTTGCTTTTGATGAAGTTCACTTTAAGTTGAAGAAAGAATTACAGCCAGGACAAAGAATACAAATACGCTCTACAGGTGCGGGAGGATTGAAATATGGAGTAGACTTCATTGAAACAGAACAGATTCCTGATCCTATTGTTCCTAATAAAAAAGATAACTTTATCGATGTAACGGATAAAGAATATGGTGCAATTCCTGATGATGGAAAAGACGATTTACCTGCTTTTGAGAAGGCTGTTGCAGATGCTCGAAAGCAGAATAAAAACATATATATTCCTGAAGGTACATTCCATTTATCTAATGTTTGGCGAGTTAATGTTGAAAATATAACCATTACAGGTGCAGGTATGTGGTATACTAATCTACAATTCACTGTAGATGGAATTGAACGAGGTGGTATTTCAGGTGGTTGGACTGGTTATTCGGAAAGAAATGGCCAGAGAGTTCCAAAGGAATTAGATGGGGTTTGTAGCAATATCGAGTTTAGTAATATGTATATTAACTCGGGTTTACATTCACGATACAACGAAGGTGCTATCTATAAGTGTTTTATGGACGTATGGGGAACAGGCACAGTGTTCCGCAATATATGGGAAGAGCACTTTGAGTGTGGTTTCTGGTTTGGCGATTACAATGGCAAAATAGACTATTCTAAGAATGTAAAGGTGATAGACTGCCGTATAAGAAACAACTATGCTGATGGTGTTAACTTCTGTATAGGTACTTCTAATTCTGCAGTTTTATAACTGTTCTATTCGTAATAATGGTGATGATGGGTTGGCAGTGTGGCCTGATGATAGTAAAGGACCAAAGTCGGCAGACAATAATATCTTTGCCTATAACACCATAGAGCTTGGCTGGCGTGCTGGAGGTATAGCAATTTATGGAGGAGATGGCCATAAGATATATAATAATTATATATGTGATATGTTCATGGCTTCAGGCATTCACCTTAACACAACTTTCCCTGGTCCACAGTTTAAGAATACAAAAAGAATTGCATTTGATAACAACATATTAGTGAGATGTGGTACAGATTCTGCTGCATGGAACAATCCTTTTGGTGCAATTGATATTAAAAGAAGATGTGAGAAACGTATTTTTTTACCAATACAAAGATTTACGATAGTCCTCAAGAAGGTGTACGTATAGATGGTAGAGTGCAAGAAGTTGAATTTAATGGATTGGATATTCTTGGTTCAAATCTTATGGGTATCAAAGGATTATATGATAGTTGGTTGCACCAAATTACTCCTATCTATTGTAAATCAACAAAGGCGAAGTTCTCAAAAGTACGTCTTGGAAACTTTGGAACAAACACTGAAGATAGCAATAACAAAACTTTCCCACTGTTTGTAAATAACGATCCTGCCATCAAAGCAAATATTCCATATGAAGTTGTCGAGGATTCGTATGTCGTTCCTGGTTTCCCTGTAGCAAATAAGTTGCAGACTGGTGGAATTATAGATCCACTTGCTGATGTAAAAGGATATGATGTTATTCTTGAGAAGCTATCTTGGAAGAACGAAAAAGGCGAACATGAGTTGCACGATGGCAATGAAGTTACATTTACGGCAGTAATTAAAAATACTTCAAATGTAGATATTCCTAAAGGTGTTGTTATTGGCTTAAAGGTTGCAGTAGATGGCAAAGAGCAGTTTGTTCACTCTGATTATAGAGATGGATTGAAGGCTGGTCAAAGTA
>CAKMPP010000144.1 GCA_927911475.1 uncultured Solobacterium sp. | reverse complement strand
GTTTTTAACATACAATGATTGGAATTGCATCATTCAAAGAATATTTTAAAGGTTTTGAAGATCAATATGTCATTATCGGTGGAACCGCATGCGAAATTTTGATGTCAGATAATTCGTTAAATTTCCGTGCAACAAAAGATATTGATATGGTACTCATTATTGAAACCCTGACAAAAGAATTCTGTGAGATATTTTGGCAATATATCAATGATGCAGGTTACGAACATATAAGCAAAGCAACTAACAAATCTGAATACTACCGCTTTTCAAACCCAAAATCTCCTGATTACCCTAAAATGATTGAATTATTCTCTAGAAAACAAGATTGGCTTTTATCATCCATAAAACAGAATATAATACCAATTCATATCGATGACGAAGTATCAAGCCTATCCGCCATTTTATTAGATAATACTTATTACAACTTCCTTACCGAAGGAATATCGAAGATTGATGGTATCTCTATCCTTAATGCTGAACACATCATTCCATTTAAAGCTAAAGCATGGATAGACTTAACATATAGAAAAGAACATGGAGAGCTAATTGATAGTAAAGATATTAAAAAGCACCGAAATGATATTATTCGTTTATCTATTTTACTATCACCAAACTTAAATATAACTTTACCGAATAAAATTAAAGAAGATTTATCATTCTTTATTCAAAAAATAGATGAAGAAGAATTCAATCTTAAGCAATTGGGTATAAATCATATTTCTAAAGAGAAACTCATTCAATTTTTAAATCAATTTTATAACTTATAACGGATTATTCTTAATGTTCTAATAACAACTTAAAACCAGCGAAATTATTTGCTGGTTTTAAGTTCTGATTTTACTTGTTTGAATTATTCCCATTCAATTGTTCCCGGTGGCTTGGATGTGATATCCATGGCTACACGGTTAACGTGTTTTACTTCATTTACGATACGTGTGGAGATCTTATCAAGTACATCGTATGGGATTCTTGCCCAGTCTGCTGTCATACCATCGATAGATGTAACTGCACGGATAACGACTGTGTAGTCATATGTACGTTGGTCTCCCATAACACCTACAGAGCGGATATTTGGTAAGCATGTAAAGTACTGCCAGATTTCTCTTTCAAGTCCTGCATTGCGGATTTCTTCACGTAGGATTAAGTCTGAATCACGAACGATTTCTAACTTCTCTTCTGTGATTTCTCCAAGTACACGGATACCAAGTCCTGGTCCTGGGAATGGTTGACGCCATACCATTTCTTCTGGTAGTCCTAACTCTGTACCTAATGCACGCACTTCATCCTTGAACAACTTATTTAATGGTTCAATGAGCTTGAAGTTCATATCTTCAGGTAAACCACCTACGTTGTGGTGTGACTTGATTGTCTGTGCTGTCTTTGTGCCAGATTCAATAATATCTGTGTAGAGTGTTCCTTGTGCTAACCACTTAATATCTGTTCCTTGTAAGAGCTTGGCTACTTCATCTCGGAATGTGTAGATGAATTCTCCACCGATAATCTTACGCTTTTCTTCAGGGTCTGATACACCAGCTAGCTTATTTAAGAAACGTTCTCTTGCGTCAATCTTAATGAGATTGAGTGACATGTTACGTGTGAATGTTTCCATAACACCTTCTGCTTCACCCTTACGTAAAAGACCGTGGTCAATAAACATGCAGTATAGGTTCTTGCCAATCGCCTTATCTAATAAAGCAGCTACCACAGATGAGTCTACACCACCGGATAATGCTAGTAATACCTTATCATCACCAACTTGTGCTCTAATTTCTTCTACCTGTTGGTTTACAAAATCTTTCATTGTCCAGTTGTTTTCAGCCTTGGCAATGTTGAATACGAAGTTTCTTAACATATCTAGTCCATACTCAGAGTTACGTACTTCTGGATGGAATTGTAATGTGTAGATCTTCTTTTCATCATTTGCGCTTGCCGCAAACGGACATGTATCACTGCTTGCTACGGAATGGAATCCTTCTGCGAGTGTGGATACTTGGTCACCATGACTCATCCATACAATTTGCTTTTCAGGTAAACCTTTAAATAATGGAGATGTTGTATCTACTGTAATCTCTGTACGACCATATTCCTTCTTGTCAGATGGTGTAACATTTCCACCATTCATGAAGTGTGTCATCTGCATACCATAACAGATACCTAAAATAGGTAAGCCTGATGTGAAGATAGCTGGATCACACTTAGGTGCATCCTTTTCATAAACACTGTTTGGTCCACCAGAGAAAATAATTCCCTTTACATCTTGCATTGCAACGATTTCTGCAAGTGTCATATCTCCTGGATGAAGTTCGCTATAAACTCCAAATTCACGAATACGTCGTGCGATTAACTGATTGTATTGACTTCCAAAATCTAAGACAATAATTTTATCTGCCATTCTAATCTCCTACTTTCTTATTACATTACAAATATCATACATGATATTTGTATTTGTTGCGCTGTGTTTTTATAATTGTTTCCCTTTTTTCATTGATGTTTAAGGTCAATTGTATATTTAATGTAAAAAAATTGGAGAATATCTTTTTATCAGACATTCTCCAATCCATCCTTTTCTATTTAAAGACACCACCATTTTTCAAGAATTTCTCAAGAAATTCTCTTTGATGCTCCTGCATTGTGTATGTTCCACTCTCCATCTTTTTCATCTCTGTTTGTTCGTGTGCCAAGTTATTTCTTACAGCTTTTAATAATTCTTCCGCATCCTTTTGGGGAATTACAACAATTCCATCATGATCACCAACGATGATATCTCCAGGCATTACAACTTGACCACCACAACATACAGGTACATTCATTTCACCTGGACCACTGCGATATGGACCTAATGGTGTTTGAGTAATGCCATAAACGGGAATTGGACTATTCTTGATGTCATCAACATCCCTAATTGCGCCATTTACCACAAAGCCACCTAATTGTTTCTCCTTTGCGTAGGCTACCATCATCCTCCAACAAGAGCACGATTGGTAAACCCCGCACCATCAATCACAATGATATCCCCAGGTTTTGCGTAGTCTAAGGCAAGTTGTGCCACAAGATTATCTCCTGCTGGAACCTTAACCGTAAAGGCAGGACCACAAAGTGGGATATCATTGAAGGAATGAATACCATCAAACATACAGTTCATCTTATAACAACAATCGCCAATATTAGCAGATGGTAAGCTACGATACGCTTCAATAAGTTTTTGTGATGGTCTTTCAAAGTCTATAAAGGCACGAAAACCAATTGTCATATTAGTTTTTATCCTTTCTCTTTCGAACGGCATCCATGATGGTGCCATCTCTAGCTTCAATGATAGCCACAACCTTCTCTTCATATTCTAATGGCGCAGGTTCTTTTGCCATATGATATGCGATATCACGCAACTCCTCGATTGTCTTAATAGGAAGATGTGCGTTTTCTGCAACTTCTAATAAGTCCTGTCGTTTTGGATTAATCGCAATACCGTAATCTGTGACGATGACATCGACTGTTTCACCGGGTGTAGTAACCGTCGTAACCTGGTTACGTATTGTTGGAATTCTTCCTTGCAGAAGTGGTGTAATGACGATTGTACATTTCGCACCAGCTGCTGTATCCGGATGACCACCTTGTGCACCCATCAGTTCTCCTTCGGAGCTTACTACAACATTACAGTTGAAGTGAATATCTGCCTCTAAAGTTCCTAGAATGACAAAGTCTAATTTATTTACAACAGCACCTTTGCAGAAAGGATCTGCATATTCCTTCGTTGTGATGGAGTAATGTTTGGGATTAGAAATTAGATTCTCAATCGAAGGTACATCAAAGTCCTGTGTATCTAAAAGACAGTTTACAAGACCTTCTTCTAATAAATCACACATTGGTTTTGACATTCCGCCAGCGCCAAAACTCATGTGAATATTCTTCTCTCTCATCTTTTCCGCAAGACATTGTGCTGTAGCGATAGAAGCTCCGCCAATTCCTGTCTGGAATGAAAACCCATCCTGAAATGCTGGTGTACATGCGATAAAATCAGCACAGCTTTGCGCCATCATGAGTTTTCTCATATCTGTTACAGGACGTGCCGCACCTGTCGCAATCTTATCCGCATCACCAATCGCATCAACTTTGATGACATAATCAACATTTGTCATACTGATATCTGCTGGAAAGTTTGGAAATGAAACAATACAATCCGTTAAAATCACGACGTTCTCTGCATATTCTGCATCGATTGCGGCATAGGATAATACACCACAATTACTATTGCCACCAACACCTCGGCAGTTTCCGTACTCATCACAACTCGGGGCACCAATAAAGGCAATATCAATCTTTGTTTCCCCTGTTTCAATCGCACGAACTCTTCCACCATGAGAGCGTAAGATTGCGATACCCTTTAGTTTCCCTTCACTGATAGCTTCACCAATCTTGCCACGAACACCAGATGTTTCAATATGTGTTACAGTACCATCTTCCATCATTGGCACAAGGTCATCTTGTGCTTTACTTAAGGAACTAGCACAAATTGTAATATCTTTATACCCAAGTTCATGGATGATATTCATCACCTGCATTACCACTAGGTCACCTTCACGGAAGTGATGGTGGAAACTAATTGTCATACCATCATGCGCATTACACTTCTGTAATACTTCTTGAATACTACTTTCAAGCTTACTACCATTACCACCAATACGAGTTTTTGCCTTTACAGGTGCTTTTGTATATTCGTATTGGTCAAATTGATATGTTCCTTGAAAGATTGTTTTTCCAGTTTCATCTAATACTTCTTGTGGGATTTCTCTTCCTACTGCATTAAGCATTGTCCACCTCCTGATATACACCTGCAGCTTTCGCAAGCGCAATCGTTCTCTTTGCACCATCATAGAACGCCACATCGATCATCTTTCCATCTACAGTAAATACACCGATACCCTGCGCACGTTTTTCATCAATCTCTTTCACAACTTTTTGTGCAAAGATAATATCTTCTTGACTTGGTGTATATACTTCATGAACGATTGGAATCTGTCTTGGATTAATAATCGATTTGCCATCGAATCCCATATCATGAATTAGTTTTGTTTCAGCCTTTAGACCTTCCATATTATCCAAGTTAGTATAGACAGTATCGAAACATTGAACACCTGTCGCTCTTGCGGTAATCACCATTAACTGTCTAGCACCTGAAAGTTCCACACCTGTACCAGTGATGACTGTATGTAAGTCTTTTGTATAATCACCAGCAGATAGTGCTACTCCAAACAACCGTGAAGAGGCTGTACAGATTTCCTTAAGGTTGATAACTCCTTTAGCGGATTCAATCGCAGCCATCAATAGGGTATGACCTTCTTCAACACCAGCTTCCTGTTCAGCTTTTAATACTTCTGCTTCAACTGCTTGTACATCTTCAGCTGACTCTGTCTTAGGAATACGGATACTATCGCATCCTGCATATACTGCACAACGGATATCTTCTTTCCAGAAAGGTGTATCAATCCCATTGATGCGGACTACCTTCTCACAGTTTTGATAATCAACACTCTGAAGTGCATGTGCAAGCACAAAACGAGCCGCGTCTTTTTCACCTAACGCAACCGCATCTTCTAGATCAAATATCAAAGAATCCGGTTTGTAAATAAATGGATCTTTTAGTAAATTTGGCTTTTGTGCATTTAGAAACATCATCGTTCGACGTAAGCGATTCTTATTATTCATGTAGTAAATCTCCCCATGGAATATGATCCATCTGTTTCTGACTACGATAGATTGCGGCTTCTAGTCTAGCAACAATCACATACTCAAAAGCACCCATATCTTCAACATCAACTGTTATATCGTTTATACGTAATTTCTTTAATGTTTGAAGAATTGTATTTTTGATACTATCACCATATTGATATAAAACTTTTGAAGAAAGGTTGATTTTGATATCCCCTTCCCCTTTGAAACCGTCACAAGGCAATCACATTTATCAATCGTTCCCGCACTAGCTGTTTCTTTAATTTCCATACTACATCCTTTCCATAGATGTTAATTCATATCTATAGTAGCACTCTTCTTCAAATTGTACACGTGAAGAGAAATTGATATTTATCTGAATATTTCCAACAAAAAAGCCATGCACTATGCATGCATGACCAATATTAATTCTTATTCAGCTGATAACAGATCCATCAGACCAGTTCTTCTTGATGAATTCACGAATTTCTTCAGACTGTAATACCTTAACTAAAGCTTGAATCTTTTCATCCTTTTCATGACCTTCTTGGCAAGCAACGATGTTTACATATGGGTTCTTTGAGTCAGCCTTTTCAAGGATTAATGCATCAGAACCTGGCTTTAGACCTGCGTTAATTGCGAAGTTACCGTTGATAGCTACTAAATCACCTTCACCGTTTTCATAAGCTGTTGCGAGTAATTCTGGTTTTACTTCCTGGAACTTTAAGTGCTTAGGATTGTTTGTGTCGTTATCGATATCTGCGATTGTTAAATTTAATACATCTGCATTTTCTGGTAACTTCACTAAGTTTTCCTGCGCAAGAATTGCTAAGATACGACCGTTATCTGCTACAGAGTTAGAAATAACAACTGTTGAACCATCCTTGATGTCAGAAACGTTCTTGATTGTCTTAGAGTAGATTCCAAATGGTTCGATATGAACTCCACCTACATTAGAAATCTTGTAGTTCTTTTCATTCTTTTCCTTATCAAAGAACGGAACGTGTTGGAAGTAGTTTGCGTCTGCTTCTCCGTTAGATACTGCTTCGTTTGGAATGAAGTAATCATCAGTAACTGTTACTTCTAGGTCGATGTTGTACTTGTCTTTTAAGATGGACTTAGCTTCTTCTAGAATCACTGCGTGTGGGTTAGCAGTTGCAATCACTGTTAACTTTGTGCTGTCTGAAGAAGTTGTTGATGCACTTTCTTTTTTGGATGTTCCGCAAGCTGTTAAGCCTAATGCGAATGTTGCTGCTGCAATAATCTTTGTAATCTTGTTCATGAGTTTTCTCCCTTTTCTTTTTATATATATTTATCGTTTGTCGATTCGTTTTACGATTGTATCACCCATCCACTGTATTGCAAATACAATGACGATAATGATGATGGTTGAAGTATAAAGTATTAAATCATTTCTTCTTGCAAAACCATATAAGTATGCTAGGTTTCCAAGCCCTCCAGCACCGATGGCACCGGCCATTGCTGTATAAGATATTAAGGAAATACCTGTTACTGTAATCCCTGAGATTAAAGATGGTAATGCTTCAGGAAGTAATACTTTCAAAATAATTTGCCAATTGCTGGCGCCCATTGCTTTACTTGCTTCAATGGTACCTTTGTTTACATCTTGGAATGCGATGATGCACATTCGTGCATAGAACGGCGCTGCCGCAAATACCAGTGAAGGTAAGGCTGCTGTAGCTCCTAACATAGAACCTACAATCAGCTTTGTAAATGGGATTAAGATAATCAATAAGATGATAAATGGAATTGCACGTAATACATTGATAATTACATCAATCACTCGATTGATAATCTTGTTTTGGAATAATCCACCTGTTTGTGTACAGTACAGTAGAATACCAATCAGTAATCCTAGGACTGTCGCAAGTACAAGTGATACAGCTGTCATATAGAGTGTTTCATTGATAGCTTTGAATAGCTGATCTAAATTAAGTACGCCACCTATCATTAGAGCACCTCCACTATGACATTGTTATCAGTTAAGTATGTCACAAACTTGTTGTAGTCACTATCAACTCCACCACTAATATGAATGTATGTTACACCCATTGGTCCAACAGAGGATTGTGAGATATTTGACTCTACAATCGATATCTCAAATGGTACAAGTCTAGCAGCGTTGATAATCGTTGGCTGCTCTGCATTATTTCCTGTAAAGGATAAACGTAGTAACTTACCACTTGGATATTTCTCTTTTAAGCTTTCCGCCAATTCTTCGATTGTTTGGTTAGCTTCAATATTCTGTACAAATCTTCTTGTGACTGCGTGCTTTGGATGTTCGAACAACTGTTTAACTGTTCCTTCTTCCACAATATTTCCATCACTCATCACTGCCATTCTTGTACATATTTTTTGTACAACTTCCATTTGGTGTGTAATCATCACAATGGTGATTCCTAAACGACTATTGATTTCTCTTAATAGTTCAAGAATCTGTTCTGTTGTATCAGGGTCTAGTGCAGAGGTTGCTTCATCGCATAATAGAATTCTTGGAGAATTGGCAAGTGCTCTTGCAATGCCTACTCTTTGTTTTTGACCTCCTGATAGTTCACTTGGGTATGCATCTTCTCTTCCTGTTAAGCCTACCATTTCAATTAGCTCAGCTGCTCTTTGTTTTCTTTCTGCTTTAGGAACATGTGCGAACTCTAAAGGAAGTTCAATGTTTTCGGCGACTGTTCTACTCCATAGGAGGTTGAAGTGTTGGAAATCATACCGATTTGTTGACGTTGTAAACGTAGTTCTTTAGGACTAAGTTCTTTGAAGTTGACACCATTGATGATAACATCACCAGCTGTCTGTACTTCTAGTTGATTGATCAAACGAATTAACGTACTCTTACCAGCACCAGAATATCCGATGATGCCGTAGATTTCACCATCATTGATGGTGAGTGAAACGTTGTTTACCGCATGGATGTTTTCCTTGTTCGCTTTGAATGTTTTAACTATGTTATATAACTCAATCATCGCTGCCTCCTATCTATATAAACAAAAATCCCGCACTTACACTTACATGTAAGGACGGGATATATAATCTCGTGTTACCACCTTAGTTTATATGTACTTCACAATACATACCTCATCGAGTACCAACATACTCTATGTCTATAACGGGACATCCCGGTACCCCCTACATTTCGGAAGTACAACTCCAAGACCATCTTCACTAAACCTTCGTATATCCTCTTCTCAGCGCTCGAGGACTCTCTGTGATACTATCTTTCAGCTACTCTTCTTATCATCGCCTATGGTTATAGTTTATTTAGAATTTAATAAATGTCAACAACTTTTTTTGAAATTTTCTTGAGAATTCAATTTTCTTCCATGAAAAGTCTATAAAATATTACATTTTTTTGTAATACTACAAACGAACTAGATCCGATTGTAAGAGTTGTATCTTCAATAGATGCTTTGCCAATTGTATAGATAGGCTTATAACCTTGTAGCTCATCTAATGATATTGTTTTTTCTAAACTACTTGGGTTTATTGCTAGAATCAACTTTCCACGTTTGTATACAAATGGCATCTTCTCCTTCTCTGCATAAATTACATTGAAGTCTGCATCAGCCTGTAAGTCTGCATGCATGTGACGCAATGCTACAAGAGATTTTGTCGTAGAATAGAGGGAATTTTCATCATTAAGTTGATCTGCAACGTTTGGTGCACCTTCCGATGAATCCACTGCTAGATATAGTTGATGTGCTTCTGCTGTTGAAAAGCCCTTGTTTGCACTATTATCCCACTGCATTGGTGTACGTGATCCTGTACGATGGAAGCCACCTTCTTTGGAGCGAATATCCTTCATATAGCGCATACCAATTTCATCACCATAGTAGATAAATGGTACTCCTGGCATTGTTAAGATAAATGCATATGCAATCTTTAACTCTTCTGGCGTTAATGTATTGGCAGGACGTGGTGTGTCATGGTTGCATGTAAACATAGAGATATAACCATTCTGCTTTGTCGCCTTGTATTTAGGCATATAGTCATTTAAGAAACGACAGATATCACCCTTACCACTCTTTAAGAAGAAGCTATTATCTTCCCCACCTGTTTCATAATCACGTAATAAAGTGTTATATCCATTGTGCCAATGGTCTAAGTAGAAGTCCATGTGGAAGCCACCACCATTGATCGCTTGTTCTGGATTGGACCATTCACTGACAAGTGCTGCCTCTGGGTACTCTTTATCGAGCATATTACGAACATCTCGCCAGATTTTCGCAGTCGCTGATTTCTGATTATCATCATTTTTAACAAGCGAATCTGCCATATCTACACGGAAGCCATCTGCACCATGATCTAGCCAGAAGCGCATCACATCTTTCATCGCTTCTTTGGTAGCGATTGCTTCTGGACTATCGACTGCAGACATCCAACTCTCTGTACAATCTAGCCAACCATAGTTAAGTGCTGGTTGAGACGCAAAGAAGTTTAACATGTAGGCGCCATTACGATCAGACATACCCGCCATATATGGGTGGTCTTTAACCCCAACAAAGGCACCGTTTGTCCATACATAACGACTAGAGTATTCATTTTCCTCTGGTTGCTTACTAGCGTTAAACCAAGCATGTTCATCAGATGTATGACCAGGTACTAAATCTAGCAATACTTTAATACCACGTTTATGTGCTTCTTCAAATAAACGATATGCATCTTCATTTGTACCATAACGAGCTGCGACCTTTTTATAATCCCTAACGTCATATCCTGCATCCATAATGGTGAGTCATACATTGGGTTGATCCATAATGCATTACAGCCTAGTTCTTTGATGTAATCTAACTTCTGGATGATACCTTCTAAATCACCGATACCATCTCCATTTGTGTCATAGAATGACTGTGGATAAATTTCATAAAATACTGCATCTTTTAACCATGTTGGCATAACTTATTCTCCTATAATTTCTAAAATATCCCCTGAAGTAACGATTTGATACTGGAAGTCTGGATATTCTTGTTGTAACGTTTCTAATTCTTTTTGAATTACTTTTTCTTTGCGATGTGCTGTATTTAATAATATACCAGTTACACCACAAGATGCCGCAACTTGCATATCACTACCAACTTCATTACCAATCATGACACAATCACAAACATTGAGTTTATGGTCATCTAGTACTTTTTGCATAAATACTTTCTCTGGCTTACGGATACCGTAATCAGCAGAGATATACATATAATCAAAGTATGGAATTAAATTACAGATACCCATCTCCGCTAGCGCAAAGGAACGTTGTGCATTGGATAGTAAGATAATTTGATACCCTTGTTGTTTTAGTGTTTGTAATGTTTTGATAGTATTGCGATATGGTTTACAACGTACTCTTGTCAAACGTCTAAACTCTGTTTCCACAAAGAGTAACCAAGTTTCTATATCATGGATTAGTAACACATCTTTGTGAAGTGGAGCTTCATCATATAGACGTTTGAATACATTTTTAAATTGTATATCTATATATGTATCAGGATGTAATTCTTCTACTCGCTTCCACTCTTCTTCATTAAATTTTAAATATGCTTGTTCAAACTGTTCTGGAGTGTAGATTGCACCATAACATGCATACATGTCTGATAGTGCTTTCCACACCTTATGATTATGTAATTCCCGTATGAATATCAATGAGTGTTCCATACAAGTCAAAGATATATGTTTTCACGTGGTTCCTCCTGATTCATATCTATCATACTACAATTTTATAAAGTAAACGGCAGGACCAAAAGGTTCTACCGTTTTTGTTTTATTATCCTTTAACAGCGCCAGACATTCCTTCAACGTAGAATTTCTGCATGTATACGAATAAGATTGCGATTGGAAGAGAGATAATAACCGCACCAGCTGCGAAGCTTGTGTACCATTGGTTAATATATTCCTTCTGTAACATATTCCATAAACCGATTGCGACTGTAAATTGATCTGCGTTAGCACGAACAATAACTTTCGCAAAGATAAAGTCTACCCATGGCGCGATAAATGAAGTCATAACTGTATAGATAATGATTGGCTTTGATAATGGCATTGTAATTCTTGTGAATACTTGCCATTGTGTAGCACCATCCATAATCGCTGCTTCATCGACAGAACGTGGAATTGTATCAAAGTAACCCTTGGCAATTTGGAAGCCTAAACCAGTACCAGCAGAATACACGATGATAAGTGCTAAACGTACTGCAGAACCTTCTGTTAAACCAAGTGCCTTTAAGATATAGTATTCTGCAATCATAGCCATGAATCCTGGGAATAAACCAAGAATCATCGCTAAGTTCATATACGGCTTACGTAGCTTGAAACGCATACGAGATAAGCTATAAGAAACAGATAATACGAAGAATGTTGAAATAATACATGTGAATACTGCAATGATAAGTGTATTTGCAAACATACGTGGGAAGTTTAAGACATTACGGTCTGTAAATAACTTAATGTAGTTTGCAAGTGTATATCCCTTAGGGAAGAATGTACTAACATAGGATCCCTGCTCAGCTCTAAAGCTAGTTAGGATGATCCAGAAAATTGGTAATACCCATACCGCTGCTAGCATTGCTAGGAATACATGAACGAAGAAGTTACCAACACGGCTAGATACGCTCTTTTTTATTACGCTTTACTGTATTCGTACTCATTACATGAACGCCTCCTCATTCTGATAAGACTTCGATCTACGATATGTGATCAATGTAACTGTTGTTAAGATGATGAATGTCAAGATACCGATAACTGCACCTAAGTTATAGTACTGTTGATCGATTGTTAACTTGTACAACCATGTTACGAGCAAGTCTGTCTGACCTGCAGTATCTCCAACATATGTTGGTCCACCACCTGATAAGAGGTAGATAACGTTAAAGTTATTGATATTACCAACAAATGATGTAATCAAGTATGGTGTAGTAACAAATAACATGTACGGAAGTGTAATCTTGAAGAAAATCTTCACTGGTCCTGCACCATCCATACGAGCTGCTTCGTAGAGTTCGCCTGGAATATTCTGTAAGATACCTGTCACCTGTAACATTGTATATGGAATACCGATCCATAAGTTGATTACGATAATTGTGATTCTCGCCCACATCGCATCTGTTAAGAATGGTAGTGGTGCACTGATTAATCCATTATTCTGTAGCAACACGTTGATTGCGCCTGATGGTTGTAACATGATGTTCATAATCATCAAGGAAATAAACTGTGGTACAGCAATAGATAATACAAAGCAGAAACGCCAGAATCCTTTTGCCTTTGTTTCCTTACGGTTGATAATCATCGCAAGGATCATACCTGTAATGTAGTTTAAGAATGTCGCAACAAGAGCCCAAACAACTGTCCAAGCAAGAACATGCCAGAACTGTCTACCCATGTTACCACTGAAGTTTAATACACGCTTAAACTGTGTTAGTCCATTCCAATCGAACAACTGTAAGTGTTCATCTTCTTTGGAATAGGATGTAAATGCCATACTGATCATATAAACTAGTGGCACGATATTGAATACTAAGATACCAACACAAGGTAATGACATCAATGTGATATGTAAGTTTCCATCCAATAGAGACTTCAAATCTTCCTTAAAGCTATTGATGTGTTCATTGTTTTCCTTCTTTAGTTGTAGTTTGTATGCATGTTTGATCTGTAATACCCATAAGAGGATAAAACCTGCGATAACAAATAATGCGACAACTCCAAATAAGAGAATGAGCTGTGAGTTATCTCCGGCAGAATATTCAAAGATTTGTTTTGCTTCATTCCACACTTTACCCTGTGCTTGATCACCGAGTGACGGTAGCATTGATAAAGCATGAATACCAGAAGTAGCCATATATAAGAAGAAAGCTACTTCTAGAAGGAATATGAGGCAACCTTTAATTTTCTGCCCTTTCAAAAATATACCAAGTCCCATAAATGGGATGGATAGCTTCGTTTGTAAATCACCTGATGTTATTGCTTTTAACACTGTGATTTTATCCTGAATCTTTTTATTTTCCATACGATTACCTCAATTCTATAAACGAAGAAGAATGCGGTTAAAATAAGTATCTCAACCACATTCTTTTTAATCAGTAATGCAATATTATTGAACGGAAGCAGTGTTCATTGCCTTGTTCATGCTCTCTGTCTTTTCAGCAGCATTTTCGTGTGTTACTGTACCGGCAACGATTTCCTTACCCATTGATTCTGCTGGTGTCCAATATTGAGCCATGCCTGACTGTAGTGGCTGTACAATTGAAGCAAAGTCCATTGTATCCATCTGTGCCTTAGCCAATGCATCAGAAACTTTCAATGATGTATCTGTAGGAATGATATTACGTAAGTCGTAGTGATCTTGTTGAGCCTTTGCACTACCTAAGAATGAAGCTAATGCAACTGCAACTTCTGGATTCTTACTTGTTGGGTTAACACCAATAGCCTTAGAACCTGCAAATGCCTTTAACTGAACTTCCTTACCATTTAATGTGTACTTAGGAGGAGCTACAATACCAACATTTTCTTCACCTAAAGCGTCAACAACTGCCTTGTAATCCCAAGTACCTGAGAATAATGCATTGATTGTACCATCAGCTAATGTGCTTGGTGTTAGACCAGCTGCATCCTTGAAGTTAGGATTCTGAACTAAGTCAACTAAGTAATTTGTAACTGCTGTACCCTTTTCACCACCGAAATCGATACCAGCTTTAGCATCTGCTCCATTTTCACCGAATAATGTGCATCCGTTAGCTGCGTAGAATGCTTGAATATACCAAGAGTTAGAGAGTGGGAAACCAACCTTACCCTTTGTAAGCATTGTATCTAAGTTCTTAACATCATCTTCAGAGAAGACGCGCTTGTCATAGTACATGAACCATGTGTTTGCTGTAAATGGAACACCATATACAGAGTTTTCATAAGTTACTGTATCAACAGTAATGTCACTGTTGTTCTTCTTGATTGCTTCTACTGCAGATCCACCTAATTCAGCGATAGCGTTAGCCTTTAATAAATCTGGGATCTGGTCGTTTGCGAACATGTAAACGTCAGCTGCTGCTGATGGGTCAGCTGCTACTAATGTCTTCGCATCACCTTCAGGACATACGCCTGTGTTGAATGTTAACTTCCATTCTGGGTGAGCTTCCTGGAAAGCGTCTAATTGCTTCTTGAGCCAGTTGCCCTGTTCTTCTGATTGATCTTCAGATGGTGTCCACACTGTAAGTGTAACTTCCTTAGAATCTGAAGCTGTTGTGTTTGATTCCTTCTTGCTGCCGCATCCTGCTAATACAGAGATACCCATTAAAGCAGCTAAACCAAGTGATGCTAACTTTGTACTTTTCATGTTATCCTCCCGAAAAAGTTTATATATTTGTAAACGTTACTGGAAACGTTTACAATCCTATAGTTTTATTTTATGCAAAGCGCTTTCAAATTTCAATATCTTTTTATGAAATTTTGAAATTAATACTCTAAATTCTGGTGAGACTCTCTACCAAAGATGTGCATTACATTACCACCGAATGTAAAGTTGATCTTATCACCGATCTTGAATGTTTTACCACCGAGGTCTAATGTTGGAACGATGATAATGCTATCCTTACCGCATGCATTTACGTGTATGTGGATTGCAGATCCCATCATTTCGCTTACATCAACTGTACCTTCGATTGACTTTCCACTTTCACCACCAAGTGAGATATGTTCTGGACGAACACCTACTGTAATTGGCTGTGGTTGTACATTCTTCTCAGCTAAGATGGCTTGCTTCTCTTCAGAAACTTCCATCACAGCATTCTCTATCTTCACGCAGTACTTACCAGCTTCATTCTTTAAAAGTTCACCACTATAGAAGTTCATCTGTGGCATACCGATAAAGCCTGCTACAAACTCATTGATTGGGTGATCGAATAACTGCTGTGGTGTTCCTACCTGTTGGATAACACCATCCTTCATGATAACGATACGATCACCTAGTGTCATCGCTTCTGTCTGGTCATGTGTTACATAGATAAATGTTGCCTTAATCTTCTGTCTTAACTTGATGATTTCAGCACGCATCTGGTTTCTTAATTTTGCGTCTAGGTTAGAGAGCGGTTCATCCATCAAGAGTAACTTTGGATCACGAACAATCGCACGTCCAATCGCAACACGCTGTCTTTGTCCACCAGATAAAGCCTTAGGCTTACGGTCAAGATATGGTGTTAAGTCTAGGATTTCAGCTGCTTCTTCAACCTTTACCTTGATTTCATCAGCTGGAACTTTGTGCATCTTGAGTGGGAATTCAAGATTCTGACGAACACTCATATGTGGATATAGCGCATAGTTCTGGAAAACCATCGCAATATCACGATCCTTAGGAGAAACGTTGTTCATTAACTTTCCATCAATAAACAATTCTCCACGTGTAATGTCTTCTAATCCTGCAACCATTCGTAATGTTGTAGATTTACCACAACCAGAAGGACCTACTAATACAACGAATTCTTCATCGCCGATTTCCAAGTTGAAATCATCAACCGCAACCACACCTTCATCTGTGATCTTTAGATTTGTTTTCTTTACTTCGCCCTTCTTTTTCTTTTTTACCTCAACACTATTTGGGTAAATTTTTTGGACATGCTTTAGACTTACTGTTGCCATCTTACTTTTCCTCCACTGGTTTTTTGATACTAACACTTTCTCCCGCCAATACATGGAATGGAATAATTTCATGTATTACAGGTTTATTGTAATTCAATCTTAATAACAAGTCATCTACACTGCGTTTTGCAAGTTGCACCGCATCTTGTTCGACGGTAGCTAAACGTGGTGTTGTATACCTTGCAAAGTCGATTCCATCGTTACCAATAATCGATATATCTTTTGGAACATTTAACCTACGGTCGTTAATAGCTCGTAGTGCACCAATTGCCACAACGTCACTAACTGCGTAGATTGCGGTAACTTCCGGATAGCGGTCCAATAACTTGATTGTTCCATTATATCCATCCTCAAGTGAGAACTTGCCTGGCACGAATTGCTTGCGTTTATCAAATGGTATCTTGTTTTCTTTAAACGCTGCAATTGCACTTTCTACACGTGTGGAACCAATTGATCCATCCTCAGAGACAGCAGATCCGCATACAATGCCAATCCTTCTGTGTCCTGATCTGATTAAGTATTCCGCTGCTGCACGTGCAGCTTCTCTATCATCTGTCGTGAAACTGGAGAGATTACTAAACTTCATCCCTGCTGCGCTTTCTGAACATAATACACATGGCACTTTAACACTCGTAAATGATTCACGGAAGTACTTTTGATTTCCACCCAAGAAGATAAAGCCCTTTGGTTTCTTCTCACTGCATATACGTATTGCCACTTCAACTTCGTTTTCAAGTTCATCCAAGTAGACAACGGAGACATCTTCCCCACTTTCCTGCAGATAACTTTGCATCTTTTCGACAATGATACTAAAGAAGGCATTGTGCAATCCCTTGATCAAAATCGTAATTGCGGATGCTGCAGATTTGTCTTTAAAAGTTTCGCATTTGAGTTTTGGCTCAAACTTTTTCGTCCTTGATTACCTTTTCAATTTTTTTTCTTTGCTATTGCACTAACATCAGGATGGTTATTTATAACTCTGGAAACTGTACCAATGCTATACCCCGATATGCGTGCAATATCTTTTATTGTCGTCATTCAAACCCCTTTTACTCGTAACCGTTTACGGAAACGTTTACAGGATACATCAAAATAATATGTTAGCGTTTACAAAGTGTCAAGAGAAAAAACCTTCTTTCGAAGGTTTTTCAACTAGTTTATTTTGATTGTTTAAACTTGCGAATAAAGATAAGGGCAGCGATACAGAACGCTCCGATTCCAACAGCACCATACATCATTACATTTGTCGCATCAGATGTCTTTGGTGTAGGTTTACTTGGTGCTGGTGTAGGCTGTACAGGCACCGGTGTAGGTGTTGGTACATATGTATTTGTAACCGTAAAGCCATCTGTAAGATTACCCTCTACACTTGCGGTGTAATTTGTGTAAGTATCTTCCGTTACACTGTAGTTAATCGCATTTCCTTGCATGTCTGTAACTGGCATCGTAACTGTCTCTTTCCAGTTATTTGTTGCGTTTAATACAATTGGACTACCTGTTTCAATTCCATTTGCTAAAACATGTAATGTTACTTCATCTAGCATATGAATTGGATCTGCCCAAACTTTCTTTACTTCAAATGTCTTTAACTGACGATATACAAAGATCACTTCAATCGTTGTATTACCAATGACTTTACCTGTTACATTAGCTGGTGTTTCTACAAGTTCATATCCAGCGATTGTCTTTTCAGTTGCAGTATATGCCGCATTTTCAAGTCCATTTGTAACAACTGTTTCCTGTGGTGCCAGCTCATTACCTGCTTGATCTAAATACTTAGCTACGACGTTACCTCTAGGTGCACGTCTTGCATTTGAACTTAATGTTCCACCATTTACCGTAAGATTATGTTGTGAAGTCTTAGGTGCTTCATTATTAATTTGTGATTTGAGCGCTACAGGAAGGGTGTTATTTGTAACGGTTGAAGTATCCTTTACGATTAGCGGTAAATCTGGTCCTAAACGATATTGTGCCGCAATATTTTCGTCATCCATACTAATGATTTGGACAACAACCTTCGTTGGTTCAATTGAAAGAATCTTTGTCTTTACTCTCCTCTTAGGGAAGAATACTACACCATTTCCATTTGCACGTGTGGCTGCTGTATCAGCTGTCATAAAGCGGAAGTTTTGGGGATTTACCTCAGTACCTACCGCAATACGTGTTGTATCGAATTCAACTTTTCCATCTGTTAGTTCATAAGTCAGAACATCACCTGGCTTTAGTGGTGCACTATCAGGGTTGTTACTGCCTGAGGAATAACCACTTGGTGTTAGAGTTGCAGCACGAATTTCATCTGAGGAGTTTGTCTCTAAGTTGATTGTGCCATCTAACACCAAGAATGTTGGAACTTTATTTTGGAATGTACGTCCTGGAACATTGTATGAATTACTCGCTAGTTCTGTTCCATCATAGAGAATCTTCGCTACACGGTTGTAAGCTTGATTCTTAATAAAGTGATTAGAGCGAACGTTTCCACCAATATCAAAGTTGACTTCATCATATTCACCATTGAAAGTAACAGTTAAGTATGTATTCTCAGTATACTCATTGTCATAAGTTGGATTGATGACATCACTAAATGTATCAACATAGTGATCTTCATAATGTACGCTCAATTTACCAATTACTTTTTTCGTACCCGTCGCATCTGTTGTAGTAACATCAAGCCCATTTAATGGGTTAATATTGATGTTTTCAAAATCATAGCGTATGGTATCACCCGCATGAACTTGACCTGTTACTTCAGCGTGGATATTAAATTGGATCTGTGATGAGTAGTCGTTTGCTTGGGATGTCTGTATCGTTGCGGTATTTGTTACAGTAAATCCCGGTGCTGCATTAACACGAATTCCTGTTGTATGAAACAACATTCCTATCGCAAGCACTAGGGCACTTAGCGTGCGGATTAGATTTTTTGCTTTCATTGCCATCTCCTTACGTATCTGATTGATTGAAACTGTTGTGTAAATCTTTTTTTGATTCTTACAAATTCTTCCATTCGTAATCATCTACATACTAGGTATGTACAGCATTTTTTGCATGAAGAAAAAAATGTTTACATATATACACATTTATCATAGCCGAACATAAATAAAATAATACTTGTTTCACATCACAAAAAGTCATTCTTAATAGTTACTTAATAATTAGTGTCGTATCTAGATACAAATTATAAAAAGGTGATTCAAAACACGTATGAATCACCTTGTATTCGTTTACACGAATGTGGATACTTTTTACTATTCCTGTGCTGACTTAATAAAGTTACGCAATTGTTCTTCAGATACATAGCCTGGTACATATCCTAAGAATTCACCGGATGGACGAACAACATACGTTGTTGGATAACCACTTACCTTATAAGTTCTTGTCATCTCTAAAGTTGTGTCATAAAGAATTGTAAAGTTATATCCCTTCTTCTTCATGTACTCCTCAACGTCAGAGATAGTACCCTCACCATTCAGGCCAGGAGCCGCAATCATAAGTACTTGAACATCGTCCTTCATCTCATCATTAATCTTCTGTAAACTTCCAAATTCTTCGTTACAGTAATGACACCATGTGCCAAAGAAGTTCATGACAATTGTCTTTCCCTTGTAATCGCTGAGATTATGAACATTACCTTCACCATCCACTAACGCGAAGTTATACTTTTCAATTGCAGTTTGGGAAGAGGCATCTGAATTCTCTTTTGAAGATGTATCTTCCTTGTTTGAAGTGTCTTCTTTTGTAGAAGTATCTTCCTTTGATTTGGAATCATCAACTGTTGTTGTTTCAGCTGGTGCTGAGGAACCGCTATTTTGGAGAGCATTCATTGTGCTAAAACCACGGAATAACATAAAGCATCCCATTGCCAAGACAAGAACTCCACTTGCGATACCTGTATACTTCACAACATTCTTATTACGTTTGATTAGATTCAATATTTCTTCTGTAAAGAATCCAATGAGTAAGAAGATAACGATGAATCCTAATGCATAAGACGCAATATAGAGCCAACCAAGTCCGTTTGTAGCAGTAGATGCTAATAAGATTGCTTGGGCCAATAATGGACCTACGCATGGAGACCATGCAAAACTAAACACAAAACCCAACGCAAATGCTTTGAAGAAAGTCATTCCACCTTCTACACGCATTGTCTTTTGGTGTGTCTGATTCAAGAAAGGAATATTGATAATGTGTAGATTTGCTAGACCAAGGATGACTAGTAATACACCACCTGCAATTTGAAACTGCAATGTGTATTGCTTGAATACAGCTGCTAGTGCACTAGATCCAAGTCCTGCAATCACGAACACTGTCGAGATTCCTAAGACGAATCCGATTGTTAGAATAAGTGTTTTCATTCGATCATAACGTACCTGTCCATTTTCGTCTGTCATCATGGAACCATTTGTAAGGTAGCCAATGTATAACGGAACAAGTGGAAGAATACATGGTGAGAAGAATGATAATAACCCTTCTAAAAATAGACCGCCAAGAGTAATAATTTCTTTCATAATACCGCCGTTCTATGCTATAAAGCGTGTAATGCAGAGAATCAGGACGATAATTCCGAGAATAATACGATATACGCCAAATACCTTGAAGTCATTCTTACGAATGTAGTTCATTAAGGTACGAATCGCAATAATTGAAACGATAAAGGAAACCACTGTACCTATGAGTAAAATCATGAGTGGCCAAAAGCCGAATGAGAAGTCTGCTTTGATAATCTTTAAAAGGCTTGCGCCAAACATTGCTGGAATTGCCATAAAGAATGAGAACTCTGCAGCTGTTGCACGATTAAATCCTAATAAAGTTGCACCAAAGATTGTACTACCAGAACGACTAGTTCCTGGAACCAAAGCCAAAATCTGGAACATACCAACACCGAAGGCTTTCTTAGGTGTGATTTGACTGACATGTTCAACTGTAAACTTCTTTTCTCTATTCTCCATCCATAGAAACAAGATACCATAGAGAATCAAAGTAATACCGATGATATATGGTGCACTCATCACATTGTCAATCCAATCATTCAGTAACATTCCTGCTACTAATGGAATGGATGCCACGATAACCATTAGCCATGTGTGGTAGATATTCTTTTTCTTTGGCTCTGATACGTTTTTGCCAAGTGGGCATAAACGCTTCCAATACAACAACAGTACAGACAAAATACTGCCGAACTGAATCACGACCTTGTATACATCCCAGAAGGCTTTGTTTTTTGCAGGATCGGTAAAGACATTCAAAGGCATAAACGTCTGTAATAAAATTAAATGACCTGTTGAACTGATAGGTAGAAACTCCGTCACACCCTGTACAATTCCAAAAATTACAGATTTAATAATATTTAAGATAATATCCATTTTTGTTAACCTTCTTAGTCGTGATTGATACGATCAGCTCGCACTAAGTCTGACCTCATTTGTTTGATACGTTTCGCAAATGCGCGTAAATCTTTCATTCGCCACATCCAGTTTGGAGCACCTACGCTACCAGGCATGTTTAAGCGTGCTTGGCTTCCAGCATGGATCCAGTCTGACATCGGAATAATTACCATGTCCGCATTACTATCCAACGAATAGTCAATCACATCATCGACAAAGCTATGCTTGCGATATCCGTGTTTCCATAGGTATTGACGCATCTTTCTTCTTAAAGAAGCAGGTTGTTTGCAATACCATGAATATGTCGTATCGTTGTCATGAGTCCCAGTATATACCAGAAGATGCTTTTTATCTTCTTCCATGCCCTCAGGGTCAAATGTAAACTGAACAATACGCATACCTCTAAACTGATAGTGATCTCTTAATTCCAATACTTCTGGGCGTAAATCTCCTAAATCTTCCGCAATGATAGTAAGGTTTGGATATTGTTTGAATAATGTATCAAACAACTCATAACCAGGTGCTTCAATCCACTCACCTTCAATTGCGGTTGGACAATCTGCCGGGATCTTCCAATATGTATCAAAGGCACGGAAGTGATCGACTCTAACAACGTCAAACATCTCTCCCATGTATGCCATACGCTCAATCCAGAATGTGAATTGATCCTTCTTCATAAAGTCCCAGTCATAGATAGGATTGCCCCATCTTTGTCCTGTCGCTGAAAAGTAATCAGGTGGAACACCAGCGATAAATGTTGGTCTACCATCTTGATCTAATAAGAAGTTTTCACGGTGTGCCCAAACATCTGCAGAATCTAGTCCTACATAGAATGGGATATCACCCACCATCTGAATCCCTAAACTATTTGCATACTTTTTCAGTGCATGCCACTGTTGGTACAATACAAACTGCAAGAACATCTGGTATGCAATTTCGTCATCATACTTTGATAAGTCTAATGTCTGATTGATTGGATAATCTTTCTGGTCCTTATCCCACTCAATCCAAGGTCTTAAGTGATTCGCAACTTTAAAAGTTTTAAAGATTGCATACTCTTTTACCCAAGGTTTCTTAATAAAAGATTTATATGCCTCGTCCTTTTCAAACTTCTGATAGGCAAGACGCAAGTACTTATCATGATACTGGCGAACGTCCTCATACTGAATCGCATCATCATTACGATGATAGGAAGGCACCTTCTCTAATAAACCTTGTTGTGCTAAAACATCTAATGATATATAGAGCTCATCAACCGCATAAGATGAATACGGCTGATAAGGTGAATTTCCATATCCTAAAGGGTTTAATGGCAACAACTGCCAAATTCCTAGACCCGACTGGTGTATCATCTTTACAAAATCATATGCTTCTTTTCCAAAAGTACCACATCCGTGGCGGCCAGGCAGAGATGCGACTGGCATTAAAATTCCTGCTTTTCTCATATTACTATTCATTTAACTCCGCTTTCAATTTAAATATTAACCCATGATGTAATATTTTTCCATGTCAAGTGAATGGAATTCACTTTTTTCTCATTTATGGTATAGTTGTCTATGATCTTAATTATTTTAATAAAGGAGATACTCATGACATTAGAGAAAAAACTTGAGTCAAGCTTGAAAAAGCAGATTAAAAATGCCACTGACAGAGAACTTTATGATGCGATTGTTGCTATCGTAAAGGAAGAACAAGATCGAGTTAAAAAGATTACAGGTGAAAAGAAGTTGTACTACATCAGTGCAGAATTCCTCATCGGTAAGCAGTTAGGTAAGAACTTAATTAACTTAGGTCTATACGATGAATTAGCAAAGTTATTATCTAAAAACGGCAAATCCATCCGCACAGTAGAAAGTTTTGAAAAAGAACCTTCACTTGGTAATGGTGGTCTAGGTCGTTTAGCTGCCTGCTTCTTAGATTCCATCGCTACATTAAACTTACAAGGTGATGGTATCGGTTTAAATTACCACCTTGGTTTATTCCGTCAGGAATTCAAGGACAGAAAGCAACACGAAATTCCAGATGAATGGTTATATGGTTCTACAGTATTACGTGATACTGATGTATCCTTCCCAGTTGAACTTGCTGGCAAGACATACTACTCACATATGTATGACTTAGATATCATCGGATATAAGACAAACAAGAATACATTACACTTATTCGATTTAGATACTGTTGATGAATGTATCGTTCACGATGGTACAAAGTTCGATAAGAAGAATATCGATAAGAACTTAACACTATTCCTCTATCCAGATGATAGTGATAAAGACGGTCAGTTATTACGTATTTACCAACAGTACTTCATGGTAAGTAACGCTGCTCAATTGATTATCAAGGAAGAAAAAGAAAAGGGACACAGCCTCAACGATTTAGATAAGCATGTTTCTATCCAGATCAATGATACTCACCCTTCTATGGTAATTCCTGAGTTAATTCGTTTATTGATGAATGAAGGTATTACATTCCGTAGAGCAGCAGATATTGTCGCTAATACATGTGCATACACAAACCACACAATTCTTGCCGAAGCGCTAGAAAAGTGGCCTCTAGATTATCTACAGGAAGTTGTACCACAGCTTGTTCCAATTATCGGTGGATTAGATTATGCCGTAAATATCGCCTTCAAGGGTGATAAGGAGTTAACAATCATCGATGATAGTCACCGTGTACACATGGCAAGAATGGACATGCATTTCAGCAATTCCATCAATGGTGTAGCAGCACTTCATACAGAAATTCTAAAACACCAAGAATTAAAGCCATTCTATAACATTTACCACTCTAAGTTTAACAACAAGACAAACGGTATCACATTCCGCAGATGGATCATGCATTGCAACCCAGATCTTGCAAATTACATCGATACATTAATCGGTGATGCATGGCGTAAAGATGCTAGTAAGTTAGAAGACTTATTAAAGTATATTAACGATACAGCAGTACTACAGCAGTTAGATGATATTAAGTACACAAACAAGGTTCGCCTTGCGGATATGATTAAGAAGGAAGAAGGAATTGAAATCAATCCAAGTTCTATCTTCGATATCCAAGTAAAACGTCTTCATGAGTACAAGCGTCAACAGATGAACGCATTATGGGTAATCTATAAGTACCTACAGATCAAGGCAGGTCAAAAGCCAGCGCGTCCTATTACTGTAATCTTTGGAGCAAAAGCAGCACCTGCATACATCATGGCAAAGAATATCATTCACTTGATTATTTGCTTACAAGACTTAATTAAGAACGATCCAGAAGTTAGTCCATATCTCAAGGTTGTTATGTTACAAAACTATAACGTAACAAAGGCAGAAACAGTTATTCCTGCATGTGATATCTCAGAACAGATTTCTCTAGCTTCTAAGGAAGCTTCCGGTACAGGTAACATGAAGTTCATGTTAAATGGTGCTATCACATTAGGTACAAATGACGGTGCTAACGTTGAGATCGGCGAATTAGTAGGTAAAGATAACATCTATACATTCGGACGTTCATCTGATGATGTAATCAAACTTTACGAAACAAGTGGTTACCACGCAGCAGATTTCTACAACAACAGTCAGCTCATTCATGCATGTGTAGACTTCATCACAAGTCCAGAACTTATTAAGTTAGGCGATAAGCAGATGTTATCTGACTTACGTGATAACTTAATCAACAAGGACTGGTTTATGACATTACTTGACCTTGAAGAATACTGCAGAGTAAAGGATCGTGTATTAGCTGACTACGAAAATCGTCTTTCATGGAAGAAGAAGTCATTAGTAAATATTGCTAAGAGTGGATTCTTCTCAAGCGATCGTACAATCTTAGACTACAACCGCGATATCTGGCACTTAAAGTAGGAGGTTATCATGATCGTAATCGAAATGAATAACGGCAAAGTCATCAAGTTAGAACTCGATGAAACAGCTGCTCCAAAGACTGTTGCGAACTTCAACAAACTTGTTAGTGAAGGTTTCTATGATGGATTATCATTCCACCGCATCATCCCTGGATTCATGATCCAAGGTGGTGATCCTATTGGAAATGGAACAGGTGGTTCCAAGGAAAACATCGTTGGTGAGTTTGCATCAAATGGATTTAACAATCCTATCAAGCACACTCGTGGTGTTATTTCCATGGCTCGCTCAATGGATCCAAACTCCGCAAGTTCCCAGTTCTTCATCATGCATGCAGATGCTCCACACTTAGATGGAAACTACGCTGCATTTGGACATGTTGTAGAAGGTTTAGAAGTAGTTGATGAGATTGCAAATACTCCAACAGACTTCCGTGATAAACCAACAACTCCAGTTATTATCAAGCGTGCTACATCGCTTAATCAATGAAACCTGTAGTAATTAACTACACAGGTTTTTCTTTTATCTATAAGCATTAAAAAAGAGCGGTTATCCCGCTCATAAAATTACTTAACTAAATCCTTTAAAGTCTTGCTAGCCTTGAACTTTGGAGCCTTAGTAGCCTTAATCTTAATCTTTTCGCCTGTAGCTGGGTTTAAACCAGTGCGAGCCTTCTTCTTAACTACTGTGAACTTACCAAAGCCATTTAATGAAACTTCGCCACCCTTCTTGATTGTTGTAGCGATTTCATCAAATACGTAATTAACTGCTTCTCCAGCAGCCTTCTTTGTTAAACCGTATTTTTCTGCTAAATCATCTGCTAATGTCTTCTTTGTAACGACTTTTACTGTTGCCATGCTTATGGCCTCCTTTTATTTTGATAATTTTATTGTAATTGATTTTTATGTATTTTCAACCTTTGAATCTTAAAAAAGTGTTTATTTATGCATGTTTTTCGCATTTTTGATAGGAAATTGTTTATTTTTACAAAAAAAGAAGGCAAATTGCCCTCTTTTTAATTACTTAGCTGCCTTCTTTAAAGCTTCCTTAGTTGCTTCAATGATTGCTTTAGAAGTAAGTGTAGCACCAGAAACTGTGTCTACTTCAGCCTTGTTCTGCTTAACGATAGCTGCTGGAACTTCATCTAAAGCGCCATCAGCGATACCAGCTGTTTCCTTGTGTTCCTTAACTTCTACCTTTTCAATCTTTGAATCTGAAACTGTAACTGCAACTGTAACGTCGCCATTACGTCCTTCAGCTGTTGCTTCATATGTACCGGCTTTGTAAATAGCCTTTGATCCGCAACCTGCTAATGAAAGGATTGTAGCTGCTGCTAAAATGCTCTTAACTAATTTCATGTTCATTTTCTCCTTTAGTCAAATGTATTATACATAATTCTTGATACTTTTGGTATCCATTTATTCTTTTTACATAAATTAATCCTGCATAATTAGTTGATGATCACCAGTATGATAATCGATTTTTATATTTGGCTGTACATTATAACAGAATACATTGAAGCAGATACCTTCTCCACCATCCTCTATCGAGCGTGCTTCAATTAACACACCTGTTGCCACTAGATTATCCCCTTCAAAGATAGGTGTACATCGATATAGCACATGGTTTCCCGTTCGTAAGATATACCATGCTGTCTTATCCTCAAACGGCTGCATTCCTTCCACATTCATATATCGAGTACCAGTAATCAAATTTTGCACATTTGCATTTTCACCACTTAACTCATACGCAATCAAGTGGCAACGATTATACAAATATTTTCCATCGATGAAATCATACTTGGCTAAATGCCAACCAGTTGGTTTTACCATCGATATCGACTCGCGATTCTTTGTTGGCATTATATCAATGCCAATCATTGCCATCGCTGGACCACAGCGACCAAGATAATCCAATTCACTATACGATTCATATTCATCACTCTTTAAATCTTCTTCTGTAAAGAATGGGATATTATGATTCACTTCTACGTATGGCAATGACGTATATGCTGGAATATCCGACAATAAAAATGATGTATCACGATTCACTGGAATCGCAGAAAAGAATGCTTCCCATATCATCACTGCTGATAATACTAATAAAAGCAGTGATGACAGAATCCGTTTACGATATCGATGAAAAGACTTATGGTACATCATTTTTGCAACGCATATTACTAGATATGCAAATACCAAAAGGAATAATCCAATTGATAGATATTTTATAAATGACTGCTGGTTATACATACTTGTATTATACACGCATCTATCAATCACACTTTAAAAAAAGCGGGAGTACCCGCTTATAAACTCTGTAATACTTGGAAGACTAGATTTGCACAATGCTCAGCTGCCTGTGCTTCAAAATCCTCATAAGATATCGTACTTTCTTCATCTGCTTTATCAGAGATTGCACGTACAATTACAAATGGAACATGATAGTCCGTCGCAACATGCGCAATTGCACAACCTTCCATCTCACAGCACTTTGCACCAAAGTTAGAAATAATCCAATCTTTCTTTTCTTTTTGTCCTACAAAGATATCCCCACTGGCAACACGTCCCTCAAAGACTTGAATTTCCGGTGCGACCTTTTGAATACTATCAACAACCAACTTACGCAGAATTTCATCTGCAGTAAAAGAGATTGTCTTTCTACCAGGTACCATCCCAACAGGATAACCAAATGGTTCTACTCTAAAATCATGATAAACCGCATCAGTCGAAACAACGATATCTCCAATATTAATTTGATTATCCAAAGATCCTGCAATACCTGTATTTAGAATATGTGTAACATCATACTTTACACACATGGTTGTAGCACAAATTGCGGCATTTACTTTACCAATGCCACATCTAGCGACAACAACTTCCGTATCACCAATTTTCCCTAAATAATATGTGTTATCTCCAACTTGTTCAATCTTATCGATTGTCATGCGTTCTTTGATCGATGTTACTTCCACATCCATCGCACCAATAATAGCTACTCTCATCATTCTGCGTACACGAGGTGTGCCTCGTCAATCTCCTTTACTGTATTCTCTAAATAACGATTGGCAAGATACTTTGCCATCGGTAAATTCTGGTCTAAATAGTTACCACAATCACGTGCTTCTGCACCAGGGATAGCTCCCTCAAAGTCACGTACAAATTCGAATAATCCTTTTACAAGTGGAACGATTTCCTTCGAAGTTAAATCCCCTTCGCAAAGTAAATAGAAACCTGTACGACAACCCATCGGGCCAAAATAGACAATACGTTTTTTCCAAACAGGGTCATTTCTTAGATATGT
>CAKMPP010000143.1 GCA_927911475.1 uncultured Solobacterium sp. | reverse complement strand
CCGAAAAAGAAGATAGCCCTTTACCATCATCTGTTAAAATATTTACTTCTAAATAATTTGAAGAATCAAACGCAGTCGAAGGAATGTATAGATACGAATTAATTGGTAAGTTATCCAATGTACTAGTTTCCTTAGACATATTGAGATATAGAGGGGTATCAATTACTCCGACAACCGTTACTTCCTGCACTGGTAAAATACCACTTCGAGAACCATCAGGAAGTGATAGTTTTACTGTATCTCCTATTTCAAAACCGGACTTGATATTTCCATTTCGCTCCGCAACGACTTCATGGTTGTTTTGCGGCATACGTCCCTCGACAAGTTTAAAGCGATTAATTGTATGAGTTGAATCATAAGAGTGTATACGTACAAGTTGTGTTCCTTCACCACTCGTCGCAATCTCATCCACAAAATAACCTGTCTCAACTGCACTTACAGAATCCACCTTCTTTAAGGCTTCTATATCATCCTCTTTGAATCCATAATTTGAGTAGATCGTAAAATCCTTTAAGTCATAACTATCATCATAGTAATCTACACTAGCAGCCATCATTGGTGCACTTGCACTAACACCAATAAAAAACGCAACACCAATCGATACAATTGCGGATAGTGAAAAGAATCGACCTTTCGTCGACTTGATTAAGCGAAGTACGTTTTTATGAAATACCTTTTTCGCCATTACCACTCTATCTCCGTTATATCCTTTGGATGATCATTCTTTTCCATAGAGATGACTTTTCCATTTTTAACATGGCAGACTAAATCACCCATCGGACAAATTGCTAGATTATGAGTAATGATAATAACGGTCATGCCATGCAAGCGTGCAGTATCCTGTAATAACTGTAATATCTGTTTCCCTGTCACATAGTCTAAGGCACCAGTTGGCTCATCACATAAGAGTAACTTAGGGTTCTTTGCAATCGCTCTAGCAATCGCTACACGCTGTTGTTCACCACCAGATAACTGAGCAGGAAAATTATGCATACGATCTTGTAAACCCACCTGTTCTAAAACTGTTACTGGATTAAGTGGATCTTTACAAATTTCAGAAGCTAATTCTACATTTTCTAAAGCAGTCAGATTCTGCACTAAGTTATAAAACTGAAATACAAAACCAATATCAAAACGACGGTAGTCTGTTAATTCTTTTTCATTCATCGCATCAACATGTTTACCATCTACAATCACTTTCCCACTTGTGATAGTATCCATTCCACCTAGAATGTTTAGAATTGTACTCTTACCAGCACCACTGGCACCAGCTACAATAACAACCTGTCCCTTTTCAACCTCAAAGTTGACTCCATCCAAGGCATGAATATCAATTTCACCTACATGATATGTTTTTCTAACTTCTTCAAATGTAATATAGCTCATGACTATTGACTCTTTTCCAATATAATTGTACACCTGAAATACAAAAAAAGCAGTCTATTGACTGCTTTTACAATTACTTTCTTAAACCTAACTTCTGAACTAATTCACGGTAACGGTTAACGTCATGCTTCTTGAGGTAATCAAGCATCTTTCTTCTACGACCAACCATCTTTAATAGACCACGGTTAGAAGAATAGTCCTTCTTATTAGCCTGCATGTGTACTGTTAATGTGTTGATTTGCTGTGTTAATAGAGCAACCTGTACTTCAACAGAACCTGTGTCGCCTTCCTTACGTCCAAAATCTTTAGTAATCTGTGCTACTGTTTCCTTTGTTAACATTTTATTTTCCTCTTTCTTTCTATAGAACTTCCAAACCGAGAATAACTCTTGAGGATACGTCATCCCCAGCAAGAAAGCCATTAGATAATAGCATACAATCGCTGTGTATGCAATATTTTAATACTGAGTGATACTACATAAACTCCAATAAGATACTATTTAGAATTTCAAAGCCCTCTTCACTACAACGTAGACGATTTCCTTCAAGTATGAGTTTTCCTTCGTTGCATAACTTTTTAATCTGAGTGCTATATACTTCTAATACGGATGTGTGAAACCTTTCTTCAAAGAGCTGGATATTCATCCCTTCTTTTAGGCGAAGTCCCATCATCACTGCCTCAAACATTTGTTCTTGGAGTGATAAATCAATTGTATCTTTGATAGAAGGATCTTCGATATACTTTCTTACGTTCTTTGGAATATCATAACGTATACTTCCTTCAAGACCACTTGCACCGCAGCTGATTCCATAGAAGTCTTGGTAGTTCCAATACGCACAGTTATGTTGTGAAATCATACCTGCTTTCGCAAAGTTACTGATTTCATATTGCACAAAGCCATACTTTGGAAGTATCTTACAAATCCACTCATACATATCTGCTTCAACATCATCCTCAAGATGTTCATATCCCTTTTTCGCAAAGACTGTATTGGGTTCGATTGTTAATGAGTATAACGATAGATGTGTAGGTTCTAATGCAATCGCATCCTGCAAAGACTTCTCTAACAATTCCATTGTCTGCGTAGGTAATGAGTACATCAAATCCAAAGAGATGTTATCAATACCATACTTACGTAATAGTTTCATCGTTTCTGCGACATCTTCTAATCGATGATGTCGGTTCATCATCTGCAGTAATTTTTCATCTGATGTTTGAAAGCCTATGCTTGCACGGTTTACACCGTGTTTTTGTAATATCTTTGCTTTGTCTTCATCAAACGTTTCTGGATTAATCTCAATTGTATATTCCTGCACCATGTGTGCATAAGGATCCAACAAACAAAGTAATTGATCTAGTTGTGATGAAGATAGTGCAGTTGGTGTACCACCACCGATATAA
>CAKMPP010000142.1 GCA_927911475.1 uncultured Solobacterium sp. | reverse complement strand
AATAATATTTATAATAGAAGTGTCGGTATGTAGTGATGGTGGTTAAATGCCATGCATGCGAATGATAATTGGGAGGGAAAAACGATAAAATGAATAAGAAGGGCCACGATTTCGTTGTTGCAGCAAATGCATTTAATTATTGCATTCAAGCAATTAAGGCGGAAGAAATCAAATCAACAAAGCTAAAGGGTGCAGAGACAATGTTACTATTATATTTAGGTTTTAACCCTCAGGGCTTAACAAACACAGAATTGGTTGAATCTAGCAAGATGGATAAGGCAGCAGTATCTAGATCTCTTGCAGAGTTAGAAAAAGGAAAATTCATCCATTTTGAGTACCGTAATGGTAAGAGCAGATATGGTGCACATGCTGTATTAACAACAACTGGTAAAGAAGTCACAGACCATATTATAGAAAGAATTAGCAAGGTTCTAACAAAAGCATTAGGTCATTTAAGTGCTGAAGAGAAGAAATCTTTCGTAACAAATATGGCTGTTGTTGCATCTGCTATGTTAGAAATAGTAGAATAGTATAGTGAAAATAAGATAGAGTAATCTATCTTTTTATTTTATGGAGGAAATATGAAAGATTATACAATTTTAGGTAGAGTAGCAAACGGTCTAGGGATTACCTACGATAAAGATGCAGGTGTAGCTTGTGCGACAGAAATGGGTTATACATATGCATTAACAATATTCCAGAATGTATACACAGTCATCGCTAAATTCTGTGTTGTTGACCAAGACAATCGTAAGCCAAATGATTTAAATCTACGTGGTCTTGTAAGTGCTGTAAAGAAGGTGGGTAGTGCAAAAGCAAACGGCAATGTTGTAACTATTACATTCAAGACAGCATTTACTGCAATGGTAAAGCGAAGAATATTATTTCTTCAATCCCAGAAATCATTAACTGGTTCCATATGAATGGTTACTCTAACTGTGCAGAAGAAACATTAGAACCAGCAGAGACAAGAGTATTCATCAAGCAAGGTGCGATTCACTTCTACACAGAAGAAGTTGCAGTACAAATGCTAGCAGATCATACAGAAGCACAAGCGCAGGCTCCTGTTATCGTTGAAAACTATGCACTAGGTACAGCGTTTGCCTTAGGTGGAGTTATTGCAGGTGCTATTCTGATTGTCGTAATTGGCCAGTTAGGATATATCTCAATTCTTGCTGGTGTAGCGATGGGCTTTATGACATTAACTGCATACCAAAAGGGTGCGGGCAAGTTAAGTAAGATTGGAATCGCAATCTGCTTCGTATTAATGTTTATTGGTGTTATTATGCAAATAAGTTTGACTTTGCATTAACTGTTACACAGGCTTTCCATGAAGAAGGCTATGTCAACGTTCGTATGATGGACTCTTTCCAGGTATTACCTGAGTTAATGGAGAGAGGTCTTGTAGATAAGATGAACTACTATGCAATGTTTGCCTTCCAGTGTGTAGCAGCACTAGGTGGCGCACTATCTCCACTTACAGCATTGCTACGTCAAAACAAGGCAGCTAGCATTACAAAAATTCTTGGATAGTACATCACATAATTTTACAAAATCTTGCCATATTTGAATGACAATAAATTTGTACTATATAAGTGCAGATAGGAATATCTGCCCTGAATGATTGCTCCCCTTAGCAAACATCAGTGAAATTCTATCCCCTTATTAAATAAAAACAAGAGAAGACCATGCGGAGGTCTTTTCTTGTTATAAGGGGTAGTATCATCCAATATAGATAAAAGGCGTTAGCTTTCTTGCTAGCGCCTTTTATAATGTAATACTTATAGTTGTTTTTCTAACCAATCAGCCAAAGCTTTATAACGATTGGTTAGATTTTCATGATGCCCAAACTCATCAAATACAGATATGAAATGATTCAACTGTTTACATAGACTTGAGTGAATCTCCTCTGCACACTTTGGGGCGTTATCTAAAATATTGTTGTGGTGTGAACCTTCTGTTTTGCCGTTATATAAGTAAACGCTAGCGTTTTGATTGATAACGGGATTCTCTTTACAGAAGGTAGCAAACTCTGGATACCAAAATGATCCACAGATAGAGAATATAGCACTAGGAATATTTGTGCGATACAAACTATACACGGCTGCTAGTCCGCCTAAAGAGTAGCCTCCATAAAAGATTTTGCTTGTATCGATAGAATACTTACTTTGAAGTTCTGGTAGAACTTTGTAAAATAGTTCATTGTGATATTCATCTGCTTGACCACCAAAATCTTCTGCGCCTGAACGGATTGCAGTGGCTTGCCATGGCGTATAATCCACTAATCTATTTTCTGGTAGTAGACCGACAAGAATTGCTTTTTCTTTGAAATCATTGAAGTGATGAAGGTCACCATCATTGATTAGAATGAGTGGATATGCGTTACGAGGATCATAGTTTTGTGGTAGTGATAGTTTTGTTTGAATCATCAGCTTATTTCTTTAGGAATGTGTTGATGGATTCAAGTGCGTCAATCACAGATGGTCCGTAATCCATTAATTCGTCATAAGAGATTGTTAGGATCTTGCCATTCTTAATTGCAGGAACATCAGCGAGTACTGCGTTATTCTTCATCAGTTCTACAGCGTTAGTATCTAGCTTCTGATTGCGGTCGCTTGTAACGTAGAGAATGAATTCAGGTGCAGATGTAACTAAGTTTTCTAGAGTTAATCCAGAAGTACCTGTTGCGACATTTGTGTAACCGAATGCGTTTAGAACACTTTCTTGTAATGCTGACTTGTATGCACCGTATGTTTCATCATTGTATGCACACATGATGAGCGCATTCTTTAATTCCTTTGGTTGGTTTTTGTTAGCGGATAGTACAGCATCAACTCTTTCTTGTAGTTGCTTTGCATATGCATTCGCTTTTTCTTGTACGTTGAAGATGATGCCGATATTGATGATGTCTTCAATAACGTTGTTTAAGCTTTGCTCTGTATTAGAAACAGACGCCTTTTGGGAGTAGATATTGATACCATTTTGGTTCCATGTATCTACAGTTCCAAGTGACTTATCTGAGAACATCATGTTTCTACCGATAATTGCATCAGGGTTGTAGGAGAGTGCAACTTCTTGAGAAACTGTCTTCTTATCTCCGATGTGTGGAATCTTTTCGATTGCTTCAGCGTAGCTATCTGTAACCTTGTTATCTGGATCAAGCATACCAACAATCTTATCTTGTAGACCTAAATCAATGAGGATCTTTGTGGCAGATAAGTTGTTTGTAATTACGTGTTCAGGAGCTTGTTCAAATGTCTGTGTAATTTCTGTACCATCACCGTTATATGTTGTGATTGTTACAGGATACTTTGTTTTCTTCTGCCTTTGTTTCTGCTGTGTTTTCTGTTGTAGATGCTGTGCTTTCCTTTTGGGATGTTGTGGATTTGTTGCTGCAACCAATCAATGAGAATGATAATACTGCAGCTAGTGTAGCGTTTAATAATTTTTTCATGAGTTTTCCTTTCATATATACTCTATTAATGCCTGTTGATCAGGGGTCCATGTCAGTTTACAGTTGATGCCATATACATCGTGCATCGATTGTTCTGTGATTGTTGTTTGTGGTGTTCCTTCATAGCGGATGGTACCTTGCTTCATCAGATAGATATAATCTGAATAGCGACATGCAAGTTGAATATCGTGTAATACCGCAAGAACATTGATATTTAAATCTTTTACGATTTGCAGAATTTCAATTTGATATCGAATATCTAAGTGATTGGTTGGCTCATCCAATAGAAGAAGAGTTGGTTGTTGTGCGATGGCACGGGCTAAGGCAACACGTTGTTTTTCCCCTCCGGACAAGGAGAGATAAGAGCGGTCTGCTTTATCTAGCATGCCAACTTTCTGTAGTGCATCTTCAACAATTTCATAATCTTTGTGCGTTTCTGATTGCATAAACGGGATATGGGGTGTTCTTCCAAGAAGGACCATATCTTTGACGCTACAATCAAAATTGATTTCGTTGAACTGTGCTACGACCGCAATTTTCTTTGCGGCTTCTTTTAGGTGCAAATCATCAATGCTTTTGCCGTTGAATACAATCTCACCAGAATCTCTTTTCAAAACACGATAAATATTCTTTAGCAGTGTTGTCTTTCCACAACCGTTAGGGCCAAGGATCGTAACGAAATGCTGTTTATCTACATTGATAGAAACGTGGTCCAATATTTTTTATCCTTGATGGAATAACATACATCTTTACAAGTTAGATCCATATTTAACCACCTTTCTGATTCTTGATGACAATGTAGACAAAGAATGGTGCACCAACAAGCGCTGTAAAGATACCAATTGGTAATTCCGCATTCGGTAAAAGACAACGTGCTAGTACATCTGCCCATATGATAAAGAGACTTCCTAGGATGATTGAGATAGGAATCATCTTCTGGTGATTTGTGCCGATAAGAGTTCTAGCGATATGCGGTGTAATGAGTCCTACAAAGCCAATAATTCCGCAGCTTGAAACGAGAATGCCTGTGATAAATGATATGACTAGCATGTAAATCATTCTGTATTTCTGTAGGGAAATACCGAGAGTAATTGCGACTTCATCTCCCATGAGCATCGCATTCATAATACGGTGTTGTGTCATAAAGAATATACATGCAACTAGGACAATAATGAATGGAAGGATAATACTTCCCCAAGAGGAACTGGCAAGAGAACCCATAGTCCAGAATTTAATGGTCATCATATTGTCGGAGTTTGCACCGATGGAGATGATGAAGTTAGAGATTGCACTAAAGAGGGCATTGACGACTACACCAGATAATACAAGACTTGTGGTTGTAATCTTTTTGCCTGCAGAAGCAATCACCAGTACGATGATTGTCGCAATGATTGCGCCAAGGAAAGCTCCGAAACCTATAAAGGATTTAAGACCTAGAATGATTAAGAGAGTTGCACCAAAGGTTGCACCTGCAGAGATCCCTAATATGTATGGTTCAGATATTGGATTATTTACCGTTGTCTGCATCGTACTACCACAAAGCGCAAGACCTGCACCAGCAATGAGTCCCATGATGACTCGAGGGCTACGCATATTCCATACAATCGCAATTGTAGATTTCGCAATATGATCTACATTTCCAATATGAAATAGTTGGTTGATGATAATCTGATATGTATCCGCAATAGGAATCTTTACAGCACCAAGAGATACGGCAACCAGTAAAGAGATACCCAAACAGACACATAAGAACAGTAATAGATATGGAAATGTAATATCACGTTTCGACTTCGCTATCATTAGAGTTTATGTCATACCTTTCATGTAAGTTAGTTAGAACAAACTAACCACCGTAACATTATAAATGGAAAGTTTATCATTTTAAATGTAGAATAATAAAAAAACATGGATAATTATGTAAAATATTATCCATGTTAGAAAGATTGTCTAAGGAAGAGGTAAAACTATGCAGAAAAAGGACTTTATGATTGCCTGCCAAAAGGAATATACCAATCGTAAATTATTGATTACAGGTATTTCTATGCAGAAGAAAGAGAGTGGAAAACAGATTTCTTACGATACAACGCATAGTGCATTTATTTATCCTCTTTCAGGAAGTGCGAAAATTTCGTTTAATGATCAAACTTTTCATGCAAGTCCAAAACATATTATCCACGGTGCGAAAAATCAGAGAGTTACATTTGAAGTAAGTTCAAAAGAGCCGTTTGTGCATTTGAATATCTACTATGACCCAGAGGTTCCCTGGCATGGTAGTAGCGATATCATGAATATGGTATATGAAATTTCTGCGCTTCAAGATAGTAGTTCCATTGAGTTATTGAATCGTTTACAGAATAGTGTTATTCGTGCAAACTGGGATGATCAGATTCAACGTAACTTAATCGCACAACAATTGATTCTCAGTTGCTTTGGTTATTCTTATATTAATCAAGAGTTGTTACAAATTGAAAATGCGATTGAACTCATGGAGACTTTTTATCATAAGAATTTAAAGTTGAAGGATTTAGCAGAAGCTGCACAGATGGATGAGGCGCATTTTTCCTATAAGTTCAATAAAGTTTACCATATTCGTCCAATCGACTATTTGATTCGTTTGCGATTAAGAAAAGCAGCCGATTTATTACTGAAGGGTTATTCGGTAACAGAGGCTGCTTGGAATGTAGGATATCAAGATCCATTATATTTTAGTCGGTTGTATAAAAAGCATTTTGGAATATCACCAAGTCATGCTTATCGAAACAAAGATTAACCTAAAATATGGAATGCACTACGGATATCTTTATCTTTTCCTAATACTAATAGAGATTCTTCGGAATTGAGTACGTGTGCAGCTCCAGGTGTAACAGAGATATCGTCATCCTTCTTAATTGCGATGATATTGATGTTGTAGTGCTTACGAACATCTACCTGACCAATTGTCTTACCTAACCATTCATTTGGCACAGCGATTTCAAATACTGCGAAGTCTTTGCCGATTTGAATGTAGTCAAAGATATTATCACTGCTATAACGCATGGCAGTTAAGTTACCCATTAACTTTTCAGGATATACAACTGCATCTGCGCCATTTCGTAATAAGAACTTTTCTTGTGTATCCCGTGCAGCACGGGATACAACTTTCTTTGCGCCTAACTCCTTGAGGTAAGAAGTGATTTCTAGGGAAGCCAAGAAGTTATCACCAACCGCAACGATACAAACATCGAAGTTCTTAAGACCCAGTGTCTTTAAGAAGTCTTGGTTTGTCGCATCACCAACTTCGGCATTTGTGACATAAGGTAATACTTCTCTTACCTTATCTTCATCATTATCAATACCTAATACCTGAATATCTAAATCATTTAACTTGCGGGCAATATGACGGCCAAAACGCCCCATACCAATAATTAAAATCTGTTTCATACTCTCTCCTATTTAGCCTACGGCTACATTTTCTTCAATACATCTACCTAAGCATTGATTGCGGAATGGGAACATACCATAAATCAGGGTGAGTCCTCCAATACGTCCAGCGAACATTAGGAAGATTAAGATGATTCTTGAAATAATCGTTAAATCACGTGTGATACCTAGTGTTAAACCTACGGTAGCGATTGCGGATGCGGTCTCATACATTGCGGTTACCATTGGAACATTCTCAATGACACTAATAATCATTGCGGCACCTACACATAATGAGATATATAACATCAAGATTGTGGTAGCGTTACGTATGACTGTCTCTGGGATTGTTCTACCGAAACTCTCTGTACGGGAACGGTTTCTAAAGATTGCCATACTTGTTGTGACTAATACGAAGAAGGTTGTCATCTTCATACCACCACCAGTAGAACCTGGTGCAGCACCAATTAACATTAATATAATCTGTAAGAAGATACTGGATTCAGTCATCTTTGTAAGGTCTACTGTATTAAATCCAGCAGTGCGTGGTGTTACAGATTGGAAGAATGAAGCTAGAATTCTTGTGCCTAAAGGCATACCTGCAAAATCCACAAAGAAGAAGTAGATTGCAGGGAATATGACTAGGATTGCGGTCATTAACAAGATAATCTTAGACTGCATGTGATAACGATGTAGTTTAAACTTATATTCTTTGATATCTGCCCAAGTGGAGAAGCTTAAACCACCAATCAAGATCAACGACATAATCGAAATATTGATAATTGGATTGGAAACATAACTTGTTAGGGATGAGAATGGCTCACGAACACCCATTAAATCAAAACCTGCATTACAGAAGGCTGAGATGGAATGGAAGATACTGTACCAAATACCCTTGATGAGTCCAAACTCTGGTATGAATATAAATGACATGAGTAGGGCGAAGAAACCTTCGACCATAAATGTAATCTTAAAGATAAAGTGTAATAAGCGGATAATACCACCAACTGCTGAAATTGAAATGGAGTTTGCCAAAGTGGAACGGGCAAGATAACCAATTCTTCTGCCAGTAATGAGCGCAAGTGATGTGATTACAGTCACAACACCAAGTCCACCAATCTGAATCAGAATAATAATCACTAGCTGTCCAAAGAAGCTCCAATATGTGGCAGTATCGTATACAACCAATCCAGTTACACAAACACATGAAGTGGATGTAAATAGTGCATTGATAAATGGAGTCCAATGTCCAGATTGGCTGGCAAATGGTGTCATCAGTAACAATGCACCGAATACGATAATTGCGCCAAATCCCAGAATAATCATCTGTGGATATGTTAGGTGTAGTTTATTTCTAAGAAAATTCATAATACCCTTTCAGAATGTAGTATATACGTATATGATACTATCATAACGACTAAAATATTATAGTATTCTCGGCGTTTATTACCAACATTATTTGTGAAAAATAAGAGAAAATACAAAGAATTGGGGTACAAAATACATGGAATTGAAATTTTATTTTGTTAGACACGGAAAAACCTTATTTAATCGTAAAGGTCGTATGCAGGGCTGGTGTGATAGTCCATTGCTAGAAGAAGGCATTCAACAGGCAGAAAATGTTGCGTCTGCACTTAGAAATGTGCCATTTAATCGTGCGTATTGTTCAACCTCTGAAAGAGCTTGGGATACTGCGAAAGAAATCTGTAAGTATCATGACATTCCCTTAATTCTTACTAAAGGCTTAAAGGAGTTCTCTTTTGGCTCGCTAGATGGTGCCCGTAAGGAAGAAGTTTTAGATTCCCCATTCTTTGATGATTGGTCATCCAAAGGTGGTGAAAGCAGTGAAGGATTTGCAAAGCGCGTTCGTACCACAATGCAGAGTATTGTTGATGAGTCTAATGATAGAGATACCATTCTTCTAGTAAGTCATGGTGCTTATGCAGTGCGCATCTTAGAAATTTTATTCGGTATGAATTTAGATGATTATGTAAATCGTTGTAAAGAACAGAATCGTTGGCTCATGCCTAATACTGGTATGTTGATATTTCATTACAAAGATGGAGTGTTCTTCTTAGACCAGGAGCCAATTGATGTAAATGAGTATCGCCAACTCTATCATCCAAAAACAATTGATATTTACTTGATGCGCCATGGGGAAACAAGATTTAATGTACAGGAACGTATTCAAGGTAGATGCGATAGTCCTTTAACTGAAAAAGGCATTCAAGAAGCACAAGAGGCAGCCGAGAAGTTAAAGGATATACATTTCTCTACCATTATGTTTCGACTTCTGAGCGTGCTCGTGATACTGCAGAAATGATTGCTCAATATCACCCAGGAAATATTGTTTATACAAAAAAAAATCTGTGAAGTAAGTTATGGTGATCTTGAGGGTTTAACATTCAAAGAGGCAGACCCTAGTAGTAAACGCTTTATGGATACGCATTATGGTGATGTGGGTGGCGAGGAACATAGCGATGTTACAAAGCGTATCTATTCAATGTTCCAAGAAATCTATGATACACATCAAGATCAGGATACAGTATTACTGGTTTCTCACGGAGACTTCTATCTTGTATGTCTTGAAGCCTTATTTGGATTAAAAAAGGAGGATATTTTCCAAGAAGCTTCCGAACTGGGTGTTCATCCAGTTCCAAACTGTGGAATTGCGCACTTTAGAATGACAAGTAATCAATATGAACTCATTCAAAAGATGAGCGACTAATCAATACATAAGACAATATATGGCGTAACATATGTTGTCTTTTTGTAACGTCAGTAGAAGGTATAAAATAATTTGAAATAATTTTTGATAAAAAATGATAATCTTTGTTGACAGGAGGGTTAGTGTTTGCTAACATACAGTTAGCACAGGCTAACTGATGTCTCACTCTTTCCATCACACACTCCTTTATACATCAGTCCCTGCGTGTTCCGGAATCCTTTATTACAAGTCATGGGCAGACTTGTAAAAATCTAATTGACATAATGTCCGGAAAAAATCCATGCATATCCGTGTCCTCCTCAAATTACACTGGAATATGCGAAATAATGAAGAATATTGTAAGGACGGGGCATCCAAGCAATATTCTTTTTCTTTCATTATAAAAAGTGATATGATTGATTGCGTGAACAGGGGTGCATGCATGCTGAGAAAAACCCTTATCACCTGATCTAGGTAAAGCTAGCGTAGGGAGTTCAATTCTTTAATTCCTTGCGCCTTCAAAATGGAGGTGTATTTTTTATGAAAAACGATCAGATTAAAAAAGATTGCATTTATGGCAATCTACATGGCGTTATATGTAGCGCTAAAAATGGTAGGAAATATGATACCTTTCCTACAGATGCCTAATGGTGGATCAATTGAACTTGAATTAATTCCACTTATGATTGCATCGTATCATCTTGGTTGGAAGAATGGAGCGCTGTGTGGACTTGCGTCATTCTTACTAACAATTGCATTAGGTTTCCCAATGTACTTTGTTCAACCAATGCAGATTGTATTAGACTATGTACTGCCAATCAGTATTGTTGGAATGGTGTCATTGTTTAAACCGTTTGAACATGCAAGCAAACCAGTGGTATTAACTGTAGTATCTTTAATTGGTTTATCTGCTTGCGCTGCCGTTTATTATTCTTACGGCATGAATCTAATGGCTCTAGTAGGTGGTATCGTACTAGCTGGATTGGTAATTGCATTAGGTCTATTCCTAACAAGCACAAAGGGTCACTTTGGTATTGTAATTGTGATGGTAATTAAGTATTTCTCTACAGTTATTTCTGGTGCCTATTTCTGGGCAGAAGGTACTGCAGCAGGAAGTTTACCAGCATGGACATTCTCATTGGGTTATAACTTATGGTATAACTTAGTGACAATGATTATCTGCTTATTAATCGTTCCAGTATTAATGAGTCGAATTAAAAAAGCAAATATCCAAGGAATGTAAGAGATTGGCACATGCCAATCTTTTTTTGGCTATAATAGAGGCGGAGGATTTGATATGACAAAATATATATTTCTAGATATTGATGGTACTTTATATAGTTCAGCAACTAACGAAACACCAGAAAGTGCTTTGCGAGCTATCCACAGGGCAAGACAAAATGGGCATAAAGTATTCTTATGTACAGGAAGAAGCTTAGCTGAGATTGTGACATATCTAGAATATGATATTGATGGTTATATTCTTGCGGCTGGTGCGAAAGTCTATGCCGATCGCAAATGTATCTATGATAGTCCAATTCCAAAAGAAGAGTTACAGTATCTAAAAGATATGATTAATGGTATGAAACTAGGGTATGGCTTAGAAGGAAATGCAGGAGCGTATGGGAATGAATTAGGTTATGAATTCCTACTTAAATACTTTTCGCTACCGAATGCAAGCCACGAAGAAAAAGTACAGAATGCAATGGCGAACTGTATTTATCCAGAAGAAGCGGCACATGAAGATGATGAGATATACAAAATCTGTGTATACAGCGAAGATGGACATGAATTTGATCAGTTAGAAAAAGCTCTACACAGTCAATATATCCTCACCCGTGTCATCGAAGACCCTATCAAAAAATTCTATGGGGCAGAAATTACAAATAAGGATATTAACAAGGGAACTGGTATTGAGAAAGTTCTAGAATATTACCACGCTGATCGTAGTGATGCGATAGGAATTGGGGATAGTGGAAATGATATTCCGATGTTATCCTATTGCGGTGTATCTATTGCGATGGGAAATGGTGCAGAGAGTGTTAAGGCTATTGCGGATTATGTAACGAAGGATATTCTTGATGATGGCATTTACCATGCATTCAAACATTT
>CAKMPP010000141.1 GCA_927911475.1 uncultured Solobacterium sp. | reverse complement strand
AGTAATGGGCGGATTCTCTTTCCTCCAGCAGTCAAAGAATAGAGCATTGCAGATTTAGTAGTACTATCCGGAAGCGTATTAATATAGTTTTCCAGAAGTAACTCAATTTGCATCTTCATTATCTCCATTTTTCCGAATTACATCATTGATTTGTGATTCAAACTTCTTTAACTTTGTATCACATGCTTTTACTAATTGAAGTCCTTCTTCAAATAGAGTAATCGTTTCATCTAAAGGTTTTTCATTCTCTTCAAGATCGTTAATGATTTCTTCTAAACGATTCATAGATTCTTCAAATGATTTATCCTTTGTTGGCATGACTGTCCTCCTTTGTCTGAACGATAGCACCGACTGTACCATCTGCCAAACGTACATTTATTTCATCACCAATTTCTAAAATATCAGTAGAATTAATGACTTTGTTATTTTTATAAGTAACACTATAACCGCGATTTAATACTAATAGTGGTGAATATGCATTTAACAATGACATATTCTTTTCTAACCTTGTTCTTCTAACATCTGTAGTAACACTTAATGCATGTTCCATTTGTGATTGATATTGAACAAGTAGATTTTTTATTTGCTTGTACAGATTGTTTGCGTACATCAACAATCTCTGTTTATCTTCTTGAATAGTGTCATGTAATGTTGCTGAACGTTCTCGTATTAATTGTGAAAAGCGATGGAACTTTTCATTTAGTTCATGTCGTTTAACAACAGGCAATTCTTCGAATCTCATGAGCTTTTCAGCTAGATAATCTAGACGCGTAATATAATCACGATACAAACGTTCTGGTTTAGTAAGTGCTGGTTGGCTAGCATTATATACAAATCGCTTCTTAGCATGCATGAATGTGTTACGCATTGCATTCATCAAACGACTTCTACTATTCTGCAACGTTGCTAGTACTTCTTGCATATCAGGAACAGCAGCTTCAACTGCTCCTGTTGGAGTATTGGCACGATAATCCGAAACAAAATCTACTAATGTAAAGTCTATCTCATGACCAATACCAGTCACGATTGGTGTCTTCATTTGAAAGATATATCTAGCAAGTGCTTCATCATTAAAGCACCACAAATCTTCAATCGATCCACCACCTCGAACTAACATAATAACTTGATGATTTCCTGCATCAGCAGCTTGTAAAGCTGCAATAATTTTTGGTGCAGCATCCATCCCTTGTACAGGCGCGGGATATTCAGTAAGTTTCGCAATTGGCCAACGTTTTTTTAATGTAATGAGTGCGTCTTCTCTAGCAGCAGTATTATTGCCAGTCACAAGAGCAATATCCATTGGATATGTAGGTAACGTTTTTTTATAACTAGCATCAAATAGACCTTCGTCACTTAATTTTTTCTTTAATAATTCAAATTGTTGATACAGTTGGCCAATACCACTACGTTCCATGTTGGTAGCAATCATCTGTACACTACCATCAACAACATAGACACTGACATCGCCTTTTAGTACAACTTTATCTCCATTTTCAGGTTTGAATCCCAATTTTTGATTTGCAGAAGAAAACATGACACACTTTAAAGTCGCATGATCATCTTTTAATGAAAAATACCAGTGACCACTGTATGGCATACGAATATTTGAAATCTCTCCTTCAATCATTACACCATGTAATACTGGATTTTCATCCATTACTTTCTTCAAATAATTTACAAGTGTACTGACAGGGACAACACGTCTACTCATATTACATCTAATACGCTGTTTACTAACTTATATGTGTCAGAATCACAATAACGTTTTGCTAACTGAACAGATTGGTCAATAATAACAGCAGACTCCGTTTTCTTTAAATCAAATTCAGCACATCCGTTTAATAAGATTGCTTTCTCAATTAAACCTAAACGCTCATAAGACCAACCCTTCTTTAAAACTGAGTCAATATACTTTGCATAGCGTTCTTCATTAGCAATACTTGTTTTAATTACATCGATAAAATATGGATCGATTTCACTTTCGTCAACTTTAAATACATCGTTGATTAATGCGTGAATATCTCTTTGCACAATGAGGTATTGATATACCGTAATCATTGCATTTTCTCTTTGGTCATGTCGATTCATTTTTCTATAATCTCCTAACATATATTTTACCATGTTAAAGTCTGTTTTGGGCATAATCTTGCCTGTTTTCACTGCATGGAATAAAATATTCACATGAGACAAAATAACAATAATCCAACATTTCTTCAAAAGACATTTCGACATCTAAAAACAATACATAAACATCGTAGTCTTGTACGTAAGTTTTGTTTTCAATGCGGTTTATACAAACAAGGTTTAACACATGATTTATCAAAGTATTCTTTCGCAGAACTATTACCTAGTATTTATTATTACCAAGGTTATCGTTCTCCTTATACAAAAGAAAAGGAATTACTTGGCTATTCTCTAGGATGGTTACATCATAAAGGCTGCAACAAGCATCATTGGGAATATTGGTGGGATAAGATTGATGGTAAGTGGCAAGCAATCAAGATGCCTCAAAACTATGTTGTTGAAAGTATTTGTGATCGAATCGCGGCTTGTAAAGTGTACCAAAAAGAACTGTATACACAATCGTCTGCTTTAAATTATTATTTGAATAGTCATGATGAACAGAATCTTCATCCCCTAACTGCTAATTTATTTGAACGTATCCTTCGCTACATTGCAAATTATGGAGAAGATACCACATTTAAACGAATGAAAGCCCTTATACAACAAAAGAAAGATTTATATACAGTTTCTAACCTATATATATCTATAGGTTTTTTACTAAAAAAAGGCTCATAAGAGCCTTTTGCATACTACTTGTTATATGTATTATCGTTACGCTTAACTTGAACGTCGTGTGCTCCACCTTCTACGATAGAAGTAGAAGAAACAAGCGTTAGTTTAGCCTTATCTTGTAATTCAGGAATTGTTAATGCGCCACAGTTACACATTGTAGACTTAATCTTTAATACTGTTAATGCAACATTATCTTTCAAGGAACCTGCGTATGGTACATATGAATCTACACCCTCTTCAAAGGATAACTTCTTTCCTTGACCTAAGTCATAGCGAGCCCAGTTACGAGCACGAGCAGAACCTTCACCCCAGTATTCTTTTACGGTATTACCATTTACAACAAGTTTTTCACCTGGAGCTTCTTCAAATCTGGAGAAGTAACGTCCTAACATAACAAAGTCAGCACCCATCGCTAAAGCTAGTGTAATGTGATAGTCATACACGATACCACCATCAGAACAAATAGGTACGTATACACCTGTTTCTTCAAAGTATTCATCACGAGCCTTTGCTACATCAATGACTGCAGTAGCTTGGCCTCTACCGATACCCTTTGTTTCACGAGTGATACAGATAGAACCACCACCAATGCCGATTTTAATGAAATCAGCACCAGCATCTGCTAAGTAACGGAAACCTTCCGCATCAACAACGTTACCAGCACCAACCTTAAGCTTATCGCCATAATGTTGACGAATCCACTTGATTGTTTCTGCTTGCCAGATAGAGTAACCTTCAGAGGAGTCAATAACAACACAGTCTACACCAGCAGCCACTAATGCAGGAATACGTTCTGCGTAGTCACGTGAGTTAATACCAGCACCTACCAATAAACGTTTTTCATTATCTAATAGTTCATATGGATGTTCCTTATGCGAATCATAATCCTTACGGAATACGAGATATTGTAAATGATCATTTTCATCCACAACAGGAAGTGTATTTAACTTGTTATCCCAAATAAGATCATTTGCGGATGATAATGTTGTATTAGGTCCACCAACAATTAAATGTTCACGTGGAGTCATATAATCCTTAACAAGCTCATTGCCAGTCATACGGGACATACGATAGTCGCGGGAAGTTAGAAGACCCATTAACTTACCATTAGGTGTTCCATCTTCTGTAACTGCAATTGTAGAATGTCCTGTCTCTTCAATTAAAGCATATACTTCTGTAAACTTAGCATCTGGTTTAACATTTGAATCACTGACAACAAAACCTGCCTTATGATTCTTAACACGTGCAACCATCGCTGCTTGGCTTGCAATTGGCTGTGAACCGAAGATAAATGCCATTCCACCTTCCTTCGCAAGAGCGATACCTAAGCGGTCGCCAGATACAGACTGCATGACAGCACTGATCATTGGAATATTTAAAGAAATCGCTGGTTCTTCCCCCTTTTTATAGCGAACAAGTGGTGTTTTCAATGAAACATTGGAAGGAATATTTTCTGGTCCTGTAAATCCTGGAACGAGTAAATATTCACTAAAAGTATGTGAAGGTTCATCATAATAGTATGCCATTAACGTAATTCCTCCTTTTTTATAATTTTACTAATTATATCAATTAATAAAGTTATGTAAATAATTACGAACAAATATTCTATAAAAACATACAAATATGCATGAAATAAGACGATACAAGCATTTTGTATGTATTTTATTTAACGAAAATTAATTATCAAAAATTGATATATATTATTGCAGGATGATTTGTGATGTCCATTTTAGATAATATTCTATTTAAAGCCAATTATGGTATAATCTTAAAGGTTATAAGAGGTATATTATGCGATTAAAAAATAGTTATTTCTTTACAATTCGCGAGAATGCGAAAGATGAAGATTCAGTCAGTTCCAATTTACTTGTACGTGCTGGCATGATTAAGAAGAGTTCGGCTGGTGTGTATATGATGTTACCAATGGGTAATCGTGTATTATCAAAGATTTATGCAATTATCCGTGATGAGATGGATAAGATTGATTGTCAAGAATTATCGATGCCTTCGTTAATTCCTGAGGAAGTTTATATATCCTCTGGAAGACGTGCCGGTTTTGGTAAAGGTATGTTCTCATTAGAGGATCGTAAGGGTGTTCCTTATGTATTAGGTCCAACACATGAGGAGTTATTTGCAATGGCTGCTAAGATGCAAATACGCTCTTACAAGGATATGCCATTTTCACTCTACCAGATTCAGACAAAATTCCGTGATGAACCACGCCCTCGTTATGGCTTGATTCGTGTACGTGAATTTACAATGAAGGATTCCTACACATTTGATAAAGACGAAGCCGGATTAGATGAATCCTATGCAAAACAATTCAATGCATATAAGAACATCATGAATCGCCTTCACTTAGATTATCGCATTGTTCGTGCCGATACAGGTGTCATGGGCGGTTTATTATCAGAAGAATTCCAGGCAATTACCCCACTTGGTGAAGATATTCTTGTATTAAGTGACGATGATAGTTTTTGCTAGTAATATTGAAGTTGCGCCATGCGTACCCTGAGATTGCTGAAAAGAAGATAACTCTAGAGGCACTTACTTTAGTAGAAACCACCTCATTCACGTACAATAGAAGAAGTTAACTGAATTCTTAAAGAAAGACGTAAAGAAGTTTGTTAAGACTTTAATCTATAACGTTGATGGCAAGGCAGTAGCAGTTATGGTTCGTGGTGACCGTGACGTAAATGAAACAAAGCTACGAAAATTACTAGAAGCTAACTCAGTAGAACTTGCAGACCCTGCAATGGTTATGGCAGCGACAAACGCTGAAATTGGCTTTGCTGGCCCTGTAAATATTCAATGCCCTCTCTACGCAGATGAAGAAGTGTTATATATGTATAACTTTGTAGTTGGCGCAAATAAAACTGGTTATCACTATACAGGGGTAAATCAAAAGGATTTCACTCTTACAGGACATGGAGATTTAAGAAATATCCAAGAAGGAGACAAGAATCCTAATGGTGAAGGCGTTGTACATTTCGCACATGGTATTGAAGTTGGTAATACATTCAAACTTGGCACAAAGTACTCTAAAGCACTAGACCTACAGTATCTAGACCAAAATAATCAGTTACAGTATGTATGGATGGGTTCTTATGGTATTGGCCCTGCTCGTGCTATGGCTGCCCTAGCAGAACAAAATGCGGATGAAAATGGTATTAACTGGCCAAAGGATTTGGCACCATTCCAAGTTGCTGTAGTAATTATCTCGATGAAGGATGAAGAACAAGTACGTATTGGTAATGAACTACATGACGCATTACAAGCACAAGGCATTGAAGTAGTACTTGATAACCGCGATGAACGTCCAGGTGTTAAGTTTAAGGATATGGAATTGATTGGTATTCCATTAGAATTACAGTTGGTCGTGGCGTAGCTGAAGGTAAAGTAGAATTAAAATCTCGTACAGGTGATTCTATCGAAGTCCCTGCTACAGAAGTTATCGATAAACTCAAAGAATTACTATAAATATAAAAAGTTCTATACACTCATATGTATAGAACTTTTCGTTACTTAATAATAGATTGACCTAGCTTTACAGATGTAGGTTCTATAAATTCAATGGTTTGTGTATTAGCGTTAGTTACTACAAGCATTGTACTCATATTATATTTTGTACGTAACTTCTTCAAATCAACCTCTACGATTGGATCTCCAGCCTTTACACTATCACCCTGCTTTTTAGATAATACAGTAAAGCCATCACCATTAGCTTCTACTGTATTGACACCACAATGGACAAGCAACTCAACACCATGCTTTGTTGTAATACCAAATGCATGACCTGTAGGGAATAAAACAGATAATTCACCATTTGCTGGAGAGCATAATACAACCTTATCTCCTTCATATGTGAAGGCAACACTATCACCCATCATCTTTTCCGCAAAGACTGGATCAGGAACAGTTGTTACATCAATTAACTGTCCATCCGCAATTGCAACAATCGCATCATCATTTACAACGATATGATTCTGTAAGTCTTCTTTTTTCTTAAAAAAATTAAACATAATTTTCTTCTCCAATCATTGACTTCATTATAGTAGTATAGTTTTCTTTTCGGTGTCAATGACATTTAAAACTACACTAACTTACGTAAATGTTTTGGTATCCAATCAAAGCTAGAACTCAACAAGAATGACGAATCAAGATAAACGCCAAATGGGATGTGTCTTTCTGGTTTATGGAAATCACTTCCTCCACTTACATATAAATGGTTATCTTCACAGTATTTAAATAATTTAACGGATTCACGCATTGGAATACTTGGATGGAAACACTCTAGACCATCTAATCTATCCTTCACTTCTTCGATGTAGCCATTCTTTCTAAAGGCATCATATTCAAAGATATGAGCTAAAAATGCTTTCCCTCCTGCATGGTGAATCAAGTTGATTGTTTCATCGAAAGAAAGATATGTATCAGCTTCATGAATAAAGAATAGACTGTCTGGATTAGATAAGCCTTTTCTAAAAAATATCTTATATGTGGGATAACTCTTAGCAAACTCTAAATTATTCTTAGATAATTCCTGATACATGATTTTCTTTGAACTACCCTTTTCAAAGCATTCTAATTGAAGTGATTCATCGAAGAGATAATTTTGTTTCTTTGCACATTCTTGAATTCTCTTAAATAATGTTATCTCAATATGTTTTAAATTATCCTGACTATAGAAGTCTCTATACCATTCATTAATCACTGTTGGTTCAATACCATAACCTAATATTTCGATGATTTCGCCTTTATAGCTAGTAGCAATCTCTGTACCAGGAATACATGGATAGTTATTGTAATCAAAACACTCATACGCTAGGGCATGATTATGATCTGTAATACTAAAGGGTTGGATGGAAGATAAATGAAGGGTATCAAGCATCTCTTCAACGCTTAATACCCCGTCTGACTTTGTTGTATGAAGATGAAAGTCAAACATTAACCGAATAATTCAGTCACTTTCTCTTCGTTCCATCCAAAGAAGTATGTGATGAT
>CAKMPP010000140.1 GCA_927911475.1 uncultured Solobacterium sp. | reverse complement strand
GTTGAGCTTCTTTTTGATGAAATTGTTTTGTAGCTGCCGGATGTTTCACTCGTCTTAGTAACCATACAGCCAGCTAAAAACAATGATAAAGCAAGAATCAATATTTTTTTCATTTTCTTTTACCTCGTACTTTTATGATAGTCATAACTAACTAAAAATACAAAACATATGCCTAGTTTACTCTAGATTTAGATGTGCCTGTTGTAATCACTTCAACAGCAGCGTTTAATGCACCTTCTACAAGGTTCTTAATTGCTTCATCTGTAAAGTATGCAATATGTGGAGAATACATCACACGTGGATGATGTACTAGACGTGCAAATACTTCATCTTCGATTAGCTTATCCTGGTAATCCTTTTGGATATATGGCATTTCATACTCGTAAGTATCAATACCTGCACCAGCTAGAATACCTTCATCCAAAGCCTTTAGTAACCCTTCTGTATCAACAATAGAGCCTCTTGCCATATTTAGTAAGATAGCACCAGGCTTAAACTTCTGAAACATCTCATAGTCAAAGCAATGACGATTATCTGGGGTTGCTGGCATATGAATGGAAACGATATCTGCATCCTTAACTGCTGCTTCAATAGAGTCTTTATAGCTCAGGATACTCTTAATTCCTTCATTCTGATATAAATCAAATCCAGTAAGTTCACATCCAAACCCATGGAATAATCTCGCTGTGATTTGTCCAATTCTACCAGTTCCAATAATCGCTACTTTCATATCTCCCATAACTCTTCCACAGATAGATGGTTGCCAACGGAAGTCGTTTTTTGCGACATTAGCGATAATAGTATTGTTATTGCGAACAAGATTTAAACCAGTTAATACAGTATATTCGGCGATAGATTCTGGTGAATAACTAGGAACATTTGTAATTACTAAGTTATTTTCTGTTGCGAGTTTTAAATCATATAATTCATATCCTGCACTCACTAACGCAATCTGGCGAATACCATATTCACGTAATGTGCTATAGATTTCTTTATCGATAGTACCTGCAGCTTGAGAGTTAATAATTCCATCATATCCCTTTGCGAGTTTTACACTTTCTGCAGTCAATAGTTCTGATAATACTGTTACTTCAATCTGATTTTCTTTTGCCCAGTTTTTCGGCAATTTCTTTCATCATCGCATTAGCATGATACAGAATTAATTTCATGGTTTTCTTTCTCCTTTTTATGGATAGCACGAATCATGTAAATGAGTAGTAGTATTGTAGGTAGTAAACAAATTTCTTCTATGCGTGTAATCAGTAAATATGTGGAAGTTGTATCCAGTGCTGGTGGTAATGTAGATGTAAAGTTATTCAAGATATGCATACCGATTGGTACCCAAAGAGAACCACTATATTCATATACCACTGCTAATGCAATACCGAAGAATGTTGTATAAACTGTCTGTACGAATTCTCCATGCCAAATACCAAACATCAATCCAGATAATACAATCGCTACATATGGGTTACATACCTTTTTAATGGAGTTATGAATAATACCACGGAATAAGAGTTCCTCTGCAATTGGGCCGAAGATAACAACAGATAAGCATACCCAGATATATGGATCTTCACCTATTGTTGACCAAGCGGAGTCAAAGCTTTCAACGCTCTGTGCAACAATGGTACATTTGCAAGTTGTGTATATGCAAAGTCTAGCCAAAGTGAACTAACCAAACCCATACCTAGTGTAATAATGATTGCAAATGGAACAATCAACCACTTAGGCATCTTAGCATCTGCTAATACAAGACCTGTCTTCTTTCTAGAAGTAAAATAGTACACAAAGAATAGTAAGATACATGTAAGCACGCAGATGACTGTATCAAAGAAATAGTAGCTAAGTGCTTCAATTTGTTCCTCTGTAAAGAAACTATATCCAAACCCTACTACAATATCTGAAACTACGTGATAGATAGCTAATGCAAGGATAATAAGTCCGATTGATTTCAGAATATTACGGCTGTTATTTTTTAATTTATCAAAATTCATAGAATGAACCTCCGTTCTTTATTATATATGAATGATGAGGTATGATAAAACCATATAATCTTAAAGTTATATGAAGTATAATCTGATTATGTGGAGGTTGATTCTATGCCAAAAGATATGAACTATTATCTTGATACCTATCAAAAGTTGTAAATCAAGGTGATTTACAAGTCGCATATATCGAAATCATGAACTATTTTACGAAGTTACATAATTCTATCCCTTCTATGTTCACTGTCAGTGAAATTACACCTGGGTTTATGGACTATAGTTACTTCTCTATTCATGATGCGTTTTTTATATGACCGCTATCTAAAGTTTATCATTGCATTAAATCATCATACTCTTGGTATTGAACTTTGGCTTGTATCACAAAATGAAAAAGTAAAACATGCATACAATGTACTTCTAGCAGATTCTGAATGGCATGATAAGTTTTTGCATAACCCTACCTTTGGTATGATTGAAGTTTCTATAGTTGACCATATTCAACCAGATAACGCAGATACTCAAATGCCTAGAATATTAGAAACAATCCAACAATATACTTCTCGTATTGAAAGTTTCCTCTATGCGGATGAAATACGTTTCCCAATTACATCCACAAAAGGCTTTACGGAAGCAGAATAGTTTCACTTGTATAAAAGATTTATTTCCATTATGATATCCTCAACCTAAAAGGAGAAAATAAAATGTCAGATATTAATGTACAAGAACTAGCAACAAAGGTAGTTGAAGAATTAAAAAAGAGCCCTGAAAAATTAAAGACTTTCGCTGCAAACAATGAAGTATTAAAGGGCATCTTAGGCGATGATGGAAAGTTAACAAAGGAAGACTTTGATCGTATCGCTGCTGAAGTTAAGAAGAACGACGTCGTTAAGGGTCTTCTTGGTGAAGATGGAAAGCTTGGTCTTGATGATTTACAGAATGTAGCTAACGCAGCTAAGTCAGCTGGTGAAGGCTTACTCGACAAGGCTAAAGATTTATTCAGTAAATAAAATCTTAATCTACCATCGGTAATAAAACTGGTGGTTTTTTTCTTTTTACCATAATTAATGGTAAAATAGATAATGAGGTATTTATATGAACAAACAATTAATCAAAAAACCCTTAACAAAGTTTTTGATTTTCGTTACTGTCTTATTTTTATTTAGTGCAAGTCTTGTAGTATTACTAAATAAATGGGAAGTTGTAATAGAAGTAAATGGCGATCAAACAACACTCGTTGAGTATAAATCAAACTATGAAGATCAAGGCGCAGTAGCCTATAAACAAGGTACAATTCTTACCTTCTTACGTGAAAAGTTAGAAGTAAAAAGCAAAGGTACTGTTGATACAAGTAAGTTAGGTTCTTATAAAATCGAGTATACTGCTGAAAAAGATGGATTAAAAGCCACCCAAGAACGTACAGTTGTTGTACAAGATACAACAGCTCCTAAAATTACACTAACATCAAACCCAGATAGTTATACCCTCTTCAATCATCCATATGAAGAAGAAGGCTATACTGCAATTGATGATTATGATGGTGATTTAACTGATAAAGTTATACGTGAAGAAAAAAGATGGTGTTGTAACGTATAAAAGTTATCGACTCGCATGGCAATAAAGCTACTGAAGAACGCAAGATTGTCTACGACGATCGTAAAGGACCTGAAATAACACTCATTGGTGGTAATGATGTAACATGGGTTCGTGGAAATGAATTTGTGGATTCATATACTGCAATTGATGATTTAGATGGAGATATCACTGCAAATACAGTCGTTACTGGTAGTGTCGATGTTTACACGCCAGGTGATTATACACTTACATATACATGCAAGGATTCCCACAACAACGAAACAACTGTACAGCGTGTAGTACACGTACAAAATCTTCCACCAAATCAGATTCAAGCAGAAGACAATAAAACAATTTATTTAACATTTGATGATGGACCAAGTGCACATACACAACGTCTATTAGATGTACTAGCTAAGTACAATATTCCAGCAACCTTCTTCGTAACTGCTTTACAACCTGACTATATCTATATGATTCAAAAGGAAGCACAAGCAGGTCACGTTGTTGCGGAACATTCTTACACGCATGATTATTCAAATGTATACTCAAGTACAGATGCATTCTGGAATGACTTCAACGCAATGAATAACATTATCTACCAACAGACAGGAACATACGCAAATCTATTCCGTTTCCCTGGTGGTTCTTCTAATACCGTTAGCCGTAATTATACTGCAGGTATTATGACAACCTTAGTAAGACAGGCTGCTTTAAAGGGCTATACTTACTTTGACTGGAATGTATCCAGTGGTGATGCAGGTGGAGCTTCCACAGCAGATGAAGTCTATGAAAATGTAATCACTCAAGTTCAAAACGCTTCAGCAAATAACCGCCCTTCTGTTGTATTACAACACGACACAAAAGGTTTCTCAGTCGATGCAGTTGAACGCATCATTGTCTGGGGTCTACAGAATGGTTATCACTTCTCATCATTAACAGCAGGTAGCTATACTGCTCATCATGGTATAGCAAACTAATCAAGTAAAAAAACTGTCACCTTCTTAGAAGTGACAGTTTTTATTATTTCATATCTTTGATTAAGCTAATGCTTCACCTAATGCTTTGCACTGTGCTAATGCACCATCATCAGGTTCATAGTTTGCCATAACACCATCTTGTACTAATACAGCTCCATCTGCTGCTACACGATCCTGCCATGTACGCATCCATTCGCCATCACCCCAACCATAGGAGCCGAATAGACCAACCTTCTTACCAGCTAGGCTACCTTCAACGTCAGCAAACATTGGCTCGAACACGCTCTCTTCAAGCTGTTCAACACCCATAGCTGGGCTACCAAATGCGATTGCATCGTAGTTAGCTACTTCACCAGCTGAGAATGCATCTGCTGTTAATACAACAACTTCTGCTCCCTTGCTCTTTGCGCCTTCAGCGATAGCTTCAGCCATCTTTTCTGTGTTACCTGTTGTACTTGTGTACACAACTGCTACTTTACTCATGATTTTTTCCTCCTTTAATTTAGACAAATCTAACTAACTGTTCTAAAGACATTCCTTTTTCAAAATGTTCCAAATATGCATATGTACATTTCTCATATATTTGGAATAAATGCTTTGCCATCTCCTCATTGCCATATACTTTCCAAGTTCCAACAAGTTTACAAGGTTTAATATCCTCAATAAAACCTCGTACATCTTCTGCTGGATATCCCAAGAAACATCCAATTTCATGTGGGAAAGCACGTTGATGTGATGATTGAATACGTTGACTTAATACGTCAATACATGCAGACATATCATCAATTGGATACCCTCTTTCCTTTAGTATCGAAACAACTTCTTCTTTGGATAAATCCGTTTTCAACCAGGTTGGTCGATAAAGATAAATGAGTGCTCGATCCTTTGGATAACTGAGGATAGTCATTTTAAGATCACAATTTCTAAAGCGATGATTGATCTCTTCAATCTGCTTCATTAATTGTTCCTTACAAGAATAACCACAATTAAACAGGTTTCCCGTTTTGACACCGGCTAATGTCGGTGCACAATGTTCTACAATGAGTTCTTCCGGCATAGTTTCAGAAGTTAGTTACACTAAACTAACTAAGGTAAATATAATACTTTTCGTTTTACACGTCAACTGATTTTATCTTCTTTCAAGCGTATTATAAAAGGAAATACAAGATGTGTATTTCCCTGCTAACCTACATTTCTTTTTTTGTGCCTACTGGAATCACTAATAGAATGACAGATAATAATACAAGTACAATACCAACCCATTGACGTACCGTTAAGAATTCATGGAATACAATCATGCCAATAAATAAACTTGTAAGTGGCTCAAATGTACTAAGTAATGAAGCTTTTAAGCCCCCTGTTACTAACACACCATGTTGAAATAGTAATACCGCAATAACAGATACAAGTAAGGCTAGCACAAACATAGATAACTGTCCCATTGGTTCAGTTACAATCATTAATTGTCGAGTCGCAATACCAATGATACTTACAGCAATAGCCGCAAACAAGTTAATCCAGAAAGATAATACCGCTGGGTCAATCTCTTCAATTCCCTTCTGTCCACACGCAATCACATAAATGCTGTAGATAAAGCCTGCTAGAATTGCGACTGCAATACCAATCACTTTTATTTCACCTTGTATTGCGTTTAATAGAACAATACCTGCTAAAACATAAAATCATACATAGGATTTGTTTCTTAGAAGGAAATGTGTGATACATCAGGATGGATAACACCATGACAAAGATAGGATGTGTATAGAATAAAATCGTTGCCATACCTGAATCTAGATATGTATAGGCAATAAATAACGCAACTGGAATTAATCCAAATGGAATCGCAATCTTTAACATTGGTACGATTTGTTTACGTTCAATCGAGAAGATATTCTTCTTCATAAACGGTAACATTACCGCAAGAATGATTGCTGCATAGAAACAACGACAGAACGCAACAGTAATCGGTGTTGCACCATAGCTATATGCCATCTTTGTAAATAAAGGCATTAAGCCAAATAGTGATGAGGACATGATAATCTGTAAATGTCCTAAGATGTTCTTATTCTTCATAATCTACTCCTCTTTCTTCAGAATTCGATATTTCGTTGTCCTTGAAAGATGCGCTACGCTCTTAAAATCATATAGAAACATAGCTAT
>CAKMPP010000139.1 GCA_927911475.1 uncultured Solobacterium sp. | reverse complement strand
TAGTCCATCAAGTGTCTTTATTTCTTGTACTACATACTTGCCTAAAGGAATCTTCTCCACTAATGCATATCCATTTTCATCTGTTATAAATTCTGTAAACACATGACCTTTCGGTAATATCACAGTTCCCATGCATTGGCTCGATAATGTCTTCATCAGCAATCATCCTAAAAATAATACCAGCTAAACTTTTTTCTGTTACTAAATTACGGTCACTTTGATATTCTTCTACTTTCTTTTGTAGTTCTAACTCTCCATAGATACGATTATTCTTTACCTCTACTGTAATATATTGATTATTATCTTCATCTACTTTTACAACATTCTCTTGTTGTAATGTAAATGGAATCTCCTGCAGTTCTCTTGTAAATCCTTCTGGGCTGCTAATTTCTTCAATTGTATAACTGCCTGGCGCTAACTTTAGTGGAGTTGTGATTGTACCACCTTGTTGTACAACGCAGAATGTTCCCTTAGGATATTTAATCTCTTCTTTTGTGCTTGTCTGAAATGTATCATAGCTATGCTCTCCGATACGTTGCACAACATAATCGCCATTGGAATCTTTGATTTTAAAACCTGCAGAATGGAAATCAATGATTTCGTTTGTTTCTGCGTCCTTCTTTACTAGACGTACGTAATATTCCTTTAAGATATTGCTGATTTCATATTTTATATCAGGTTGGTTTTCACGAGATACTTCGAATACAAAATCTTCCTTCAATCGTTCAATTTCACTATCCTTGGCTCCTGTTTGACGTACGGTATATTTTCCATATGCTAATTCCCCTGATTTTGCATTACCCTCTTCATCTGTCGTAATAATCGCATATTCTTTTGGCGTAAATTCTGATAAGTGTTGACTTGCCTCTTCAAAACTTCCAAAACGATCAATATACTTTTGTAAAATCGCAGTAAATGTAGCACCCTGTTCATTTGTGGCAAGTGCTGATTGATTTTTATCTACAAATAACTTATGAATACTAAATTCACCTGTGATTACATCATCTAAAACATCCAGTGAGATATGATTCGTATGAGTTGGTAATTGATTAAACAATACAATTTTCTTTTCCGTATCTAGCTTATATCCAGTTGGTGGGGTAATTTCTTTTACAGAATATTGATGTGAATAATACAGACCTTGGATTGTATTAGAAATACCACTTGCATCAATATTTAACATTCCGACTGGTGTTTGTGTAGTTTCATCAAACAATTCATAACTCGTCCCTACAAATGATTCTGCAGCACCTTGTGGATTTTGTAGATTCGTATCGATATCACGCTTCACCAAGCTAATACTCGTACCTACTGCGTGCAGATTAATCTCTGCACTATCCACATGTAACTTTCCTGCCTTAATTACATCTTGATTAATAGATGAACGATAGATAATCTGATTTTCTCCACCTTCATCATTACGAGATAATAGTTTATTGATAAAACGAATCTTTGCCTGCTGACCCATGGCAACTTTGACATAGAAGTCATTTCCTACAACTGTAGATACAGGCTCTCCATTTACATCTACAAGTGTTCCATTTTCAACAACTACATCAAAGTTATCAAGACTACCATTTGTATTTACCACATGTACTGGTACGTTACCATCGATTTCACCAGTAAAGAAACTGCCCTCCTTTACATTATGGTTATACTCCATAACTTGAAGATTTGGCATGAAACGTAATTGTTCTACAAGTGATCGAATTTCATTTTTCTTTTGTGTTGTATCAATCGTTGCACGCGTAATATTGGTTGTACCTAAATATTCCCAAATTAAATCCTGTGCAGCCAAGTAACGTTCATTTGTCCTTTCACCATCAAAGCCATATCCAAAGAATGCATATGCAAGCATGATATTTTGATCTAGTTCGGACATTTTAGTCCATCCTGGATCTTCTCCTACATAGCCAATTGATGATAGATTTCCGGTATCTTTGGCTGTATACAGTATGCGGGGATTCCATCCGCACGCAAGAAATGCGACTCTGGCGTATCATAGGCAATACCATCTACATAATAGATTTGTCTACCTGGTACATCTGTACAAGTGATTGTTGTACTTTCTGCATAAACATGTAAGTGTGGTGTCAGCGTAAACACCATTAGCACTGACAAAATCCGCAAAACCAGATTTTGAAATTGTTTCTTTATCTTCTCTATATTCATATGAGTTCCTCCCTACTCACTTATGTATAGAAAAAAAGTCGGTACATTCCTGTGCCAACTTTATGCCAATCTAAAAATCTTCATACTCAATTGAGATAATCTCATCAAACTGTATAATTGTACGATCTTTAAAAATAATCTTTTTTTCTATATCATCAATACGATGCAAATATTTCTCAACTGTTTGATAACTACCACCACTCTTCTTTAGATCACATACAAAATACTGAACTTTAATGAGTGGCTTTTCTTTTTCATGTTCATGTAGAATTTCAAGCTTATACCTTAATTCCTCTATCTCTGTTTCAGATAATTCAATACGAGATTTGGTGATTCTAGAAGATTCACGGATTAAATCTTCATAACCTGTTAATGCCGAAAAAGGCATAAACTGGGCAGCTCTATCTTGAATAGACATCTTACGGTGAACCTTTGATACTGGAGGATTTAGATACAGCATATCTTCATACTTTTCACTCATGCTTTATGTCCTCCAATCTGATTGTTACGTTCTACCGCAGTAGCGCCTTCTTCTAAGTCTCTTCCTTTTAACAACTTATTTTTACCATATTTCTGTTTGATCGAGAGAATTGCTTGTTGTAGTTGACGGTCCTTAGTCTCGTCAACTTTCGCTATATTAACGTCCTCTTCCGGTGGTGTGAATAAATCTAATTGTGTCGCCTCTGTACATTTCCTTGCATCTTCTTCACTGATAATACTCATAAATGTGATTGTTATCTTACGCACTAGTAATCTCGCATCTACAATCTTATCAAATAGCCGTTCTACTGCCTCCATAATCTCTTTTGAGAAAGATGTATGATGTGATAATTTCGCAATCCCATTTGTAGGTTTTGGGACTACTCTACCATACCAGTCCAAGGCCGTTTTGATATCCATTGATAATTCATAATCCTTTAAACTATCGGCATCATAACTGATAGATAATCCAACTTGTTTTGTCATCATTTTCTTCGCAGTTAAGTCGAGCACTAATTGTTCTGTCATTTCCTTTGCGACTAGTTTTGCCTTCGTAAAAGTATAACCAGACATCAAAACCTGTCCTGAACTAAAGCTATGATTACTAGGTTGATAATGTTTAATTGCATGCATAGTACAGGATTCACATCCCCATGCATGATCAATCAGTAACTCAGCATTTACACCAAACAATTTATAAAGTAACTCTTCATTTAAGTACTCATCTTCTTTACCAATTGAACACCTTGCGACATCTCCCATTGTATGCATACCATGTTGTTCAAGCTTGCGTGCATAGCCTCTACCAACACGCCAGAAATCTGTTAATGGCTTGTGATTCCAAAGTAACTTACGATATTTAATTTCATCCAGTTCCCCAATACGTACACCATACTTATCTGCAGGAAGATGTTTAGCGATGATATCCATCGCAACTTTGGCGAGATATAAATTTGTGCCAATACCGGCTGTTGCTGTAATACCTGTCTCTTCGTATACAGCCGATAACATTGTTCTTGCAAGTTCCTCTGCTGTCATATGATATGTATGTAAATATCCTGTTACATCCATCATAACTTCATCGATAGAATATACATGGATATCCTCAGCTGCGATATAACGTAAATAGATATTATAAATATTTGCACTATACTCGAGATATTTTGCCATACGAGGTTGAGCAATAATATATGTCACCTTATATTCAGGATGATTCTCCAAAATATCACAATTCCATTCTTCTTTCACAAAGCGCTTTCCATATATCTTGCTTTGACGTTTACGATTGATTTCCGCAACCTTTTGTTCCACTTCAAAAAGTCTGGGTCTACCAGATATTCCCAGTTGCTTTAATGATGGTGATACCGCAAGACAGATAGTCTTACTAGTACGTGAAGTATCAGCCACTACCAGATTTGTTGTCAGTGGATTTAAATTACGATCCTGGCATTCTACAGATGCATAGAATGCCTTCAAATCAATTGCGATATATGTTCTTCTTTCACTCATAAATTTATCTCTGCAGATACTATTATAACGTAATAAAAAGACAAGTTATAACTTGTCT
>CAKMPP010000138.1 GCA_927911475.1 uncultured Solobacterium sp. | reverse complement strand
TCTTTCACAATTTTCTCATGAATAATTAGAGTATCGTATAAATCACTGAGATGTTCATGGTCTAATGCATTCATAGTTTTAAAGTAATTCAACATTCCTTGAATGCCTTGAATCAAAAACATTTCATCAATTAACTCTTGTGCTGTTAAAGTTCTTCCCTTTTTTGCACTCAAAAGAATTTCTCTTAAATCTTTAATTTGAGACATTGGCAGACGATCTTCATGAATACACATTGCTAGCGCTTCTTTCATGTATGCATGTTCACGCCGTATCACAAGAGGATCAAAAGATGGTTTGATGGAATCTACGTATTCAATGCCAAGTGAAAAAGAACATTGCTTTTTTACCTGTTCTAATATCACATTCAATTCTAGACTGCCAATTACACTCATAAATACTCCTACTTAATTTGTTTACTCTCTTCCACAAAGCCGTTTTCTTTTAACCAGTTTTCAACTGCATTTCTCTGTAAATCTGTTAATGACTTTGTATCTTCTTCCATCTTAGAGAAACCTTCACTACTAAATAGTGGTCCCAAGTAATCCTTAGCAACCATTTCCGTTACTTGATTTACTTGTTTGATTAAAGAATTTTCTACAATATAACTTCCATTTTTAAATAAAGGTGTATGTAATAACACTGTTATCACGATCATCCAGACAAACGCTTCTAATACACCAAACGCAGCACCTAATAGTGCACTGACAGCATGTAAACCTGGCACTTTATGTACACCCTTGCAATTCGATCAACCACAAAGAACAAAATGCGTAAAACTAAGAATAATAAGATAAACCATGCTATCTGGTTTACATATGTTTTGGCAATTGCCTCAAATGGAGTTCCAGATAAGCCTAATGATTTTACAGATACGATATTGATGTATTTTGCAAACACACCACATAATATCCATGCAATCCAATAAGAAATAATGGAACCAACAAGTCCAATTAATCTACGCAAAATCCCTGTATTATAACCCTGGGCCGCTTTTAGAATAAAGAATATCACAACAAAGGCACTGAAATATATCGTCCAATTCTCCTGTAATGTAAACATAAATAAAACCTCCTATATAAAGATGATAAAACAAATCGTTTCAAACTTCCAACTGCATGATAAAATATACTACATGAATAGTACAATAACTTTAAAATTAACACCAACACAAGAGGAACAATTATTCGCTACTTTTAACGAATTTTTATCTACCCCTCCACAATACGCAAAATGGCAATTAAAGCCGGAAAATTGTGTTATTACTTGTTATACATCTGGTAAGACTGTATTCCAAGGGAAAGATGCAAACATTTACGCTGCAGCCTTTATAAATGAACCTGAAATACTTATAACTACTCCTTTAAAGAGTCAATATCCACAAGCTGGCAGCGATGAAGTCGGTACTGGAGATTACTTTGGTCCTGTTTGTGTATGTGCTAGCTACGTTACGAAGGATGATGTTGCTTTCTTAGTGAAACTAGGTGTACGTGACTCTAAGAAATTAACTGATGCAGATATGCTAAAGATCGGTCCATTACTGATGGAGAGAATTCCACATAGTCTATTGATTGTAACACCTCAAAAATACAATCAAGTTCATGAAGAAAATAATCTTAATGCAATTAAGGCTAAATTACATAACCATGCCTATATCAATCTTGCAAAGAAGATAGAACTCCCAAGTTTTAAGATTATTGATCAATTTACACCAGAAACATCCTACTATCGTTATCTTAAAAATGATACACAGATTATACGAGGTATCCATTTTGAAACAAAGGCAGAAGATAAATACTTATCTGTCGCTGTTGGCTCAATTATCTCACGCTATGGTTTTTTAAAGACTTGGGAAGAAATGGAACAAAAATACAATCTAACTTTCCCAAAAGGTTCTGGAGATAAAGTTGACATCCTTGCCCAAGAGTTCGTTAATCGTTATGGATTTGAACATCTTGGCGAAGTCGCAAATTACATTTTAAAACACAGAAAAATACGTGTATAGATTCTTTATACACGTATTTTCATTACTTATCTATTGCTAGAATGTGCACTTGAAGAACCACTCGAATGTCTTCTAGCCATCAGCATATTCTCTAATGTAATAACAATCGCAACGACAGTCGCTTCTTCATTTACATCATACAAATCAATACTATACTTATCGCGCATAGAGATTAGCTTTTGTCCTACAACTGCAATGACGCGTTCTTGATTGTTATATAATACAAAGTTCAGATTTGCAAAATCTCCCTGTAAGGTCCAACCAAGTTCATCAATTGTAAACTTCATATCTAAGATACGAAATAGTTCTTTTGAAAGTTCGAATGACTTTCCCCCAACCACGTCAATATAGTGAGTTGAGTGCAGTGAGAATAACTTCTTTTCAATCGTTGCGATAACTCTATCTTGCCAATCTGTGATGGTTGTTTCATTTGTAAAAGAGAGTAGTTTTGAAGATGAATGATATACAACATTATCATTTCATCAGTCACATCAATATCTTTATGAAAGCTAAATAAGTATCGACTTGTATAGAGTGATTTTGCTGGTTCGCCATATTCCTTATAATTACGAATATCAGTGCCTTCCCCTGCAGAGTGGTATCTTTGAAAGATTAGTGAAACAGAGAAAACTACTACAACTATGAGTACCATCATAACAAGCATTGGCTGCATTATATCTATATACATTATGATTCACCTCCTGGTATTGATGAATAATTACAACTATATAGTAGCACTTTCTAAGCACAAAAGAAAAAATGGAATTTCACTTTAAGCGTATATTCCATTCTTCATTTACTTTTTGATAATAGAACTCTGTAAGTTCAGGATCTTCAAACACACGAAGCAAAACATCCATGTCGACTGATAACTTCAACTTTAAGAAGTCTTCACGCTTTACCCAAGATACAGTTCCTTCGCTAGAAGATTTAATCTCACCAGTAAAGTATTACAGGTATACAGGAATACGATATAGCGACTTCCATCCGAATTTACCCAATCTTTCACTCCACAAAGCTTAGGACTTTGGATATCTAAACCTGTTTCTTCTTTCACTTCTCGGATAACAGAGTCAACGATAGATTCATCGTTTTCGACATGACCACCTGGAAATGTAATACCTGGCCAATCTTTCTTTTGTCTATCAATGACAAGGATTTCATCACCTTTTGTTATCATGCATAAATTTGTAAGTGTTACTAATTTTTTTCTGTCCATGCATGTCATTATAAAAGAATAATTGATAATTTGAAAGAATTATTTTGACATCCAGCTTTCATCACTTGGATTATTTCTAAAGTTTAACAGTGCCTCTACATCACTTTCCTTGATGTAGTTTTTCTTCTACAGCAACTGATAAGAGTGTGTCGTAATCAGAGGCAGATACGTTGCGAACATTGTGTTTAGCAAGACGTTCTGTTGCTTTACGCATACCGTAAGTAAAGATAGAAGCGATACCTAATACTTCAGCCCCTTCTTTACGTAATACTTCTACAACTTCAACAGCAGATCCTGCAGTAGAGATTAGATCTTCAATGACAACAATCTTTGCATGATCGATTAGCTTACCTTCAATTTGGTTTTGACGACCATGATCTTTGGAGGATGTACGTACATACCCCATTGGTAAACCAAGTATTGTCGCAACGATAGCCGCATGTGCAATACCTGCTGTACTTGTTCCCATCACCATATTGCAAGTTGGGTATTCGTTACGAATGATTTCAGCTAATGCATTTTCTACATCCTCACGAACTTTTGGATAAGAAAGAGTAAGACGATTATCACAATAGATCGGAGATTTAATACCACTCGCCCATGTAAATGGATCTTGTGGCTTTAAGAATACTGCTTGGATATCTAATAGATCTTTTGCAATGAGTTTTTTTCAT
>CAKMPP010000137.1 GCA_927911475.1 uncultured Solobacterium sp. | reverse complement strand
GTGAAGTGATTTTATCTCCTATTCAGATTGATGCAAATTATAAAGTTTTAAAAGATCAATACGTTGAATTTGCAAATCTTGCAAGTTATTTAAGTGTTGAAAATGACAACATACAGATGAAAAATATATTGCAACGTATTATTGGTTTTAATACGATACTTCCAATATCACATAACTTAAGTCAAATACAATTTATTCCATCTTCAGATATTGTTATTACAATGTATTTCTATCCAATTTGTTATAAAGTGGATGCAATTAATTACTCATTTTATACATTAAAAGGAGCTCATCAATTTGACGGATTATATTGTGATGGAATATATGAGGTACGTACAGTAGAAGACATTCAATAGAGAGATATTTTCATATGCACATTTTAAATATAAAAAAGTAAGTATTTCCTGTTTGGAGATACTTACTTTTTTATATAAAATCATAGTTTCAACAAAATTCCAATAACTGCAGCTGCGAGAATAAATAGTATTGGATGTGTTTTTGGTTTAAAGTGATAAACAGTTAACATGCATGCAAATATGATAATGGGCTTCCACTTAAATAAACTGAAAAGAGTTTTTGTTGTTTGAAATGCAGTAATATCAAATAATGCTAGTAAATAGATACCAATGACGGCAGATGTAATTAAACCAACTACTGCAGGTCTTAAGCCCATGAATGCATTTTGTACAATTACAGAGTCTTCGAATTTTTGAAGTGCTGTTGCGATCAGAATAATAGATAGAAATGCTGGTGCTGTAACAGATAGAGTTGTAGCCATACCACCGAAGAAACCGTATACGTGATTTCCTACATAGGTTGCCATATTGACACCCATTGGTCCAGGTGTTGACTCGCTGATAGCGACCATGGTCGTTAAGTCTGTTAGACTAAACCATCCATATTTTAATGACATTTCCTGTAAGAAGGGGATCGTTGCAAGTCCACCGCCGATAGAGAATAAACCGGTTTTAAAGAATTCCCAGCACAACAATAAAAAATTTGCCATGATAATTACCTCATTGGTATCTTATCACGACAAATTTTGTTGTAAAACAATTATTCTTCAGAGACTTCTACACGAGTTTTAACACCCCAGATGAAGTAAATCATATGACCTAACCATACAACCCCAAGAATTGCACATGGAATATACAATTCCTTACGAATCATCATAATAAATCCGAATAACATAAATACAGTAACTGTACACATCACGCGAATTTTAGCGGCTTTTGTCATACCTTTACCGCTAAGATGGCTCTCTAAGTTATTTTTGTATATCTTGGTGTTGATAAACCAGTTGTGCAGTCTTTCAGAACTCTTACTGTAGCTATATACTGCGAGTAGTAAGAATGGGAAGGAAGGTAGTAGTGGAATGAATGCTCCTATAGCACCAACCCCAAGGCTGATACTTCCAAGTACTATCCAAAATATTTTTTTTGAATTCATTTCTGTTTCTCCAGTTTTCTTTTCTCTTTGATGCTTTCGATGAGATGTCGAATCGTTGCGAGTGGATAATACAACAACATTCTTGGACCACAAAAGCGCATCACATTTTTAATTCTTTCTCTCATTTCTGGTCTGTAGCAATGTACACGGCAGTTTGCACAGAAGGTTTTTGTCTCTATAAATGGGCAGTGGTTACTACGTATTGTAGCGTAATCAAGTAACTCCTGGCATTCAGGACAAAGACCATCTTTTGTGCCGTGTTTCTTTCTACAATAGACTTCAATCATCTTTGTGACGATAGAAATCTCACGTTGACGTTTTTTCTTCAATTTTGTTCATGCATGACACCTTCTGATGCACGATAGATGCGGTCAGCGATTGCCATTGTAGATTCACGATGGGATACCAAAATAATGCATTTATCGTGTTTTTGCTGTTTTAGAGATTTAAGAATAATACCTTCGTTGATACTATCTACGTTACTTGTAGGTTCATCCAACAAGATTAACTTACTACCACGTAGGAATGCACGGGCTAATCCAATACGTTGTTTTTCGCCTGCAGAAAGATTATCTCCAAGTGTTCCAACTTTACTTTGGTAGCCATCTGGTAGCGTCATGATAAAGTCATGGACAGATGCCATACGGCATGCATCTTGAATTTCCTCTAACGTAGCTTCTGGTTTAGCAATACGAAGGTTTTCTTCAACCGTATCATCAAAGAGATATGTTGTTTGGCTTACCATTGTGGCATTCGATAATAAACTATCAGTATTAATATCGTTAATATCGATGCCGTTGTAGAGGATATCTCCTGTTTCTTTTTGCCAGAATCGAAGTAATAGTTTTAGGAATGTTGATTTACCACAGCCAGACTCACCGACGATACCAACAATCTCACCAGTCTTTGCATGTATAGAGATATCTTTTAGTACCTGTGTTTGTCCATCATATGAGAAAGATAGGTGATTTACTTCTAAGTTTTCGAATGTAAAATCTTTAGCTTCTGTTATTGGTGTTACTGCTGGTTTTTCTGATAGTAAGTTCAGTACACGGTCACCAGATGCAAATGTTTGTGTTAAGTTGCCTGGTAGTGCAGAGATAGCAATAACTGGTCCGAATGATCCAAATACTGCTGTTACACCGATTAACATCTTACCGATTGTTAGACTGTTATTTGCGACTAGGATAATACCTACAATGAGTGTAAGGATGATGAAGATTGAAACGCTTAGTTCTGTTTCTGCAGTTGCTTTTGCTGTATCGTGCTTCATCTTCTTTGTTTCAAGAAGAAGTGAATCAGAACGTTTGTTTACTTCATCTTTACGCTGATCTTGTGCGTGCATAAGCACGATATCCTTAATACCCTTAATACTATCTAAGAAGTAAGCGTTAAAGGAAGCAAATTCAGCACGATAACGAACACCAGATTCCTTTAATCTGCTGGAAGAAATCATTGGAACAATAATACCGATTGAAAGATATCCAAGTAATGCGATGAATGCGAGATACCAGTTTACTGTAAATCCAACAAACAAAGTAACGCAGGTTGAAACGATAATCGCAATACAAATTGGCGAAATCGTATGCGCATAGAATACTTCTAATGTTTCAATATCGGCTGTAATCATTGAGATGATTGCGCCTTTTTGCTTGCTTTCAAGTTTTGCAGGACAAAGAATACGTAATGCACGGAAAATCTTGTCACGTAATACAGCTAGTAGCTTAAATGCGATGTAGTGGTTACTGTACTGCTCAAGGTAACGTAAGAAACCACGTAATATACCAAAGCCGATTGTTAAGGCAATGATTGCGCCATAAGAGAGAGGGATTGCTTCCCCAAGTGATTTGGCAATGCCAACTGCACCCATGAGAGTTACACCCATGGCGACAATGAAACCTACAGAACCGTTTATTACAGCAAGAATCATAATATATGCTAGTGAACCTAGCAAGGTAATAAGACTTGCCATAATCACAGCGCCACTACGGCGGACATATCTCTCGTTTGTCATGCGATCACCTCCGTATAGCCTTCCTCTAGTTTCTTTTGTGTTGTATATAGTTTTGCATAACCTTCATGCATGTTCATGAGTTCATTGTGTGTACCGTGCTCTTTTACCTCACCATCTTTGATGAAATAGATGGTATCAGCCGCAACGACATTAGCTAGACGATGTGAAATAACGATAACAGATTTCTCTTTGGAGAGTTCCTTGATGTTATTCATGATAATTGCTTCACTGTCAATATCAATATTACTTGTAGCTTCATCGAAGATGTAGATATCTTTGTTTGCGACTAGATTAATTGCAAGTGCTAGTCGTTGTTTCTGTCCGCCAGAAATATTTGCGGCGTCTTCTGTAATAACTTTTATTTAGGCCGCCGTTATCGACAATAAAAATCAATAGAGGTTCACTTTCTTTAGTGCTGTATAGATTTCATCTTCCGTTACATTTAC
>CAKMPP010000136.1 GCA_927911475.1 uncultured Solobacterium sp. | reverse complement strand
CGCTTTGGTTTATCCCAATTACATCAGTTGCGTGGTCGTATTCAACGCGGTAGCCAACAAGGATATTGTTGGTTATTAACAGGTAGTCAAGAAGAGCGCGTATTACAGAGATTAGAAGTACTTGTAAAATCCAACAATGGGTTTGAAATATCCTATGAAGATTTACGTTTGCGTGGGCCAGGTGATATACTTGGTACAAGGCAAAGTGGTGTTCCCGACTTTATTTTAGGGAATATTGTTGAAGATACTGCAATGATTAACCAAGCCCGCAAAGATGCGTTAAAAGTGATGGAATCTGCGGATAATCCAGATTATCAAATTCTATTAGAATCCGTTCGAAAACGGAATGAAAAGAATGCGGAATACGCAGATTAGGAGGTACTATTTTGAATATTATTGAATGGCTAGAACATCGTCATATCAAAGTAAATAATGTAAAAATGATACAACAAGCATTTGTACATTCAAGTTATGCACATGAACATAAGAGTAAAAATGATAATGAGCGATTAGAGTTTATGGGAGATGCAGTACTACAACTTTGGTCTAGTAATGCAATTTATCCATTAAATCTTAGCGAAGGTCATATGACACGTTTCGTGCACAACTTGTTTGTGAAAAAGCATTAGCAATTTATGGTAGACAGCTACATCTCAATGATTATTTATTATTGGGATCTGGCGAAGAAAAGACAGGTGGCAGAAATAAGGATGCGATTATAGCAGATATGTTTGAAGCTTTCCTGGGGGCACTATTTTTAGATCAAGGAATGGATGCAGTTGATAATATTCTTTCAGAAGTTATTACACCAAGACTTGCACATCCAGAGGATGTGGGTGTTATCCATGACTATAAAACAAAACTACAGGAATATGTTCAATCTGATTCAAGACAGACAGTCAAATATGAGTTAGTCAGCGAAACAGGTCCTAGTAATGCACCAGAATTTGTAATGAATGTTTTGGTTGATGGATTAGTACTTGGTACGGGTAGTGGACAATCTAAAAAACAAGCAGAGCAAAATGCAGCTCGAAATGCATTTGAAAAAATGGCTAAATAATAAGGGGGATACTATGGTCATTACAGAAATTATAAACGCAGTAAAGGCAGGTCAATTAGATGAGAAATTGACAACGCTCTATGGTGCTGAAGCACTTGCTTCACAGAAAGTACGCTATGAAGAAGTTCTTTCAAAAGCGAAAGATTTATTAGGGGATGAAGAAGCACATATCTTTAGTGCACCAGGAAGAACGGAAGTTGGTGGTAATCATACAGACCATCAATTAGGTCGTGTTGTTGCGGCTAGTATTGATTTAGATGTCATTGCGGTGGTTGTTCCTATAGATGATTCTATCGTTACTTATCACGCTAAGGGATTCAGTGTTAGTCCAGTTGATTTACACAACTTAGAAATTAATGAAGCTGAAAAGAACACAACAGAATCTTTAATTCGCGGTATCGCTGCCGGCTTTACAAAGAAGGGTTATAAAGTTGGTGGTTTTAAAGCATATTCTGAAAGTAATGTACTTTCTGGTGGCGGTATGTCTAGTTCAGCTGCATTTGAAGTATTAATCGGAACGATCTTCAGTCACTTATATAATGACGCAGCGATTTCGTCTGAAGAAATCGCAAAGATTGGTCAGTTCTCAGAAAACGTATACTTCATGAAGGCAAGTGGTTTACTTGATCAGATGGCATGTTCTGTTGGTAGCTTTGCGGCAATGGATTTTGAGAATAAAGAAAACCCACAAGTTACTTCAATTCCATTTAATCCAGCAGATTATGGCTATGACTTAATCTTGACAGATGTAAAAGCAAGCCATGCGGATTTAAGTGATGAATATAGTGCAGTTCCTTATGAAATGAAGGCTGTTGCCAAACTATTTGGTAAAGAAGTACTAAGCCAAATTACGTTGAATGAATTATTAGCGAATGCAGCGAAGATTCGTAATGAAGTAAGTGACCGTGCATTCTTACGTGCATATCACTTCTTAAATGAAACTAATCGTGCAAAACTACAAGCAGAGGCATTAAAAGAGAATGATATAAAGACTTTCTTACGCTTAGTCAAAGAGAGTGGTCATTCATCTTATATGTATCTACAGAATGTATTAATTCCAGGTGATAGCCTAAATCAAGCACTTGCGATTGCGTTAGCTTTAAGTGAATCTGTACTTGGTGATGATGGTGCATATCGTGTTCATGGTGGTGGTTTTGCAGGAACAATTCAAGCATATGTTCCACACGCAAAGACGGCTGAATATATTGCTTTAATGGAAGCTACATTTGGTAAGGATTGCTGCTATAAGTTACGTATCCGTGACTGTGGTGGTATTTGCGTTATTTAGTGAGGAAAAAATGTTAAAAGAAAACTATATTTTATTGGGAAAGGCTGGCGATAAAGAAATTCGCTTATTGCCAAACATGTTAAACCGTCACGGCTTAATTGCGGGTGCTTCAGGCACTGGTAAGACTGTTACATTAAAGGTTATAGCAGAGTCATTAAGCCAATTGGGTGTATCTACATTTATCGCGGACGTTAAGGGTGATTTATCAGGAATGATCCAAGAAGGAGATTTATCTGCTATTTCAGGTAGACTTGAAAAGCTTGGTATTACTGATTTTGAAGTACGTAAGTTCCCTGTACACTTTTTTGATGTATATCGTAAGAAGGGTCATCCAATTCGTGCCATCATGGAAGAATTTGATTCTTTATTACTTGCGCGTATTTTAGAACTTACAGATGCACAAGAAGGTAACCTTCAAATCATCTTGAAAGTTGCTCAAGATATGAACCTAGATATTATCGACTTGAAGGATCTTCAAGCGATGACGAATTATGTTGGTGAACATGCTAGTGAGCTTTCTTTGAAATATGGTAATGTTACAAAACAAAGTATTGGTGGTATTCAAAGAAAGTTATTACAGTTAGAACAACAAGGTGGAACAAACTTATTTGGTATGCCTGCACTTTCAATTCATGATTTGATTTCTACAGAAGGTGGCTTAGGTATGATGAATATGTTGGAGTGCCAAGAGTTATTTCAACATCCACTTCTATACGCTACATTCTTGTTATGGTTATTAAATCGTATCTATCAAGATTTACCAGAAGTTGGTGATGTAGAGAAACCAAAGATTGTATTCTTCTTTGATGAAGCACACTTATTATTCAAGGATGCTCCTAAGGCATTACTAGATAAGATTGAGCAGATAGTTAAGTTAGTTCGTTCGAAGGGTGTTGGTGTATTTTTTATTACACAATCACCAAACGATATTCCTAATTCAGTTCTTGCACAGTTATCCAATCGTATTCAGCATGCATTACGTGCATATACACCAACAGAGATTAAAGCTGTTAAGTTAGCTGCTGATTCCTTCCGTGCAAACCCTAATCTAGATACAGCAGAACGTATCACGAACATGAAGACTGGTACTGCATTAGTATCTGTATTGGATGAAGATGGTGCTCCTACAATTGTAGAAGAGACAATGATATTACCTCCGATGTCTTCGATGCAGATTGCGGATGAATCTTTGGTGATGCAGACGATTCAACATGATTCTATTTATGGTAAGTACGAAAAAGATATTGACCCTGAAAGTGCATTTGAAACAATGACTGCAATCAAGGAGCAAGAGGAAGAAGAAGCACGTCTTGCTAAAGATAAGCTTGCTCAAGAAAAAACTTGCAGCTGCTCAGGCAAAAGAAGCTGCGAAACGCAGCAAAGAAAATGACTGGTCAGGACGTATTGCAAAGAAGATTCGTAATCGTACAGAAACAGAATTAATCAATGTTGGAATTCGTTCCGCAAAGAAATTCTTATCCGGATTCTTTAAGTAAGTTATAAAGTGACTAATATGGTCACTTTTCTTTTTTGTTGAATTCTATAAGACGCTTATACAAGAATGAGGGGAAGTAAAAGTGTTTTTATGTTAAAATAAGGGGACGAAAAGGAGTAACGTATGACGCAATATTTAAAGGATTTAGTGAAAATAGATAATCAAGATGAACTATATGATGAAATCGAAATTGAACGAGTTCGTTTATTCCGTGCACAAAATCTTTTAGAAATACATTTACATACTCCAAATGTATTATCTTTTGATATTTATCAAGAAATCCGTCATAAATTAAATGATTTAACAGGCTCAAACATTAAATTATTCATTCAGCCTGAACAAAATCGATGTAATCAAGTCGAAATCAGAAAATACTTAGAAGTATACTTTCATACAAATCCTGAGATGCGTATTCTTGAAAGTGGCACTTTCCAATATGATGCGCAAAAGTGCGTTATTAAATATGCGTTTGCTAGTGCGACTGATTATGAACGTGCTAGTAGTTATATTGAGCATGTAGAGTCCTTTTTAGCCACGATAGGTCTACATGGTGTAAGTGTACTTACAGAAACATTAATTCCTGTTATGCAAAAGGAAATCAAAGAAGTTAATGTAAAGATTGTGAGTGATGAGGTTGAAAAGCCTCAAGAAAAACCTGCATATAAATACCAACGTACCAAGATGGATGATTACGAAAAAATTAATTTAGTTGATGTTCGTGACCCTATTGCAGATATTCAATTTGAAGGTGAAGTATTTGGAAATGACTTCATTGAGATTCGTAAGACTGGAAAGACAATTCAAACCTTTAGTATTTTTGACGGTACAGACGCAATTTCGGTTAAGCGCTTTGAAGGTAGAGGTGTAACAAAAGAAGATCTTTCTTCAATACGTGATGGTGATTATGTCCGTATCTATGGAACAATTTCTTATGATAATTTCGCAAAAGATTTAACCTGTATCGCTTCTAATGTCATAAAGATTGAGAAAGCAAAGACAGTTGATTTAGCAGAATCTAAGCGAGTTGAGTTACACATGCATTCAAATTTATCTGAAATGGATGGTGTTTGCGATATCAAAGATATCGTTACCTATGTATATAACCTAGGTCATCGTGGTATTGCCATTACTGACCATGCGGATGTACAGTCCCTTGTAAAGGCATATAATACTGCACAAGGTCTAAAGAAGAAAGATCCAGAGAGAGATTTTAAAGTTGGACTTGGATGTGAATTTAATTTAGCAAATGATGAATTAACAATTGTACGCAATGCGACAGATGAAAATCTAGATGATGTAACATATGTATCATTTGACTTAGAGACTACGGGTTTATCTTGTTACTATGACCATATCATTGAATTTGGTGCTGTACGTATTAAGAATTCAACGATTATTGATCGTAAGCAAATGTTTATTAAGCCACCAGTTTCTATTCCTGGGTTTATTACTTCGAAAACAAATATCACAAATGATATGGTAAAAAATGCTAAGCCGTTTGCGGAAGCGATTGATGAAATTTTAGACTACATCAAAGATGATGTTTTAGTTGCGCACAATGCAACCTTTGACTATTTCTTCTTGAATGAAGAGTTACGTCGTATTGGTAGAAAACCATTAACAAATGTTGTGATTGATACTTTAGATATGTCGCGTGCTGTATTACCAGATCGTAGAGCATATCGTTTAGGTAACTTATCACGTTATTATCATGTAAATTACAATGAAGAAGAAGCTCACCGTGCTGACTTCGATGCTGGTGCATTAGCGGATGTATTCTTGTGTTTACTAAAGGATGCGAAAGATAAGTTTGCTGCAAAATCAATCTCTGACTTACAAACAAAATTACAGTCGCCGAAATCATTTATGAAAGTAAGACGTAGCCATATTTGTGCCATTGCAAAGAATCACGATGGTCTTGTTGCACTTTATAAACTTGTAACAGAATCCAATACAAATACTCTTGCAGTCAATGGTAAAGCGACAGGGAAAGAGGGTACAGATGTAGCTGCTGAACCTCGTGTTGTACGTTCGACGCTAGAAAAGTATCGAGAGAATTTATTACTAGGGTCTGCGTGCCTCAATGGTGAAGTATTTGAACTTGCATGTAATGGTGATGATGCTCGCTTAGAAGAAGCGATGAAACTTTATGACTACATTGAGCTTCAACCATTAGGAAACTATTCTACTTCAATTGTATTAGGTAGTATTCCAAGCGTGGATCGTTTAAAGGAAGTACATAAACGTATTATTCGCATGGCGCATAAACTTAACATTCCAGTTTGTGCAACAAGTGATGCGCATTATTGTACACCTGAACAAAAGGTTTTCCGTGATGTGTATATCATGTCACAGGGTGTAGGTGGTACAATTCATCCACTATATATTCGTGATGAAGCCTTACGTTTACGTACGAAGAATCCTGATCAGCATATTCGTCTAACAGATGAAATGAAGAAGGAATTTGCTTGGCTAGATGATCCAGATTTAATTGAGGAGATAGTAGTACGAAATCCGAATAGTATCTTTGACTTGATAGAAGAAGTTCGTCCAGTTCCTGCAGGTACATATCCACCAATCATTGAAGGGTCTGATGATAAGCTACGTCAGATTTGTCACGATACTGCGATGAACATGTATGGATTTGAGGGTAAAGTTCCTGAGATTGTTATTGATCGCTTAAATAGTGAATTGGATAATATCATCCGTAATGGTTTTGGTGTACATTACTATATCGCACATTTACTTGTTAAGAAATCGAATGATGATGGTTATGTCGTTGGTTCTCGTGGTTCAGTAGGTTCTTCCTTTACCGCAACGATGTCTGGCATTACGGAAGTAAATCCACTTCGTCCACACTATCTATGTCCAAAGTGTCATCACAGTGAATTCTATGATGACCCATCGATAGCTTCAGGTTTTGATTTACCAGATAAGGTATGTCCACATTGTGGTGAAACAATGCGGGGTAATGGACATAACATTCCATTCCAAACGTTCTTAGGATTTAATGCGGATAAAACCCCAGATATTGACTTAAACTTCTCGAATGAATATCAATGGCGTGCACATGCATTCATAAAAGATGTATTTGGGGAAGACCATGCATTCCGTGCCGGTACAATTGGTACTGTGGCCGAAAAGACTGCCTTTGGATATGTTCAAGGGTATTGCGAGAAGATGAAGATCAACAACATGCGTAAACCGATGAAGGATTATCTTGCACACGGTTGTCAAAACGTTAAACGTACAACTGGTCAGCATCCTGGTGGTATTATCATTATTCCTCATGAATATGAGGCGGAAGATTTTACACCAGTACAATATCCAGCAAATGATCCAACTTCAGCTTGGAAAACAACACACTATGACTTCCACGATATTCATGATAATGTCTTGAAGTTTGATATTTTAGGTCACGTTGATCCAACCGCAATGCGATTGTTGCAGAAGATTGCTAAGGTTAAGCCATTGGATATTCCGATGAATGATATTGAAACCTTGTCCTTGTTCTCGTGCGATGATGCATTAAAAGCAGATACGAGAATCTACAAGAAAGAAACAGGTGCACTAGGTTTACCTGAATTTGGTACACGTACAACGCGTGGCGTACTTGAAGAAACACGTCCTAAGAAGTTCTCAGATTTAGTTATTATTTCTGGTCTATCGCATGGTACAGACGTAT
>CAKMPP010000135.1 GCA_927911475.1 uncultured Solobacterium sp. | reverse complement strand
ATACGGATGCAATCATCGAACAAACACTGCTAGGTGAAGTTAAAGTAATCTTCTCTCTAGAATGGGAAGAGGAATTCCCTAATGGATTCTACATTCGCGCATACAATAATCAACATGAACTACAACATCGATGGACTGTATTCTCCATCGGTGGTGGCAGTATCCGTATCGTTGAAAAAGATCTTGATTGGAACGATGAAGTATATCAAGAGAATTCACTAAAAGAAATTAAACAAACATTGCAGGATAGAAATGAAACTTTACTTTCATACATCTATTCTTATGAACCAAATTTACGTGAATATCTTTCTGATATTGTAGATGTTGAAGTTGAATGTGTTCACGCTGGTATTACAGCTGAAGCTGGAATATTACCAGGAAAGTTAAAAATGCAAAGAGTTGCACGTAAGTTATATACAGAAAGTTTAGAGAATACGAGTTCTTACGCAAATGATTTGAGGTTAATGAGTTATGCTTACGCTGCTGGTGAAGAAAATGCGGATACACATAAAGTAGTCACTGCACCAACATTAGGTGCATGTGGTGTTATCGCAGCGTTAACATATCATTGTATTCATGACTTAAAGATTGAAAAAGAGAAGATGATTGATGCACTGGCGATTGGTGGTATCTTTGGTAATTTAATCAAACATAATGCGACAATTTCTGGTGCTGTAGGTGGTTGTCAGGCTGAAGTTGGATCTGCGGTTGCGATGGCTAGTGCTGCGTTTGCATACATCTTAGGTGGAAATCTAAACGATATTGAATATGCGGCTGAGATTGGCATTGAGCATCATTTAGGTTTAACTTGCGATCCAGTCATGGGTTACGTCATGATTCCATGTATTGAACGTAATTCACAAGGTATCTTACGTGCTATTGATGCAGCGAACCTAGCGATTCCATATGAATAAAGTGCGTTCTACACACAAGGTAAGTTTTTGATACAATCGTTGAGACAATGAAGGAAACAGGAAATTGTATTCCGATGAGTTTGAAGGAAACATCCATCGGTGGATTGGCTAAATATTTTGATGAAAGCCAGTGCTAAAATTAAAAAAAATTGTTCATCCATTGGAGCCAATCTATGATGAACACTCTAAGGTACTAATATTAGGATCTTTTCCATCTGTAATTAGTAGAAAAGATATGATGTACTATGCAAATAAAACAAATCGATTTTGGTCTGTAATGGGGGCTTTATTTGAGGAAGAAATTACAGACCATGTGTCATTTTGTCATAAATATCATCTAGCAATATGGGATGTGATTCATTCTTGTACAATAGAAGGTTCATCAGATTCTTCGATCAAGAATGTAATACCAAATGATATTGCTGGGTTGGTTCAAAAAACACATATTGAATTGATTGTTACTACTGGTAAGAAAGCTGCAGCTTTATATGAACAATATATTCATTTGGATTTACCACACATGAGTTTGCCAAGTACTTCTGCAGCAAATGCAAAGATGAGACTTGATGAACTGGTATACGAGTATCGAAAGATTAAGGAGGTATTATGAAAAAAGCTGAATTACTTGCTCCAGCAGGAACTATGGAAGCCTTGATAGCGGCTGTACAAGCTGGATGTGATGCAGTATATTTAGGACTTAATTCTTTTTCAGCTCGTGCATTTGCTGGTAACTTTTCAAGGGAAGAGCTGGTTGAAGCAGTACGATATTGCCACATTCGTGGTGTAAAAGTATATGTCACGATGAATACAATTCTATATGAACCAGAGATTGAAGCTGCGAAAGATCAAATTCAATTCCTATATGACCATGATGTAGATGCTTTACTAATTCAAGATTTTGGATTATTTCATTATGTTCGTACATGTTTCCCTGATTTTGAAGTTCATTGCTCAACACAGATGCATATCCATAATATCTCTGGTATTGAGTATATGAAAACACAAGGTGTTAAACGTGTTGTATTAGCACGTGAGACACCAATTGAACTAGTTGAAAAAGCTTGTAAGAGTGGCATGGATATTGAAGTATTTGCATATGGGGCTATTTGTATCAGCTATAGTGGCCAATGTCAGTTTAGTGTTGTCACAAAACAACGTAGTGCAAACCGTGGTATGTGTGCACAATGTTGCCGTATGAAATACTACAAGGAAGATGGTACTGCATTTGAAGAGGGTGAATATATCCTTAGTCCAAAGGATTTAAATGTAATTGATCAATTGCCAAAACTATTAGCAGCTGGTGTTAGTAGTCTTAAAATTGAAGGTCGTATGAAACGGCCTGAATACGTTTGGTTGATTACGAAAACTTTCCGTGAAGCTATTGATGCATATTATATGAATGAATCATATCGTGTAACTAAGAAACGTCAAGAAGAGCTAAAGCTTATGTTTAATCGTGGTTTTTCTGAAGGGCATTTATTCCACAATGATGTTTCTAAACGTATGAGTCAGTATCGTCCAAATCACCAAGGTATTGTGATTGGTGAAGTTGTAGACTTCTATAAGGGTAAAGTTAAGGTGAAACTATCAAAGCCACTTTATCAACATGATGGTTTACGTATTCTAAGTGAACCAGAAGATATCGGTCTTACAGCGGTTAAAATCTATGACCAAAAAAAATCTTTTAGTAAATTGTGCAAATCCAGGTCAAATAGTAACTTTAGAATGTAAAGAGGGAAGACCAAAGAAAGGTCAAAAATTACATAAGACAACAGATACAAGATTACTAGATGATGTACAACATTATATCGAGGAGTATAGAAGACTTGTAGATATAACTGTTTCTTACGAAGCTAAAATTGGGCAACCATTAAAGCTAGTTGTAAGTGATGGTGAACATACTATTGTACAAGAAAGCTCAATCAATCTAGAACAAGCGAAAAACGCTCCGCTATCAAAGGAAAAGATAGAGTCTGGTTTAGCTAAAACAGGTGCTTTTGCATACCGTATTACAAAATTTACGGGAGAGATTGAGAATATATTCTTGCCTGTAAGTGTAATCAATGAAACCCGCAGATCTGCGTTAGAAAAATTAGATGATTTGCGTGCTGTGCAACATGTACGAAAAAGGTAAACAAGAATATCACTATCATACAGATAATATATTTGATCGAAATTATAAATATATTATTCAAACCAAGAAACCTAGTGAATTTGATTGTGAGAATTACTTGAACGTCGTTGAAAATGACACAGTTACTCCAGTTATCCATGAATCACAAGAGGGTACTACTACACTAGTGAATACTGTGCTTTCGCAAGCTGGCGACTTTAATAATATTCTTGTGGATTGTATTGGTGGTATGACACTTAATGTTGTAAATTCATATGCTATTGCATATTTATTATCCATTCCAGGTATTAAAGGTGTGATTCTTTCTGAAGAAATGAATAACTTTCAGATTGAAAAAACACTGGATGCTTTTGAACAGCGATATGGCTTTAAAGCCCCAGTTTATAAGCTTATTTATGGTAAACGTACTTTAATGCACATTAAAGATCGTTTCACAAAAGAACAAAATTTAAAATTTATGAGCGATTTACATGGCAATCGTTTTGAAATATCGTATAATGCTAGCGAGGTCTCAATCCTAGAGTCATCAGCCTTTAAAACGGATAACCCATTCTGCATGGGAAGTTACTTGATTCTAGATGATGAAACCATCAACATAAAATCTATATTGGAGGATAAATAACATGAAGAATTTTATTGAAGAGTTTAAGGCCTTTGCGTTACGTGGAAATGTAATGGACATGGCAATTGGTGTCATCATCGGTGGTGCATTCCAGGCTATTATCAAGTCATTCATCGACAACATCGTTAACCCATTAGTAGGTGTTGTATTCCAGGTTGACTTCTCAAGTGTTGTAATTAAGTTAGGTGCTGTTGACCTAATGATTGGTGCATTCATTTCATCTGTAATTAACTTCATCCTATTAGCACTTGTATTATTCATTATGGTTAAGGGCATTAACAAGCTCAAGAAGCCTGAAGTCAAGGAAGAAGCTGCTCCTGCAAAGAGCGATGAAACAGTTCTATTAGAAAAGATTTTAGAACAATTAAAGAACAAATAAGTTATCTGAAACAGCCTTTAAATCATAGGCTGTTTTTTTAATTAAAATTTGTTAAATTTCCCGATTTAGTGGTTAGAAGAAGGCTATTTTGTTATAATATCTAAGAGATTTAAGGAGATTTTATGTTTCTAAAACGAATCGAAATGCAAGGATTTAAGTCTTTTGCGGATCGTACAATTATTCAGTTTGATCATCCGATTACTGGCATTGTAGGTCCTAATGGTTGTGGTAAATCAAATATCGCTGACGCTGTACGCTGGGTACTTGGTGAACAAAGCGCTAAGAGCATGCGTGGCGATAAAATGAATGATGTTATTTTTGCGGGTAGCGCTGACCGTCGCAGAGTTAATATGGCGGAAGTTACTTTAGTGTTCGACAATGCAAATCACATTTTAAATGATGACAAAGACGAGATCGAAGTAACACGTCGTCTTTTTCGTGATTCTGGTGAAGCAGAGTATTTAATTAATCGTAAAAAATGTACGTTTAAAGGATGTTGTTGATCTTTTCCTAGACACAGGTCTTGGCAAAGATAGCTTAAGTATTATCTCCCAAGGTAACGTTTTATCTTTTGCGGAAGCAAAACCTCTTGAGCGTCGTGGTATCTTTGAGGAAGCTGCAGGTGTAGCGAAGTATAAAAAGAGAAAGCTAGAATCTTTATCAAAACTCGAAAGAACAAAGGCAAAATTTAGATCGTTCTAACGATATTTT
>CAKMPP010000134.1 GCA_927911475.1 uncultured Solobacterium sp. | reverse complement strand
TCAAATCTAAAAATCCATTTGGATTTGAGATTGTCTTTGTAAGTGGTAATGATGAAATTGTGGCTGTTCGTCATGAAATATTCGATAAGGAAGAATCAGCTGCATTACATGAAAAACTGCAACAGAGATTATTGGAAGAAACAGAAGGTACAATGTTTGAAGCCGCATATGAAAAAGCTGACTTCACGCTTTGAACCATTTGAACTGTTGGAATTTGCAGTATTTACAAAGAACTATAGTTTACGAAAGAATTGAGGTAGTTATGATTTATATCGGTATTATTATCGTTACAGTATTAATTGATTTATGCACAAAGATGTGGGCAGCCAGTTTAGGCTTGTTCCATGATATCCCTGTAATAGAAGGTTTCTTTCATATTACATATGTACAAAATACCGGTATGGCTTGGTCCTTACTATCTGGACAGCAGGGATTACTATCACTCGTTGCAGCAGCAGCGATTGGCCTAATGGGTTGGTATTTATTTATTAAGAAAACTGATTTTTTAACCGGAATCGCACTTGCGTTAATGATTGGTGGTGCTGCAGGTAATCTTGTTGATCGCTTATTCTTGAATTACGTAAGAGACTTCTTAAATTTCTATATTTTTGGCTATGATTTCCCAGTGTTTAATGTTGCGGACATGGCTTTATGTATGGGTGTATTATTATTGTTAATCGCAACATGGAAGGAAGAAAATAATGGCAAAACAAACGTGGATCGTAAGTGAAGATATAAAAGAAAGATTAGATAAATATTTAAGTTCTAATACAGAGTTATCTAGAACACGAGTCAACAACTCGCAGATGAGGGTATGATTTTCGTCAACGGAAAAGTCGCAAAGAGTTCATTGAAGGTTGTAAGTGGAGATGAAATTAGCTGCGATGTACCTGAAGATCGTCCAGTCGATATTCTTCCTGAGAATATTCCATTAGATATTTTGTATGAAGATTCTGATATTATCGTTATCAACAAACCAAAGGGTATGGTAGTTCATCCTGCACCGGGTAATTATTCCAATACGATGGTTAATGCACTGTTATATCATTGTAAGGATTTGTCAGGTATTAACGGTGTGATTCGACCGGGTATCGTTCATCGTATCGATAAAGATACGACAGGCTGTATTGTGGCATGTAAAAATGATAAAGCGCATGAAGCGATTGCTAAGCAATTAGAGAATAAGACTTGCCATCGTGTATATAAGACAATTGTTGTTGGAAATATCACACATGATGATGGTTTAATCGATGCGCCAATTGGACGTGATCCACGTGATCGTCAACGTATGAAGGTTACTGAAGAAAATAGTCGTGACGCAAGAACTCATTTTCATGTACTAGAACGTTTTAATGTCGCAACTTATCTTGAATGTCGTTTAGAGACAGGTAGAACGCATCAAATTAGAGCACATATGAAATATATCAATCATCCAGTCATGGGTGATGATAAGTATGGTCAACCATGTCCATACATGGATACAGAGGGACAAGTACTACACGCAAGTGAATTAACGCTTGTTCATCCAACGACTGGGGAAACAATGACATTCCACGCACCACTACCAGAATACTTCGAAAAATTACTTGAGATTTTGCGTAAGAGGGTAGCGTAATGAAACAAAGAAAGACTGTTGCGACAAATGTCATTATTGCAATATGTTTTGTGGTATGGCTGTTTATTCAGCTATTTCCAAGCGATAGTACGATTACCAATTCAATTTTGATTGGTGCTTTCTATAAGCCCTTTGTTTTAGCAGGTGAATACTGGCGATTACTAACATCTGGATTTGTTCATGTTGAATTGTGGCATTTAGCTATGAACATGATGGCATTATTATCACTTGGTAAAATCTTTGAGCCACTCTTAGGAGTGAGAAGATATTTTATTTAATTTTTAATTTCATCCGTTATTGTTGGTTCGTTATTCGTATTATCTTCACCAGAGAATAGTTTTGTGGTAGGTCTTTCTGGTGGAATCTATGGATTGCTTGCGGCGTATATAACGCTAATTCTACGTACAGGTGGTTGGAGAATGCCGCCAGTACGCGCTGCGTTAATGAATATGTTATTTATCAATCTCTTGTTAAACTTCTTACCAAATATCTCTGTACATGCGCATTTAGGTGGGTTTGTAACAGGGCTAATTATGTATGGCTTTATTACTACTGAGAAAGAAGAGGTATATAAACGCATCAATCATATCGTTGCTCTAACTGGCTTGGTTGCAGTTTTATGTTTCATTTCGGTGGCAGTAATCGCTCTACCCAACACGCTCACGCTATTTAGGAACTGATTACAATGTATTACAGATTTTTACACGATGGTCCATTACATGACTATTCATATTTCTTAGCTGAAAGACTGGATACAGTATATGGATTAGAAAATGGGCTAGTAAATGTACTAGGAGAGGAATAAGTTATGACTACACAAAAAAACATCTTAAGCTGGGACGAGTATTTTATGGGGCTTGCTCACTTATCAGCCTTACGTTCTAAAGATCCAAATACAAAGGTCGGTGCTGCGATAGTTGATGACAATCACCGTGTTGTATCTGTTGGATACAATGGTTTTCCAAAGGGATGTTCTGATGAAGTTTTCCCATGGGGACGTGATGGTGATACATTAGATTCAAAGTATGCCTTTGTTGTACATGCAGAATTGAATGCAATCTTAAATTCAAAGTGGCCAGTTACAGGATGTACGATTTATGTATCGTTATTCCCATGCAATGAATGTGCAAAAGCAATTATACAATCTGGAATTCATCGCATTGTCTATGAATCTGATAAGTATAATGGTGTAGATACAAATATTGCCAGCAAGCGTATGTTAAAGGCTGCTGGTGTTGAGTTAGTTCAACTCAAAGATACAATTCATTTAAATGTTGAAAAGATTCCAAATCCTGAATTATAGAAGATTTGGAATCTTCTCTTTCTATTGAAATGAGGTAAGAATGAAGAAATTTACAATCGTAATCCTACTAGTGACATCTATACTAGTAGGATGTACGACAAAACAAATATCAAAATTAAATGAAACTCAGAAACCTGTGTTTCAAATATATCCAGATATACAGAAAGACTCTGTGATACCTTTAGGTATCAAGGCTGTTTACAAACAATATTTAGAGCCTGCAAATCAACAGGGGAAGGTTGTACGGTTTGATTACATGACGCATACCTATGACGTTCAAAATAGAGTTATGAAGAAATATGCATATGTATATATTCCATATGGATATGAAACAAGTACAGAAAACTATGATGTTGTATATGCAATGCATGGTCATACGGGTGATGTGACATCGTTTCCTGGCGAGTTATATGATTTATCAGATATTAAAAATGTAATTGATCATCTAATTGAGAATAAAGAGATGAAGCCAATGTTGATGGTATTTGCATCCTATTATCATGATAATGTTGATATGGATACAGATGATTATGATGCAAGTCTTACGGAAGCTTTTGGCAAAGAGTTACAAAATGATTTATTACCACAATTTGAACATGCATATCGTACATACGCTAGCTCTACAAGTGAAGAAGACTTGATTGCATCGAGAGACCATCGTATCTTTTTAGGATTTTCTATGGGTGCAGTAACTACCTGGTATCGCATGATGGATAGTATGAGATATTTTAGATACTATGTACCTTTTAGTGGTTCGTTATATTGGGGTAATCGTACGATGGTGAATGAATATGGACATGATAATCCAAATTGGACAGCACAACTTTTAGAAGATTCAATCATTGCACAAGGATATACAGCAGAAGACTTCTATGTATTAGCATTAACAGGGACGAAAGATTTTGCATATCGTACTGTAAATATGCAGATAGAAGACATGAAGCAACATTCTGATATGTTCCACTATGATAGTGATAAAGTGAATGGAAACTTTACGTTATTGTTAGGTGAGAATGAAGAACATGACTATCATGCAAAAAGACTATATATCTTTAATTCTCTACCGATGATTAGTCAGATGATTACAAAGAGAGATATTTTGATTTCTGGAAATAATGATTGACGAATAGGGTTCATTATTGTATTCTAATCTACGAAAAAACGCAGGCTTTAATATAGTACGAGATACTATGAAGGCGATGATAGATTACACTCTAGTAGTTTTTTAGAGGAACTTGTAATAGATTACTTACAACCTTTGTGTATTTTGTACAAAGGTTGTTTTTTTTATGAATATACCAGGAGGAGAATCAAAATGAGTAAAGAAGTAATCATCGCATGTGACTTTAACAGCCAGGAAAA
>CAKMPP010000133.1 GCA_927911475.1 uncultured Solobacterium sp. | reverse complement strand
TTGACAAAGATTTCTACTGTACTATGATCCACGAAGATATCCATTGAAGTTAAACCATTCTCTAAAATGATTTGACGGTCTGTACCATATTCTACATTTAACTGATGTGTTAAATCAGAACGATCAATACGTAAACGCTTTGTATACTTTTCATAGGAAATCGCAAATCCTCTTGCGATAACATAGTTACGTGAGAATAGATTTAAATCAAGTGATTCCGCATCAGGATTTTCAATGCGAATAATCGCACTACTTGGCATTTGTCCATGTAGTTTATCACTGATGATTTCACCATTCTTTGCACAGAAGAGTTCATCTTTCTTTAAAGATTCAAACCCTCTTACTGGAGTTTGATAGAGCTTACCTTTGCGTATCGTTAACTCACGTACAAAGGTTTGTAGTCCCGACCAACCTTCTTCATCTGTTGGTGGATAGGTATAATCTGGAACACCAAACCATGCGGACATGATTGAACAATCAGAATAAACACTCTGTGAAGCGCATTGTGGTGCATAGAAATCAAAACCACGGTCAAGTTCTTGCATAGGTCCATCTGGTGTAAATGTCAGTGTTTCTAAATCTAAATCACCAATCAAATAGACGCTATTGAACTTATTGTGAAATTCATCTCCACTTGGTTCAATTCCCTGTGGGCTAAAGATAAGTACATCATGTAATCCTATCTTTTGTACATCAGGGCATTCAACCATGTAGCCAAAGCCATTCTCATAGCCTTTTACTTTTAGTTCTCCAAGGAATTTCCAATCTGTCAAAATGGAATCAGAACAATAAACTAGAATAACACCCTGCTCTTGTTTATTCTGAGCACCCAAGAAGATGTAGTACATATCATCAATGCGTACAATCTTTGGATCACGTTGATGTTCCGTATAGTTCTCATTTGGAGTAATTAAAGGTCGCATTGCCTTTGTGTATTGTTCATCACCTTCTAGAGTTGCTAGAAGCTGATGAGGTCTACGTACACGGTTTTCATCGCGATAGTTTCCTGTATAGGCAAAGTAGATTGTATCCCCTTCGCTGATTGCAGTACCACTATAACAGCCGCTATTTTCATATTTTCCTGTTGGTAAGAGTGCTACACCACGTTTTCCCAATGAATTAAATCTGGACTTGTGACATGATACCAGTGCTTTAAGCCATGCACTGGACCAAATGGGAACCATTGATAGAATAGATGCCACTTCTTGTTACAGTAAGTAAATCCATTTGGATCATTCATTAAACCAGTCACTGGTTGTACATGATATGTCGCACGCCATGAAGATTCTGCATTCTTTTCATGTACACGTACTAGCTCATCTGTATCTCTCTTCATTAACATCCGCTTTTTATCTAATTCATTGACTGTTGCCATGTTGTGCCTCCTATTACTACATATTTATTATAAGTCATTTTTCTCTCTATTTCACATGTCGAACCAAAAAGTCGATGCGATGTTTTTGTGTCTGACCTGCATGAATGATAGGCTTTGGTTCAATACTAGGATAGTTAATACCATTTGGCAGATATTCTGCTTCCAAACATACAGAACTTCTCTCTGGATAATGATGTCCATATTTACCACTTGCACCATTTAGCCAGTTGGCAGTGTATAAATGGAAACCTGGATAATCAGATGCCATTTCCAGTTCTAGCGTTCCATCGGAAAGAATTGCCATTGTACGTAATCCCTCATTTGGAATTGGGAAGTGATGATCGTAACCTTTGCCATATATAAGTTGTATCTCATCAAGGTTTATATCCCGTCCAATCTTCTTTGCCTGACGGAAGTCAAATGCTGTATTCTCTACTGCTTGAAATTCTGGCTTTGTTAAGCATGTTTCATCTAATAATGCATAGTGATCCGTAGGAATCATGAGTGTATGATCCAAAACAGAATCACTTTCACTTAGATTAAAGTATGCATGATTGGTATATGCAAATAAGGTATCTTGATCCGTTGTGGCAGTTGTTTCGATATGCAATCCTTGATTTGATAATCGATATGTAATTGCGTAGTCTAGATTACCAGGATAACCTTCCTCACCATCTGGGGATACACGAGAAAATGTGATAGAGTCCTCTGTCGAACTAACTGCGTACATCTTTTTATCAAAACCTTCTTTTCCACCATGATTGCAGTTACCATTATTATTGATAAATAATGTATACTCTTTTCCATTTAAGGAGAACTTACCCTTCCAATACGGTTAGCAGTTCTACCTACAGAAGCACCTAAGAATGTGTTCTCTTCCTGGTATTGTTTGGCTGTTGGATATCCTTGCACAATATCCTTACCACTTTCTTTATCAATCAAGGCAACAAGTGTAGCACCATAATCACTTACCTGTACCTTAAATTTCTCATTTTCCAAGGTATAGAGATAGATATCTTCCCCACTTAATTTCTTTCCAAATAGTGTCTTTTCCATGATAATGTGTCCTCCTAATAATGATGTTTATTTTTGAAATCGCTTAATATCAGTATAGCCTTTTCATTATGAAAATTCGATACTACAACTCTTATTTTTCGTTTACTTGCGACTTTTCTTTAAAAAAGTTATTCTTATTCATATTAAGGAGCATACTATGTTTTTTAAAAAGAAACTTTCTCCAGAAACGGAAGAAATCGATACACGTTCTGGTAAAGATGCGATATGGATGATCACTGCCATCCTGTTTACATTTCTATTAGGTGGATTTGTCTTTTGGAAATCAATGAACGCTGGCATTCAATATTTAACAACTTTAGTACCTTTATTGTTGGTGATTGCTTTCTCTGGTACGTATTTCTATAACAAAGCTGCAGATATGCGTTTATTTGCGGCATTTACGGGACTTGCGGCGATTGGGATTGCTTTACAAGTTATTATCGATGCTCAATACCAAGTGATTTCACACTTTAGTATCATTAAGTATTTTGCAGGTCTAGCGATAGCGATTGTTCTAATTATCATGTATCGCTTGATACGGAAAGCATTGAACTTTAACTACACAACCTATTTCTTATTGATAGTATCTGCCAGTCTTTACATAGCCCTTCTATTCTTCGGACAGGATACGAATGGCTATGGCACAACTGCTTGGATTAGGATTGGTTCTATATCGTTACAGTTAACTGACTTTGCAAAGATTACTGCCATTCTTTTTTATAGTTCATTATTTTCTGCTAGAAAGACTTATTCAAATCGCTCGATTTTAATTCTTTCTAGTGTATTCTTTATCATCAACTTTATTGGATCTGTTCTGATTCATGAACTTGGTTCATTCTATATTCTCTACTTCTTACACCTTTCCATGTTGTATATCTTTATGGAGAAAGGCAGAAAAAGAGAATCTATCTTTTAACCATAGCGATTGCGACAATATCTGCAATTGTAATCTTATTTATGCTCTATAAGATTATTGCGCCTAGTGCTGCTGCAGGAAACCTAAATGCGATTACTAGAATCCTTTGGCCTATTGTTCGTAAAATTTATTTACGTTTTTCGATTACTGCAAATATTAACTCTGATCCATATGGTGCAGGTTATCAATTATTCCAAGGAAAACGTGCATTATGGATGTCTGGATTATTTGGTAATACCGTTAACTTTACCGCGATTCCAGTTCCTGAAAGTGATATGGCTTTTGTGACATTAGTTAATTCATTTGGTATGCCATTAGGCTTTGTCGCTGTATTCCTATTACTACAAGTAGCTATTCGTGGTAGTGAATTAAGTAGACGTTTAATTGAAACAGATAAGCAGGATGCGGTTGTAGCGTATGGCGCAACAGTCCTATTATTTATGCAAGCGATGCTTGTGATACTAGGCTCTTGTAATATCATTCCACTTGCAGGTTTACCGATTCCATTTTTATCACGTGGTGGAACCTACCAAGCAATCGTCTTCTTCTTTGCGGGGTTATTACTACAGATGTCACAGCGTGAAGAAGAATTTGAAGATGATGATTTCAAACAAGGAGGTGACGATAACGATGACGAACAAGCGTTCTCCAGAATCAATCTCGATGACTAGAATACGGCTCGTAGAAGTTGGGTGTATCATTGTCAGTTTGATGTTTACCTCATTTTTTGCCTATAAGTATTTAATCAATCCACATACTAATGCAAACGCAAATAAAACAAAATATCAGATTATTTATGATGCGATAAAATCCTATGCAATTGAAGGTACTATCATTGACCGTGATGGCACTACCATCCTTGGTAATGCGGCGGCAGGAACAAGAGCAACTGCAGACTATCCACAAAATCTAAGTTATGCATGGCTACTTGGTTATTATTCCGTCAATGAGCATCATCAAAATAGTTATGGCTTACGCGGTAATCTAAAAGACTATCTCCTCTTTCACCTTGATCAAAACAATCAAGGAGCACTTGTAAAACTGACTACAAAGACAGAATTACAAAACTATGCCTATCAATTATTAGATGGTATGGAAGGAAGTATTACCGTATTAGATAATCAAACAGGAGAAATCCTCTGTTTGAGTTCGCAGAGTACAGTAGACTTTAATGTGAATGACCCAGATAGTATGCTTGCAAGTAATATTGCGGAATCACAATTCCGTCGTGGAACCTTCGAAAAAGATCCACCAGGTAGTACCTTTAAAGTCATTACTGCAGCAGCTGCCCTAACCATGCAGGAAGATGAAAATCTAGACGATAGCTTCTTACAGTTTAACGATACTGGTAGTTACATTCCTGCAGGTAGTGACTTTGTGATTAACAATTTCCAAAATCAAGTATTCGGCAACATTGATATGAATACAGCCCTTGCGAAATCCTGTAACTGTTATTTTGCGGATTTAGGAATCCGTGTAGGAGCAGATAAACTTAGTAAAATGATGAATGCATTTATGGTAGGAAAAGATATTACCATTCCTTATCTAGATACCATTCATTCCAGTTACAACATCGGCAACAACGATAACGCTGAACTTGCACAGACAGCATTTGGTCAAGGAAATACAACCATCAACTCCCCTTCATATTGCGATGATGGCACAAGCAATCGCAAATGATGGTGTAATGTTACAACCACATATTGTAAAGTCCATTCAATCAGATGGAAGAACTCTCTATCGTTCCACTAAGAATTCCTTAAGTACAACCACAACTCACAGTGTTAATGAGAAACTGAAGGAATATATGCATAGTGCTGCCTTAGAATATGGTTTAACAGAAAGTAGTTATGGCATGGTATATGCTAAAACCGGTACTGCAGAATGTGCAAATAATCGTATCCATAGCTATATGATGGGGTTTACAGATCGTTATTCCTTCTGTATCAGTGCAAACAACAATAACGGTAGTGCTGAATTATATGGTATTGGTCAAAGACTTGTAAGGTATTTAAATAATCTATATTAAAGGAAATCTTTCGATTTCCTTTTTATTTTGTATATGTTGTATAAATAATTTTTGCATAGCCAATTGCCTGCAAGAATGCATGCATGGTTGTATTATTTGTAGGTACTTCAAAATGAAGTGGTTGTACTTCCTCTTTTTGAATCTCGCTAATGAGCTTACGTGCCACACCACTTCGACGTTTGTCTTTGACAACACATAAGTCTGTAATCGTTGTTACACAACCATTCATTCTACAGATTGCCATGGCAATGAATCGACCATGGTCACTAAGTACATAGATATCTTTTTCTTCCAGTGCTTCTTCTAGATAATTTTGTGCACGGTCATAATCACTTGAAGAAGAAACACCTGCATACTGATCTAATTCCTGTAAATATGTATCACAGAGTGAAAGTGCACTCATATAGTTATCTTCATCAATGCGTACAAAACGTAGTGGTATCTGTACCTGTTTGACTGGTTCTTTCTCTGCAACGACATCCTCTTCATCCCAATCATCATCTACTTCTTCACATCGTACTGATGTGTCATAGACAATTCCGTGTTGTTCACACCACTCAATTGCAAGTTCCCTGTGACTGGCCTCTAGATAGTCATACCATTCTGTTTCCATGCCAAAGCGCTCTAGTGTAGCACGAAAGCGTCTAAAAGCACCTTTGCCATGGATTGCATTCTCAAACCAATCACGTTTTTTATCATCTTCAATTGTCTCTGTAAAGTTAACCATATTTTGATAATCATTTACTTCATCTTTGGTTGGAAGTGGAATAAAGAATTCATCATCTTCACCATCATCTAGTGCATATACAATTTCTTCATCCTGAATACTGTAAAAATATGTTTCATCTTCACTAACTGTATCAATTGCGTCGATGACATCTAGTAAATTAACCTTCATAGTTGCCTTCTTTCAGTTTTTGATTCAGTTTTTTATAGATACGTTCTACCATCCATGGCTCATGAACAACATTAATCACTTGATCAATTGGAAACCAATTGACAGCACTATTTTCATCTTGCTTGATATGTAAACTCTCTGTATCATCAGCCTCTAATAGATAAGTGACATTTAAGTGCAGATGACTTGGGACATACTTACCCTTTTTCTCATGTCCATTTACTTCAATCGTCTCTAGCGAAAAGATATCTTCTTTGATTGGTTTAACAGTATGAATTCCACTTTCTTCTTTTACTTCTCTTAGGGCAACAGAAAGGAGGTCTTCTTCTCCATCTGCGTGTCCACCAAGCCAAGCATAATTCTGAAAGATATTATGAAATGCCATCAGTACATG
>CAKMPP010000132.1 GCA_927911475.1 uncultured Solobacterium sp. | reverse complement strand
GATGAAGGATACAACACCAAAAGAAAACTGGCTAATGAAGAAAATCAATGAAGGAAAACCAATCTTTGTTGTAGCAGTGTCATGTATGTTACCGGGAATTCCGAACGGTATTATTCCTTATGTTGCAGCACACGCAAAAATTAGTCTGAAAGATTTCTCATTAGCAATCTTTTGCTCAAGCTGGATACAGATTCTATTAAGCTGTATCTCAGGTCACTTCTTAGCAGAAGGAAACTATGTTGTATCTGCGATTGCAGTTGCGATTCAAGTTGTTTCTGTTGTGGTTATCTTATTTAACAAAGATAAGATTTTAGAGAAATTGTAAGGATAGTAGAAATGATATCGGTATATTTTATGGGGTGATAAAATGTATCGGATATTAATAGGAATATTTGGCTTCCATTTAGGAAGCTTTTTATTATGTATGTGTCATGGTTATCTTCAACGAAGATTTCCATTACGCAGTCATTGTGATGCATGTCATCATGTACTGCATTGGTATGATTTAATTCCAATATGGAGTTATATCTTTTTAAAAGGAAGATGTCGATATTGTGGTAGGAAACTATCAAAAGAATATATCGTTGCGGAGATAGTAACAGGGATACTATGTGTATTTATTCTTTGGAATATTAATGTTATTGAGTGGGAAATGATTGTTAGAATGATTTTTATTCCTATTACTATGGGTTGTCTTTTATATCGACTATCAAATCATGGAGATACCGGATTTGGTACATCTTTGTATGATAGTTTTTATATATTATACATGCATGTATGATAAAAGAGGTGAGTATACAACCATGGATACGTATGGCTACAATTTTTGGTTGTGGGTTTCTAGCTATTGTAATGAGTGAAAAAGTATTTGGTAAAGAATGTATCGGTGGTGGAGATGTGAAACTGATATCGTGCATGAGTTTATTTCTTTCCTTGCAAAAGATGTGGTTGGTATTATCTATAGCATCTTTTCTAGCAATCTTATGGTTGTATCTTTCTAAGAAGAAGTGTATTGCGTTTGGGCCGTTTCTAGCGATAGCTTTTTTATTGGTTTTTTGTGGTTATTTTGATAGCGTCATTTGGGGTTTGTGATAAACTTGTTCTATTGGAGGAAGTCGATGAAGAAATATCTTTTACTACTAGTAATGTTTATTGCAACGATTGGTTATGTAGCAGGACTATATGGCTTCTTTCATAATCTCAATTTTATATTCCATGAGATTACAATTACTCCATGGTTGATATTGAGGGGGATGTTTCCACTTGCGTGGGGAATCATGGCATTACTAACGTTTGTGATGGCAGAATATGTATACCGTCAAAGATTTCGTAACGAACCACATTTTCGACTCAAGCAAATTATCTGGTCTAAAAATTTATGCTTTATCGGTATTGTTGCAGTATTAATTGTACGTCTAATCATTACTAGTCGTCTGATTGGAGGGCAATCAAGTACTCTTTCCAGTAAGGAGATGATGCAGTTGTATCTTACAATGGCTGCGATAGGAATTGCAGTTGTCATCTTTGTGCGACAACAATATACAAAAATTAAACATCAAAGAGAATTAAGACAATATGAGAAGATTGCCATTCTAAACGGTGAGCGACGTTACACGATGATGGTGATTGAAACAAATCAAGATACAATCTGTACAGGATTTGTCTATGGTGAAATGAAGGTAAATGATGCGATTCGTCTTCACTGTAGTGATAAGGGAGATATCGACGCAAAGATTATAGAGATTATTTGTAATGATAAGTTAGTAACTTCCGCAAGAAATCAGACAGTTACAATAAAGCTTAATCATTCCTGTAAAGGATTCTTACAGAAGTATAGTATCATCAGTAGTATCCAATATGATGCAGATCCAACAATTGTCGAAAATCCAGGCTTAAGTGGAGTGCTTCGTGAATACGGTAAATTTTTTGAGGATCAAGAATATATTGGTACACTGGTATATGAAATCTGCATGAGTGAGTACTATCTCATAAAATACACGGCAGAAAAATGAAGAGGATGAGCGATTTATGTCAGTTCGACTCAATGTCGACCCAAGTAAATCAGTGCTTGTACTGTTTACGGATTGGAATGCATTATTACGTTATAGTAATATTTTTGAAGAAGATAACCTTCAATTAGAAGTACGTAATATCAAAGAATGTTTTCACTTAATTCCAGCCAAATACGATTCCATCGTCATCAATCCATTTGGACCAAGGTCGTTTATTATAACAAAAGAGTTTATGCGTCATATTCAAGAAGTTCCTGGTTATGACGAGTTATTTAAAGATTAAAGGAGAATTTATTATGAGTGCAAGTAAAGCAATGTATCAAAAGTTAGCAAAATTAGCAGTTGTACGTGGTGTGAATGTACAACCAAACCAACCACTCGTTATTACTGCATCCGTACGCGACTATGAGTTTGTACGCATGGTTGCCAAAGAAGCGTATGCCGTAGGTGCTAGAGAAGTCATTATGAGTTGGACGGATACGGAATTAGCAAAACTAAATTATACGTATCAAAGTGAAGAAACATTAACTGATATTCCAGATTGGAAATATGACATGGTAAAGCGTGAGCATGATTTAGGCGTATGTTATTTACGTATTCATTCTGATATGCCAGGTGCATTAAAAGATGTAGACCAATCTAAGGTTCGTGCATATCAGATGGCTTACAGTAAGAAGATGAAGGACTTACGTAAATACACGATGAATAATGAAGGACAGTGGTGTATTATAGGGATTCCTTCTGTAGAATGGGCAAAAGTTGTATTCCCAGAACTTTCTGAGGAGGAAGCTTTTGAGAAGTTAGAAGACGCAATCTTTATGACAAGCCGTGTAACAGAGGATAGTGATCCACTTGAAAATTGGCGTATACACGATGCGGATCTTGTAGAACATGCACGCAAGTTAACAGAATTAAATTTCAAGCAGTTACATTTTACAAGTGAACTTGGAACAGATTTAACAGTAGAACTTGTAGATAACCATGTATGGATTGGTGGCGGAGATAAAACACCAAAGGGAGTTTACTTTGACCCAAATATTCCAACCGAAGAATGTTTTACAATGCCTAAGAAGACAGGTGTTAATGGTATTGTGTATGCTTCAAAACCTTTAAGTTACAGCGGTAAGGTGATTGATGGTTTCTGGTTCCGTTTTGAAAACGGAAAGGTTGTAGACTTTGGTGCAAAACAAGAAGAGGAAACTCTCAAGAGTCTATTAGACTTTGATGAAGGTTCAAGATATCTAGGTGAGGTCGCTTTAGTACCATATGATTCCCCAATCTCAAATTCTAATATCTTATTCTTCAATACATTGTTTGATGAAAACGCTGCGTGTCATTTAGCGTTAGGTATGCCATATCCTGAAAATGTAAAGGGTGGTGCGAACATGAGCGATGAAGAGCTTAAGGCTGCAGGTGCAAATGAATCGTCTCAACACGAAGACTTCATGTTTGGTACCAAGGAAATGAATATTGATGGTATCCAACAAGACGGTACGGTTGTGCCAGTATTTAGAAATGGTAATTTTGTAATCTAGATAGAGAAACCACCAATTATGGTGGTTTTCGTTTATAATAGAATATGCAATTTTGTATAAAGGAGAGTTTTATGGTAGATATCAACGAAAAATTATTAGATTTTCTACACAAGAGTCCAACTTGTTTTCATGCCATTGATGAAATGAAAGAAATATTAGTCAAGCAAGGGTATCGTGAATTATCAGAGGCTGAAAGTTGGAAACTAGAAGTAGATGGAAGATATTTTGTGGTAAGAAACCAATCCAGTATTATTGCCTTCCGTATTCCAACAACAGAATATAAGGGTTATATGATTGGTGCAGCACACAGTGATTCTCCAACGTTTAAGGTAAAAGAAAATCCGGAAATCATTGGTAGTGGTGTAGTAAAACTAAATGTTGAAAAGTATGGTGGTATGCTATGTGCGCCATGGTTTGATCGTCCATTATCTGTGGCAGGAAGAGTTATCGTAAAAGAGAATGGTAAGCTTGTTACAAAGCTAGTACGTGTAGATAAGGATTTATTGGTAATTCCTAATCTTGCGATTCATATGAATCGTGAAGCGAATACAAATGTTTCCTACAATGCACAGGTAGATATGTTGCCGGTATTTGGTACAGAAGATGCCAAGGGCAAGTTTATGGAAGTTGTGGCTGAATCAATCGGTGTGAAGGTGGAAGACATCCTCAGTCATGACCTATATCTCTATACACGTGAAAAAGGCACTATTTGGGGCTATCAAAATGAGTTTATATCTGCAGGTCATCTAGATGATTTACAATGTGCATTTGGCTGTCTATATGGCTTCTTAGGTGCTAATGATAGTGAAAGCGTTCCTGTTATGGCAATCTTTGATAACGAAGAAGTTGGATCAGGCACAAAACAAGGTGCAGACTCTACATTCCTTGAGGATACATTAGAGAGAATTGCGTTAGCTTGTGGTAAGAGTCCTGAACAAGCAAAACGTGCAATCGCATCTAGCTTTATGGTATCTGCAGATAATGCACATGCAGTACATCCAAACCATGTGGAAAAGGCAGATCCTATCAATAGACCACAGATGAATAAAGGCATTGTAATCAAGTATAATGCAAACCAGAAGTATACAACCGATGCAGTATCTGCAGCAGTATTCAAAGAAGTATGTGCGGCAGTAAATGTTCCTGTACAGACATTTACAAATCGCTCTGATATGGCAGGTGGATCGACATTAGGTAATATCTCTAATGCTCATGTATCACTCAATTCCGTTGATATCGGACTAGCACAACTTGCAATGCATTCATCTTATGAAACAGCAGGTGCTAAGGATACAGAGTATCTTGTAGAAGCAATGTCACATTTCTACTCTCTCACTTTCGTGGATGAAGGAGAAGGTGTATTTACACTTCGTTAATAAATGATAAGTCTTCCGAAAGGAAGGCTTATTTTTTGATAATAGATTGATTGAATAAAGAATTATGCATACAATAATTAAATAAGAGGTGATTTTGATGGATGATTTGTTGTTAGAAAAATGTAATACCTTCCTCGATAATCGAAGAGCGTTACGTCGTAAATATTTCTTATATAGCCCAGAAGGAATTGCAGATATTGCGTTTATCTACATGTCTCACGAAAGGGAAATTAACTTTGACATATTAAAAAATTGTGAAGATATCATCCTTCATTCATTTCCGTTTAGTTCATTTCAGTACCGATTCTTAACAAAGGTATATGCGGCGATGATGGATGTGTCTAATATTGAACCAGATATTGTAGTCAATCGTGTGATGAGTTTTGAAGAACTCTTCAATCGTACCTTCCAAGATACGATTGGTTTAGCAGTACTTGCGTTTAGCGCTGCTGAAATGCCACAAATTGAGTATCAAAATATCTACTATAAAGCACTGGCAATTTATAACCAGATGAAAGATTTACAACGCTCTTTAACAAATGATTTGGATGTTGTGTATGCAGGCATACTAGCAATGGCCCCAAGCATCAAAGAGGATGTTGTGGATGAACTAGTCATCATGGACGATTTACTTGTACATGACTATAAGCTGCCTAAGGATTTTTCAAGAAGACTTTCCTATGCACTGGCTTTCTGTGATGGAACTGCAACTCAGAAAGTAAAGAATGCAATGGACTTCATCGTGCCTATCACAAGTGGATGGAATCGTCATGTTGGTTATATCTACTATGTTCTTCATGCAGTAGTTGCAAATCTTTCGATTCCTCTTTACACAATTCAAAAAGATTATGAAGAAGTTATGAAGTACCTAAAGGCAAGTAGACAATATGGTTTATTTTCCAAACCAGAAAGAGCTTTACATGCATGTATGATTTTATTAAGCTACTATGTGGGAAATAATACTTCTATTTATACTCTAACAAATGCGATTCTATATACAATTGCGTTAATAAAAGCTCTTGCACAACAAAGACAAAGATTACTACATATATAAACAAGTCCTACAAAGGACTTGTTTTTGATGACATTGATTGAGGGAAAAGTATATTCTGCTTATAATATTAGTCAGAAGAGGTAAATGAAATGAATGAGTTATTATTAGAAAAATGTACAAAAATTTGTAGATGATAGAAAATGAACTAGGCCGTAAAAAATATCTTTTCGTTAGAACAGGAAAATGTAGCGATAGCCTATATCTATACACACTTTGAAAAAGATCTTAACTATGACGCTATCAAAATTTGTGAACGAGTTATTAGTAAGTCATTCTCATTTACATCGCCATATCGCATTAGTATGCCAAAGGTCTATGCTGCGATGATTGCGGCAACCGATATTGAACCAGATGAATTTATTTCTCATGCCAAGGCATTCGAAGAACAATTCAACCGTAGTTTTACGGATACGAATGGTCTTGGTTTACTCTCGTTTAGTGCTGCTAGTATACCAAATCTAGATTATAAGAGTGTATATTATAAAGCACTTTTCTATTTATAATCAGATGAAAGAATTACATCGCTTTTTGACGAGTGATACGGATGTAGTATATGCAGGACTTTTAGCATTATCACAAAAATCTAAAAGATGATGTGGTTGATGAACTGGTTATCATGGATGACTTATTAATTCATGAATATCGTCTCGATAATGACTATGCAAGATTATTGTCTTATATCCTAGCCTTGTGTGAAGGGACAGCGACCACAAAAGTAAGACGTGCGATGGAATTTATTCAGTCTTGTACAAGTAGTTTTGATCGAGCATTAAACTATCATTACTTTGTACTACATGCGATTTTAGCGAATTTAGGAATTTCACTTGATCGGATACAGGAAGATTACAAGGAAGTCACTACTTTCTTAAAATACCAGAAGGGTTATGGTATTTTTTCTGAATATGCTAAAGAGTTACATGCTTGTATTCTTTTGTTAGAGTATTACACACCAAATTCAATTTCAAATTACGCTTGGATTATTGCGATTCTATACAAAATTTTACAGAATCAAACAGCACACGTCTAAGAAAGAAGTGATGGATATGAAGATTGCACATTTATCAGACCTTCATTTAGGGAAAAGACTCAAGGAATATTCGCTAATCGAAGATCAAAAGTACATTTTGCGACAAATCATTGACATTCTAAAACAAGAAAAAGTGACTACAGTATTACTGGCTGGTGATATCTATGATACTGGTAATCCTAGTTCAGAAGCAGTAGCTCTTTTAAGTATGTTTTTATTGGAGTTAAAGAACTTAGATATCCATGTGATGATGATTGCTGGAAACCATGATAATGGCACAAGACTTTCTTATGGTGCTGAGATATTTGCAGACTCCAATATTCATATTACTGGGAAGTATACTGGTAAACTTGCGTGCGATACGATTGAAGATGAATATGGACCAATTCATTTCTTTAGCCTTCCATATATACGTCCAATCTATGTTAATCAATATTTAGATGAGACTGAGGCTGTTGAAGGGTATACAAAAGCTGTTAAACATGCATTACAAACTGTCAGACTCAATCAAAAGGAACGTAATGTGATTCTGTCTCATCAATTTATTACAGGTACTATTACCGATGAACAAGGTTCAGAGGTAAGTGTTGGTGGTACAGATAATGTGGATGGAAATGTGTTTTGTGATTTTTGATTATGTTGCGTTAGGGCATATCCATCGTCCACAGACAATCTTGCGTGATACGATGCGATATTGTGGAACCCCTCTGAAATACTCTATCGGTGAAGCAAATACAACAAAATCAGTTACTATCATCGATATGAAAGAGAAAGGGAATACAACAGTTTATACGGTTGATTTAAAACCGCTACGTGATGTCGTTGTCATTAAGGATACCTTTGCGAATATTCTACAAAGAAAGAATACAGAGAATGACGACTATGTATACTTTCAACTACAAGATGAGCGCATGGTATTTGACGCAATGAACACATTGCGTTTGCGCTACCCGAATATCCTGGGAATTTCGTATCCAAATTCTGCGTATGAACAAAGTGAACAAGGCATTAGTTATACAAAACAAAAGAATCAAACACCACAAGAAATCTTTGGTGACTTCTTCGCACAATATACAGGCCATGCGCTAGATGATACACAAGAAAAGATCTTAGATGAACTTGTGACAAGAATATGGAAAGAGGGAGATGAAGAATGAGACCAATCAAATTAGTACTCTCCGCCTTTGGGCCATACGCATCCAAGATTGAACTTGATCTTTCAAAGTTAGGTGAAAATGGAGTTTATCTAATTACTGGTGATACTGGTGCGGGTAAAACTACTATTTTTGATGCGATTACTTTCGCTCTATTTGGTAAGCCAAGTGGAGATATTCGTGATGTAAAAACATTGCGAAGTGAATACGCAAAAGAAGAGATTGAAACCTATGTAGAATTAGATTTTATTTATCATAGCGAGGAATACCATATCTATCGACGTCCTGAGTATAGCTATACACATGTACAAAAGAATGGTGAAGTAAAACAGCGTAGCAAATCAGCAGATGCATATCTTATTTTGCCAAACGGTGAACGTATAGTAAAACCGACTGAAGTTACCAAGCAGGTTGAACAACTACTTGGTATGAAGAGAGACCAATTCCGTCAGATTGCAATGATTGCACAGGGAAGCTTCCTAGAAATTTTAAATGCGGACACAAAAGAACGTGGAAAGTTATTTGAAAAAGTATTCATGACAAGTAAGTACTCTATCCTCATGGAACGTTTAAATCAAATGGCAAAGGAAGGTACTACAAAGCTAAATGAGGCTAAACTGCGTTTGCAACAAATCATCAGTGATATTCGTGTTCCTGTAATCTTGCAAGAAGAATACGCACAGATACTAGAAACATTTGCGATGGATGATATACAGCCGGTATATGATTTGTTAGACAAGATTATCGCAAATGCAAAAGAAGAAATAATAACCCTTCAAAGACAAAAAGATCAAATTCAAAAACAGTTACAGAAATCTCGCAAGGAAGAAGCAGAAAAAGCCAAACAACTACAAGATCTTCTATCACTTGAAAAACTGATAAGCGAAAAACCTACTAAAGAAGAAAAGGTAAGTTATTTTGAAGACAAGTTAAAGGTTGATGTTGAAAAGTATAAGCTTCAGATAGATGTCCTAAAGAAGGAACAGGTTCAAATTGAACATGAACTCCCTGAATATGTTCATCTAACAAAACTAACTACAAAACTATCAGAAATAAAAAAACAACTATCTTCTGTGGCAAAGGATTTAGATGCAAAAATAAGTTTAAAGAAACAATTAGATGAAGATATCGCTTTGAAGCAAATGGAGTCACAGACATTAACAAATTGTGAAGTGTCTTTGAATAAACTTATAATACAGGAAGAAGAACTGCAAAAGAAGATATCTGCTTTTTATCATGCAAGCATGACACAAAAAGAATATCAAATTGACAGTAGAAGATTTAAAGAAAAAAACAATATCTCTGCAAAAGACTACAGATGCGAAAACAGAGATTCAAAAGCAGTATGATGATGCACAAGTATCCTATTTCGCAAATCAAGCAGGATTACTGGCTTCAAGATTAAGTACGGGTGAACCGTGCCCTGTATGTGGTTCTTTAGAACATCCGCATCCTGCAAGTCATAGTGACAAACTTGTTACACAAGAAGAGATTAATCGATATAAAAAGAAAGTGGAGCAAGCTGAAAAAGAATACCAAATGGCAAGTAACGCATGTGCAGATGCAAATCTTAAGATGAGTTCATTGAAAATGAATTAGATTTAGTGTTGAAGTCTGTTACGGAACAAGTCATTCCAATTGAAGATGCACAGATGTTTATTGATGAACATACAGTACAACTAAAAAAATGAACAAGAAGAAGCATCAACACATATTAAGCAACTACAATTGCAATCAAAACGTTATCAGGAATTGCTAAAACTGATTCCACAGTTACAACAAAAATTAACTGTTGTATCTGACGAAGTAAGTCAGAATGAAATTACGCAAGCAAAGTTAACTGTTGAACATGAGCAGATTCAAAAACAAGTAGCAGAGATTACAGGAAAATTGAAGTACTCTTCTGAAACAGAAGCGAAGAATCGTGTATCTACAATCGCAAAACAGATTTTAGAATACCAACAACAAATCAATCAGTTAATAAATGTAACTAAACAAGCAACGGATGAATTAGTGTATGTAAATGCACAGATTGATATGTTGAAGGGAAAGGTATCTATATCCATTGAAGAGATTCCTCTTCAACAAAACCAACTAAAATCACTTCAAATTGAAATTGAAAATCTACAAGTTCAACAGGAAGAAAACCTCAAGAATATTCACAATGCGCAGTTGTATAAAACTGATGCACAATATATGAAACAGAAAATCAAATTTGAACATGAGACATATCAAACAAAATTATCTCGCTATAGCAGCCTGAAAGAACTTGCGGATGTCGCAATGGGTAATGGCCGTTCGGGTAAAGAGAAAATTACTTTACAAGAATATGTTCAGATTGCATATCTTGACCGTATGATTCAAAAGGCAAATGAACGCTATTTATCCATGTCTAATCAGCAGTATCAACTTGTGCGTAGTTCAGGAAGTAAGGACAAGCGAAGCCATGAAGCATTAGATTTAGATGTCATTGACTATACGAATGGCTCAGTACGTCCAGTTAGTTCTTTGTCGGGTGGTGAATCATTTATCGCATCTCTTGCTTTGGCATTAGGTATGTCAGATGAAATTCAATCTCAAGCAGGCGGTATTCAAATTGATACCATGTTTATTGATGAAGGCTTTGGTACATTAGATCAAGACGCACTTAATACTGCAATTCAGACATTAATGAACTTATCTGGTGCGAATCGATTGGTTGGTATCATTTCACATGTGAAGGAACTGAAAGAGCGTATCCATAAAGGAATCATCGTTATAAAAGACTTACATGGTAGTCGCGGTTCGATTGCGAAGGTAGTAAATGAGGAATAAAAAAATGTTAGAGATCAGAGAGCTAAACTGGAAAGATGTAGATGAGATTTACAAAGTGTTAAAAGAGTTACCTGAAGATGAAAATGGCTTTATGAATCCGTATCATGGCATTGATAATGACACATTCATGCATGAAATAATGCCAAAACTAATTGATATTACAAATGGCATCAACTTAAAACCAGGATATGTCCCACAGACATACTATTTCCTGTGGGAAGACGAACATATTGTTGGTGTATATAAGTTAAGACATTATCTCAATGAGAGTTTGAAAAATGGGTCTGGACATATTGGCTATGGAATTTTACCTGCATATAGAAATCAAGGTTATGCAAAGAAAGGACTTGCTTTATTGATTGATATCGCGAAACATATAATCCGAGAAGATGAAATCTATATGGCATCTCATAAGGATAATCCAGCCTCCTTACATGTTCAACTTGCAAATGGTGCGTATATCCATCATGAAGATGAAGAAGAAGTGTATACAAGAATTCCAATGAAACCAGTACATGCATGTATATGGGATTTGGATGGGACATTATTAGATTCTTATGAGGTTATTTTGGATAGTTTGCAGGCTACAATGACATATTACGGTTATACATATGACCGCGAATATCTTCAAAAGTATGTTATCCTTCATTCTGTGCACCAATTCCTACGTGAATTTGCACAGAGAGAAGGTTTGCAGTTTGAAACGGTATATCAATATTACACAACTTTACAGGATGCGGGCAATGATAAAGTAAAGCTAATCAAAAACGCAAAGGAAACACTACTTTTACTACAACGAAAAGGGGTCCGAAATTTTGTATATACACATAAAGACCATACGGCACAACAAGTATTAAAAAATTTGGGAATTGCAGATTACATTAGTTACACAATTACAGGTGATGATGGATTTGCGAAAAAACCTGATCCAGAAGGTATTCAGTATCTTATAAATAAATTCAAGCTTAATCCAGAGTATTGTACATATATAGGGGATCGAAGGTTGGACGAGGAAGCTGGTAAGAATGCAGGGGTTAAAAGAATCCTATACCTAGATGAGAATACTCCAGTTACAGCGCTGTATGAGGATACAATGATTGTGAATGACTTATTGAAGATTGTGGATTTATATGAATGAAGAAATGATTGATAGTGCTTTATCTTATTATGATATAAAAGATTCGTGGTATCACGAACAATGTTATGCATGCATGAATGATATTAATGGAAGTGTTAATTTAAAACGTACATTTCAAGAACTACTAGACATATTGTATGTTGATAAAACAAAGAAAATAAATCATTTATGGTCAATGAAAACTGCTGAAGATTTATTCCATGAGCCAGTACATCCGTATGTGACTTGCGTTGCGCTATTATGTGGATATCAACTGCATCAAAGAAATATGGAAGAACATCACTTTGATGCGCTACAACAATCCATTCACAAAGCAAGAATGAAAGAAATACTTACAAAGGACATTATCTCGAGAGGATTGGATTCGATACGTATAACACAAATGATCTGGGGAACTTACTTTATCAATGTTCGCCTAGTGGAAGTTGGGCGACTGCAATATGAATATGTAGATCAACAGACAATGCGAATCCATATTCCATCTGATGAGAAACTTGAAGTTTCAAAAGTGTTAGATTCAATACACCGCGCAAAGAATGTGATTAAAGATTATTTCAAGATTGATTATTTTCAATATGTTTGTGATTCATGGCTATTAAGTCCTGAGATTCATAAACTTGTTTCAAAGGATTCGAATATTTATCGATTTTATGAATTGTTTGATGTTTCTGAAGGAAATGACTGTGCTCAGGATATTTTAGATTTTGTATATCAAATAACAGACTGTGATTTTCATAACTTGAGAGAAGAAACATCACTACAGCGTGTCATAAAACAATATTTGTTGGATGGTAATCAGATACACTTAGGTTCTGGAATTCTTAATCAAGACAAATACAAACATTTGTATAATATATTGACCTTTGGTCAAATAGAGAATATAATCAGTTTATAACAAAATACTCGTATAGTAGATGTACGAGTATTCCTGTTTTGACTATTGTATTTCCTTGGAAATGAAAGGGGTAATTATGATATTAGAAGTAAAAGGAATTAAAAAATCCTTCGATAAGAAGGAAATTCTCCATGGAATTAGTTTTACAGTGCAAAGCGGTAAGGCGATGGGTTTTCTTGGGAGAAATGGTGCAGGTAAAACAACTACATTCCGTTGTTTAATGAATGTATTCAAACAAACAGAGGGTGAATTCTTGTTGGATGGCAAACCATTTGATGTAAACCATAACCATATTGGGTATCTGCCAGAGGAACGTGGAATGTATGCGAAGGTATCTTTGAAAGATCAATTAGCATACTTTGCGAAGTTAAAAGGTGCAGATAATAAAAAGGCTGCTGAAGAAGCAGAGTATTGGATTGATTACTTTGGACTGAAAGATTATACAAATAAAAAGTTAGAAACATTATCCAAAGGTAATCAACAGAAGATTCAAATTGCGCAGGCATTCATCAATGATCCAGATATTATCATTCTAGATGAACCATTCTCAGGGTTAGACCCTGTTAACGCACAAATTTTCAAAGATGCGATTAAAGAAGCAGTTTCAAAAGGGAAACTCGTTATCTTTTCATCTCACCAAATGGCATATGTAGAAGAAATGTGTGATGAAATTACTCTCATTGATCAGGGTAATATCATCATTAGTGGCGATTTAGAAGAGATTAAGAGAAAAGAAGGTGAAGATAAGTTAGTACTTCGCGTTAATTCTGAAGACTCTATTACTGTAGAAGATGTTTTGCGAAATAAATTTGGACTGGATTTCCAAAAAGTAAATGATGAATATCTGATTACAAAGGATGCCCAACATACTTCAAATGAAATTTTGCAAGAATTACTAAATCATGTACATGAAATTATCTCATTCGGACAATATCGCCCTAGTTTACAAGACATCTTCGTAAACAAAGTAGGAGGTGAAGCAAATGCGTAACTTTAGAACTGTATTCGAATTTGAATTTTTCCAACAGATTAAAAAAAGAGTTGTGATTATTTCTACAATTATCTTAGCGATAGTTGCCTTTGGTGGCGCAGCAGCTCCAGCGATTCTAAATCAATTTAAAAAGCAAACGGAATTTGAGAGTTCTGAGGGTGCTTCATATCTGAACGAATATGTTCCGGGTGGCTATTATGTTCCTAATGAAGAAATCGTTAAAGAACTTCGTATTGAAGAGTCAAGTTTATATCCAACTGAAGATGCTTTAAAAGAAGCGGTAAAGAGCGGTAAAGAAACAAAAGGTTATGCAATCTATGATTATGACCACTACAAAACTTACTTCCATGATAAAGGGTTTGCAAGTGGTATGGATCAAGCACTAAACTCTGTATTAAGAGATCATTTAATCGCACAAAAGTTTAGTGAGAAGGGTATTAGTTATAACGAGTATCAATCCATGACTAATGTTGAAATTAATGCAGAGGAAGAGGTACTTGGCCGTGATACATCAACACAGTTCCTGCTTGCATTAATTTATATTATCACGCTATACTCTGTAATCTTAATGTTCGGTGGTATCGTAGCTACAGCAGTCGCAAGAGAAAAAGATAGCCGAACAATGGAATTGTTGATTACAACGACGAATCCAAAGAATCTGATTATCGGAAAGGTATTAGCAATTACATGTGCTTCTGTCATACAGATGCTTGTTATCGCAAGTTTTGCGGGGATATCCTATTTTATCTTCAGAAATATGTATCCAATGGATATTTTGATGATGACAAAGAAGATGCTAGATCTATCCATGTTAGGAATGTATGTGTTCTACTTCATTCTTGGCTTACTACTATACATGTTTATTTTTGCGGCTTTAGGCTCTGTAGTATCTCGTATGGAAGATGTAAATAGTGCGGTCAGTCCAGTTATGTTCCTGTTTATCACAAGTTATATGATTGCGATGTCTGCTTTACAGGGTGGAGATTCAATTATTCTGAAGATTTCTTCATGGATTCCATTCTTCTCAGTTATGGTAATGCCGATACGCAATGCAATTACAACAGTTGCAGTATATGAAGTAATAGGTTCAACTGTATTGACAGTGATATTTATCTACTTATTTGCAAGACTATCTATTCGCATCTATCGTTGGGGAACATTGAACTATGGTAATAAGCCAAACTTCTTTAAAGTATGTAAAGAAGTGTTATTTACGAAAGAATAAGCAATTATATGATTGCATGTATATAAAATGATGCATGTGAGTACATGTCTGAATTATCATTAGAATATAATTTAGGGAGTGCATAGTTTATAAATTTGATTCAGTATTTGGAAACTGTCACTAAAAAATCACAAATAATATATTATAACTCCGCAAATGTGAGTGAATAAAAAACTTTATAAAAATGGCGTTGCTATTATGATTTTTAGAGTATAAATTCATTACTTGGGGGGGTACTTAATAAAATATTAATAAAATTAGTTTTGGAAACTGTAATAAATGAAAACTGATTGAAAAAGTTAGGTGATGCCAAAAAGCTAGTATTAATGGGCTGAAATTTAACTGCCGAAAAAAATGTAGAATACAACAAATTGAATTTAATGTAAAAAGTACAACAGGATATCAAAATTAACTTTGAATCATATATTAAATTGCATTAAAATAGATGGATAAGGGAGGCGAACTTATGAAGATCAAGTTAGCAATGGTTGATACGGATGAGAAGTATTTAAGTAAAATCTCTTCTGTGTTTAATAAGAAGTATCCAAATGAAATTGAGATATACACATTCTCGAAGCGGGATGCATTTATTGAAATTTTCAAGAATCAAAGAATGGATGTCGTTTTAGTAAACGAAGAATTCTTAGGGGATGATTTAAGAAGAGAGAATACACAGGTTGCGTGTTTGACAGAATCATTAGACATTACTGAAGTGAGTGGATTCCCTGCAGTATGTAAATACCAACGTGTCGATCTCATTTGCAAAGAAGTTAAAAGCTTATGTGCTGAACTTGATACAAAGGTTTCATATAGTTTGTCGGGTTCTCAAAGTCCTATTATTTTATTCCATGGAGCGAGTGGTGGTTTAGGTACTTCCACAGCTGCGATTGGATCTGCGCTACACATGGCTGAACAGGGACATAAAGTTTTCTATTTAGATTTAGAGAAGAATGGTTATACAAAAGATGTACTTGTACAGGATTCAAACACAACACTTTCAGAAGTCTTGTATGCGATTAAGAGTAATCGTGCAAATTTAAGTCTAAAGTTAGAGGCATATGTATCCAATGATAAGGGTGTTGCGTATTATGCTCCATTTAAGACAATCATGGATTTTAATGAAATGAAGTCTGAAGATGTTAAGACACTATTACACGTCATTTGTAATTCGGGGAATTATGACCGTGTAATCGTAGATACAGATGTATGCTCTGATGAAATTAGAGATACATTATTTGAATTGGCTGATTGTGTAGTGATGATTGCAGATGGAACTGAAATCGGCAGAAATAAACTACAGAATAAGTTATTTGAATTACAAAATATCAGTGATAACAAAGTTGAACATCTTATGCGTAAGACAAAGGTTCTTTACTCCAAGTTTGGAAGCCAGTCTAACGCTGCAGAGATGAATGATGTACAGGTTATTGGTTATATCAATAAGGTGAAAGGTGATCATAGAGCACAAGTTGTTTCTTGGGTATCCAAGTTAGATGTATTCGATCACATTCTATAAACAATAAACAATGATTGGGGGATAACGGGAATATGAGAGCGGAAGAACTTGAACAGTTTGTCGAGCGATTAAAAAATGAAGTAATGAATAATTTCCCTTTGAAGGAATTATCAGATAATGAACTGCGCGAAAAAATTGAAAATCTAGTAGAAATCAGACTAGCGAACGTATATGTTTCTATCGAACAACGAGTAGCGATCGCTGAACAAATTTATTCTTCTATCCGTGGATTTGGTTTGTTGGATTCCATCATGACAGATGACAACATTACTGAAGTCATGATTAACGGACCAAAGAATATTTTCGTCGAAGAAGCAGGTAAGGTAAGAAAGATTGAACGCACCTTTGAAAGTGAACGTAAACTACGTGATGTTATTCAGCGTATCGTTGCACAAGCAGGTCGTGAAGTTACAGAGGCGAACCCTATCGTCGATACACGTTTACCAAATGGTTCACGTGTAAACGTTGTATTACCTCCAATTTCATTAAATGGATCTATCGTAACAATTCGTAAGTTCTCAAAAGAACCGATGACAATGAAGAAATTGATTGAATATGGTTCGTTGAACGAAGGGATTGCAAGTTTATTAGAGTTATTGATTCAAGCACGTTATAACATCTTTGTATGTGGTGGTACTGGTTCAGGTAAGACAACATTCTTGAACGCTCTATCTAACTTCATTCCAAAAGATGAACGTATTATTACAATCGAAGACTCTGCGGAATTGCAGATTGAAGGTGTACAGAACTTAGTTAGTCTAGAGACAAGAAACGCTAACTCATCTGGTGCCGGTGAAGTAAACATCAGAGACTTGATTAAATCTAGTTTACGTATGAGACCAGATAGAATCATTGTAGGTGAGGTTCGTGGTGGAGAAGCGCTAGATATGTTACAGGCGATGAATACTGGACATGATGGAAGTTTATCTACAGGTCACGCTAACTCTACTTTCGATATGATGAATCGTTTGGAAACCATGGTGCTACAAGGTGCAGAAGGTTTACCATTAATGGCGATTCGCCAGCAGATTGGTAGTGCATTGGATATTGTGATTCACCTATCCCGTTTACGTGATCACTCTCGTAAGACAATGGAAATTACAGAGGTTTTAGGTGTAAATGCAAATGGGGAATATATGTTAAACCCAATCTTCACGTTCGTAGAAGGTGAAGGAACTTCAGCAGAACATGTTGTGGGTGAACTAAAACGTACTAAGAATAAATTTGTTAAGACTAAGAAGTTCCAGCTGGCCGGAATAAAACTGCCTGCTTTATTGGAGGTAGATGATGAAACCGCTGTTTAACTTTAAGAAAAAAAGAAGAAAAACCAAAAGAACAGCCAAAGGCAAAAGTAAAGAAGCCTGCTGTTGAGAAGGAACCGCAGTACTATCGCTCAAAGACAAACATACAGACATTAAATTATAAAGTTTATTACATGACAAAGAAGGAAACGATTCTGTATATATTACTTGGGTTTGTAGTAGGTGGCCTTGCAGGCTATGCCTTCTTTGGTGGCCAGTTTAAAGATGAATTTGGTGTAGCAACAAAACTAACATTGATTGTTGATATTCTGTTATTTGTTGTGTTTGGCACATTGGCAGCTCGTTTCTACTTGCCAATTCGTACAAAGCAGCTCTGTGAAAATCGTAAGCGTCAATTGACATTACAATTTAGAGATATGCTTGAAGCATTAACAACTTCGTTAAATGCCGGTAAAAACGTAACGGATGCATTTAAGAGTTCATATGCCGATTTGGGAAATCAGTATGAATCTGGTGCGATGATCATGAATGAATTAGAAGTGATTAATACAGGGTTGATTAACGGTATTACATTAGAAGAATTACTAAAAGACTTCGCTGATCGAAGTGGTATTGATGATATTGCGGACTTTACGAATGTATTTGAAATCTGTTACCGCAAGGGTGGTAACATCAAAGAAGTTATTCGTAATACTTACGATGTCATTAGTGACAAAATTACGGTTCGAGAAGATATTATTACAATGTACGCTGGTACAAAGATTGAGTTGAATATGATGCTTGTACTTCCGTTAGCAATGATTGTTGTTATGAAGCTTACAAGTACAGATTTCGCAAATAACTACGCTTCTGTTTCTGGTCTTGTGTCAGAGATTGTCGGAATTACGATTGTCATCGTAGCGTACATGATGGCGAAGAAGATTGTAGATATTAAGATTTAATGATGGAGGGAATATGGGGTTTTTTACAATAACTGATATTGTCGTCATTGCGATAGGCATCCTATTTCTTCTGTTCTATATATATCTTTATTTCAAGGGGAAGAAAGATGCAGCGTTATTTGCAACTTTAGGAGATGAAGATTATCCAATGCATGAATTGTATTTTGTGGGATATGCATTGGTAAATATGTTGGGGCTAGACTTCCGTCGTAAGGAAGATAGAGAAGTTAGAAAACAAATCGCGATTTTATATGGCGAGAAATATATTGATTACTACTTGAGAGTGTCATATGCACAACGATTCACGATGATGTTAACGTTAATGACATTCGCGATGCCGCTATATTGCTTTACTAGAAGTTTATCCATGTTCTTATTGTGCATGGTTATAGGCGGTGTAGCATTCTATTACTATGGAACGGTAATGAAAGAAAAAATCCAGAAGCGCTCAGATGAGATGCTGGATGAATTTACCGAAGTTATATCAAAGCTGGCGTTACTAGTTAACGCAGGTATGACGCTTCATGAAGCCTGGGAAAAGGTAGCAAACTCTAATGAGGGTGTTCTTTACGGAGAAATGAAGATTAGTGTTGATAACATGAATAACGGCATACCGGAAGTAGATGCTTTATATGAGTTCGGACAACGCTCCATGGTACAGGAGGTAAAGAAGTTTATCTCCACCATTGTTCAGGGTTTAACAAGGGTAATAAAGATTTAACGATGATGTTAATTCAACAGAGTAAAGAACAATGGAAATTAAAACAGCAGTATCTTCGTCGTAAAGGCGAAGCTGCAAATAGTAAATTGCTGTTGCCAATGCTATTGATATTCATTGCAATATTAATAATGGTAGTGGTACCGATTTTCAGCAATATTGGATTGTGAGTCTAATGAAAGGAGAAGGAAAGACATGATGGATTTGATTAAATGTTACTTTAATCAGAGCTAAAAACGCATTTGACTCTTTTTATGAAAGAAGAGAAGGGTGCTGTTGACTTAGTTGTAATCGTTGTTTTGATTGCAATCGCTCTGGTATTAGCAGCGTTATTTAGAAAACAAATTGGTGCATTGTTAGATAGCTTATTCGAAACAATGAACGAAAAAGCTAAAGAAGCTGTTCAGTAAAACCGCTTTACACATGCCCGTCTAAACGCAGGCGGGCTTCTATAGAGTTTAGCAGCACTTAGAAGGAGGAATTTCGATGTACAAAACATTAAAATCCGAAAAGGGATCGATGTCTCTTGTAGAGGCTACAATTGTATTTCCTATTGTCTTTATTGTGGTCTTTATGATGATAGTGCTGGGAAATATATATTACATTCATTCACGTATACAGTTTGAGATTGTGCATGCTGCGATTGATGCAGCATCTGCTGCAGAAAATCCAATGCAGGTAAAGATACTTAAAGATGGTGGTATTCCATCAGAGATTGGAGATAAGGCAGCCATTAAGCCATATAGACATATCCTTTCTGGACATGGAAACGAAGTAGCACAAGAGATGGAAGACTTATTGATTAGTAGAATTAGTAATATCAAAGAATATTCCATTATCAAGAGTATCGCTCCTGATGCAATTGATCCTGATGTGGCATATGAAAGTTCAATTATTATGTCTCAAATCAAAGTTAGCTATGATTACAACATTCCAATGCCAATTAAATATCCATTCTCAAACAAAACATTGAAAGTTCATTATTATGATGAATATACAATTCTTGTAGGAGATCCGGCAGAGTTTGTCAGAAACATGTCAATGTTCATTGACTTGTTAGAGCGTAATCAAAAAGTTATGGAATTTGCTGATAAGATTAGTAATGTAGCGGATAAAATAGGGAAGTTTATAAACTAAACGGTGAGTACAATGAAAATATTTAGAAAAAAGAAAAAAGATGGATTAAGAAAAGGTGCTATTACAGTCTTTTTGACAGTAATCTTGGTGCCATGTCTTGTGTTCGCTAGTGTATTCACAGACCTAAGTAGAGTAGAACTTGCGAAAGCGCGTGCTGTTTCTGCTGCTGATCTATCCTTAAATACTATACTTGCTCACTACGACCCAGAATTGAAAGAATTTTATGGAATGATGTCGTCTGTTCAATCTCCGGAAGAATTTATGAAGCGAGCAGAGAAATACTTTGTAGGGATGCTTAAACAAAGTGGAGTAGATGATGCTCAATCTGCACTCTTTATAGATGCAGTCAGAAATTTGATTAATGGCGAACAAGGAAAAACATCAAATTTTTTGAAGATGTCGTTTGAAGAAGAACCGACAATTTCAGCTGCTGAGAATGGAAAGTTAACCAATCCAGTACTAATCGAAGATCAAATTGTAGAATTCATGAAGTATCGTGGAATTCCGGTCATTGTTCAAAAATTACTAGAACGATTTAAGGTTTTTGGCAATCAAACAAATGAGGTTAAAAAGGCAGAGGAATATGAGCCGACAGCAAATGCAAAACAAGAATATGCAAAAGCTGAAGGTGAGTTAATGGAGGCAATTTTTAATACTTATTTTGTTCTCTTTAAATATCAGCAGGTTGTTAAGGATTATGAGAATTTCTTTGGTATATCTGGGAATGAACTTGCAAGTCATTTTGAATCGTTAGAGTCTGATGTTAAGAAAATCTGGAATGACTACAAGAAGGCAAATGAACTTGCAATATTAAGATATATTGCAGCAGATGATATTAAAGAGTTAAAGTTTAGACCAAATACAAAATTAGAAATGAAAACTGACGAGGAGAAAGAGGTCAAGGATTCAATCGCTTCGGAAGAAGAAGGGAAGTATTATTTAACCCAAGATATTTACGATGATCTTATTAGAGAGTTTGACGAAGCATATCAAAAAGTTACACAAACAGCTCAGCAAATTCGTGATAAGATGCGTCCAATTAATGAACAGTTGCCAAGTGATAGTGATGTAAATGAAGTTATCTATGCAATTGAAGTTCAGAGAGCATTGCAAGTTGGTGGCAAAACATTGGATGAAGATCTTGAAACCCAGGTTAAAGATTTGGTTGAAGTTACGAAGAAAATGGAGGTTATTCAAGATTTTACAGTACAAGAAGGTGAGACTCTACCAAGCGACTGGAAAACGCAAGCTAAAAAGAGAAGAAAGAATGGAAAGCAGTTCTTACGGACATTAACTGACGGTAACGATGAATATCAAACGTTAACTTCCAGATATATGAATCTTGTAGGTGGACGAGATGCAGTTAATAAAGTAAAGAATAGATTATACACCTTTACTTCAGAATACATGGGTGCTGATGTTACATTAGATGTATTTACACATGAGATTAGCGAACGCTACTCTAAAGAAATTGCAAATCTAACGACAATGATTGATTATCTTACTGTTGTAATCAATGGCGGAGATATAACAATCGATGGTAAATATAAGAATTTAAAAGAGCTTCAAAAACTTAGAGAACTAGTTGAAAAATATGTGAACACTAAGAATGATTGGAGTAATAAAGCCCATGGAATTCCAAATAATGAACATGGCCAAAAGGATGTTCAAGAAATAGAAGGGATTGCAGATAAAGAAAAAAATGATCCAAAATCTCCAGAAGCACAGATAGCTGCACTTGAAAAGAGTATTACAATAGAAGCATTAAATGAACTAAAGCAAAGATTGCAGAACACACGCACTCTTCTTGAAAATGCTAAAAATGCTTTAGAGAAGCAAACATTTGGTGATATAAAACTGGCAGATGTCTCTACAGGAGAAATGTTAATTAGCACGACTAAATCATATGTTTCAAATGATACGAAAAAAGATTACAATGTCAATTTCATCTGGTAAAGAATATGCAAATCCATATAACGATCAGCTGGTTAAACCTTCCGAAAGTGAATTATATAAGAAGAAAGATATTAGTCGAAAGGTAAATGGAAATGATCCAAATTTAGACAATGTCAATCCAACCGATCATATCCCTCCACTCTATGCAGCATTAAAAAAACATTTCGGTGATCCTACGCAACAGAACAAAAAGTAGATCAATATAAGAAACAGAATGACGAATTTACAAAACAAGGTGATGAAAAAAAGAAGAGTGCTCTTAGATATGACTCTTATTTAGTTGATCCAGGAACTGGAACACTTCCTGCTGTTGGAAGTAGTGGAGGTATGCTATCACAATTAAAAGAACTTGCTGAATTAATTGGGAAAGTAGCTAATGGAGATATTACTGAAGTTGCTGCAGATGCTCGAGATAAGTTATTTGTAATAGAATATATTATGGATATGTTCTCGCATGCAACATATAGTAATGAGGCTTGGTATAAGCGAGAAGAAAAGGCCAATGGTTCATTATTACATGCAGATAATTGGGATGCATTGAAAGATAAATATTCAAGTGCATTCAAGGAATTAAATCTATTTGAGTACACAGATAATGTTTCTCTAACAAATCAATTGATTTCTAATGAGAAGAATGCATTATACTTAGCAGAAGTAGAATATTGTCTGTATGGTAAGGCTACTTTAAAAGAAAATTTAGAAGCTTCATTTGGTGATATATTTAAAATAAGATTTGCAAGTAATACATTATCTGGTTTTATTAATTTCTGGAGAATTACAGATAAAGCAAACGGAACTGCGATTGCAATCGAAACAATATCAGATGCAATACAAGCAGCTACTATGGGTATTATTCCTGCACCACTTACGAAAGCAATTTTGATATTAGCATTAGCAACTATTGAAAGTGCAAATGATTTGGAAGTAATTAAAAAAGGATTACCAGTAACATTCTATAAATTAAAATACGATAGTTGGAAGTTTGCACTTGATTTAAATGGTAATGATAACGGAAGCATTAAAGGAGATGACGGAGAAGACCATAAACCAGAGGATCCACATGGATTGTATTATTCTGACTATATGTACGCCTTCCTTGTAAAACAAGCTTTAGGAAATTCATCTTATACAACACTGCTAAATAGAGTAGGTAAATTAGTTGAAGGAAATATGAAATTGCAGACAGGCAAAGACTGGAAACTTGATAATTGTATAGTATATTACCAATTAGAGGGAGAAGTTAAAGTTGATCCATTAATGTTAACGCTACCACTAATTCAGTCTTTTGATGCTAATGGTCGTAGTGCAAAAGATGTAATTAAAACATCGGAATGGGCTAAATTTAAAATCAAGCAGACAAAGGGTTATTCATAAGAAGGAGAAATATTATGAACAAGAAATTATTATCAGGATTATGTGCTGGACTAATGCTAGCAGGTTTAGTAGGATGTGGACCTAAAGAACCAAAACAAGACACTACAACAAGTACATCTACAAACGAAACAAAGGAAACAGAAAACAATACAGCTACAACAAACAACTCTGAAGTAACTGAGAAGAATTTTAAAGACTTCCCAGAGACAGATGAAAAGTACTTCACATATGATGAATGGCAAGAAGGCTATGCTATCTATGGTTGTAGTTCAGAAGATAAAGTTATCAATGTACCAAAAACATTAATGGAAAACCAGTCATTGCGATTGCAGAGCGTGGCTTAGCAAATAATCAAACTTGTGAG
>CAKMPP010000131.1 GCA_927911475.1 uncultured Solobacterium sp. | reverse complement strand
CTTAAATGCTGTTTTATAATAAACAAAAAGACTTGCATGCATGCAAGTCTTTTTCATTTTCTTATAGTGCTGTATCGTCAATACTGTTGAGATGCTCTTCAAGGTATGAAACAATTTCCTTAACTGTTCCCTCTTCAAATGGAACACAAATACCTGCTTCCTTTACAAGCTTTGTAAAGGACAACGTACCACCAAGTCTACATAACTTCTTATAGTCTTCCCAGTATGTAGGATCCTTCTTATCCATACGGATGAAGAATTGCTGTGCGCAAACTTGCGCTAATGTATAGTCGATATAGTAGAATGGGCTTTCGAAAATATGACCCTGTTGGTACCACCATGTACCTTCTTCCAAGATATCACAGCCTTCATAATCCTTATAAGGCATATACATCTTCTCTAATCTTCTCCAGCATGCCTTACGCTCTGCAGGTGTCATTTCTGGATGTTCATATACTTCATGTTGATAATGGTCAACTAATGCACCATATGGCAAGAAAGTAATTGTGCCTGCCATATGAGCAAACTTATACTTCTCGGTTTCTTCTTTAAAGAATAATTTCATCCAAGGATACGCAAAGAATTCCATAGACATGGAATCAATCTCAGCACCTTCATTTGTTGGACATTTAACATCTATTAATTCAATCTGATCAGATATATATGCTTGGAAAGCATGTCCTGCTTCATGTGTTAATACATCAACATCCCCAGATGTTCCATTAAAGTTACTGAAGATAAATGGTACGTCATACTCATAAATTTCAGTCTCATAACCACCCATCTCTTTATTAGGACGACTTACTAGATCCCATAACTGATTAGAATTCATTACATCGATGAATTTGCCAGTTTCAGGTGACATCTCATGATACATCTTCACTGCATACTCTACTAATTCATCTGCTGTACCATGAGGTTTTGCATTACCAGATTTAAAGGAGAATCCTAGGTCATAGTATGCAAGTTTATCATAGCCAATACGCTTTCTCTGCTTTTCAAATAAGCGAGCAGCAGCCGGTGTTACATAGTCAAGGATCTGCTTACGATATCCTGCAACCATCTCTGCGTTGTAGTCCAAACGATTCATACGATAATAACCTAATTGAATGTAATTATCATAGCCAAGTTCTTTCGCCATCTTATGACGTATCTTTACTAACTTATCATAGATTTCATCAAACTTAGCAGAATGTTCCTTAAACCAAGCCATCTTCGCTTCATAAGCCTTGCGACGCATTTCACGGTCAGGTGTATCAACCTTAGCACTAATTTCAGAAAGATTTAATACTTCACCATTAAATTCAATCTTCGCAGCTGCCTTTAATTTTCCATATTCACTTGTAAGTTTATTTTCTTCAATCATAAGAGGCACAATGCGTGGATCAAACGCCTTTATAGAACATTCACTTAATTGGAAGTAAGTCTCAGGAATTTCCTTTAGTAATTCTTCTCTAAATGGTGCTTCTAATACTGCCTTAACAGCTTCATTTTCAATTTCAGAATATAGTGGACCTGTTTCATCCCAGTAGTTATTTTCCGCGTCATAAAATTCATCAGCTGTATTAATACTATGGCGGATGTTAACGAGCACAATCATTGTATATAAATGACGACGTAACTTGTTCATACGCCAGAATGCATTTAAAAATGTTTCTGCATCCTTAGCTTGTCTCATCTCTGAAACAAGTTCTTCCATCTTTGCCTTTGTTTCTTCAAAGTCAGGACGGGTATATTTCATATCATTAAATTTTGTCATAGCAATAAACCTCCATGGCAGTATTTTAACACTGTTCAATAAACCTTGAAAGTCATACCCTCTTTTACTCGTAAAGTTCTTAGTGATTCATTCATACTACAGTATTGTTTCGTATCATTACATTGAATAATTATCAAATTACATAATTGATACATATCACCAAAATCGTCACTCTTTAATGCAACTAATTGTTCTAAGATATCTTGAAAACGATTATCTAAATTCACTCTACATTCATATTCTCTTTTAATCATTGGAAACTGAATATAGATACATAGAACATCACTACGCCTCATGGATATCTCCCATTTGAAAGAAACTGCATTCGAGTAAATTCTGATGTAACATAACTAAGCCATACCCACTCTTTTTTTGAATACATTTTTCAGTCGTAGAAAATAAAGCTTGTATTTCTTGTATATTATCATTGCTTAAACTAACCTTCCATGAAATTAGAGTTAAGATTCGATATGGAATCGTAACAACACTTTGATTTAGGAGCACTAAACGAATATTATACTTTTGATTCATCTCAAGTACTTTCATTAAATATTCTCTATTAATATCATTCTGCAAAAATAGTGTTAAATCCGTAATGAATAGATATGATTTCTGGTTTCGTTTTATATTACTAAATAGATTGCATAAAACTTCTTGATCATCATTGTGAAATAAATTGATATTACTATTATTATTAAAAAATAAATCATCAATTATAAATACTGCTTGGTTTGTTTGTTGAAGTCGATGCAACAAGAGTTTTGCGATATTATTTCGTTCTTGATAAGATTTACCTACAAACAGATAGCTATGATTAACTATAAAATCTAATAATAGTTTTGGTTGTGTAAATAAATAATAATCATCAATATATCCAATTGAAAACTCGGTATCACAAGGAATTGGATGTAACGACAATGGACTTAACCACAATTGTTTTACATTAGATGGGTATAGCATTCGTATAGTATTTAATACTTGTGTTATCTGTGCAGGTTGTGTTTGTTTTAAAGCAGATGATACTTCAACATTTCCTTGTTGGTCTAAGATTTCAATATGTCTTAGCGGTGCTTTTTTTTGCATGAGCATATCCTGCAATACCGTATTGAATTCCACCCGAATTGCATAAATAGAACTCTCCTGGTTTTTGTAAGAATGCAGCTCTAGCATCATGTAATACCTCCATTGAATCTTGTCTATCTGCAACACGCATACAAATACGGAAATTTGTATTTGCCCAAATCTGATCATTTACAACACCTGCAGGTTTCTGTGTAGCAAGAATTAAATGTATCCCAAGTGATCTACCAACACGAGCAATAACAATCAGTTCTTCTAAAAACTCTGGCCTTTCTCTTTTAAGCTCAGCAAATTCATCTACAACTATCACAAGTTCGGCTAATGAAGGATATTCGGTATTTGATGTAATTGCCTTTCGATATGCGTTTAAGTTAATGATAGGAAATCCATACGTGTTCGATACTTCTTTAAATAGTTTTTCACGATAAGAACATATATTCTTTAATGCATGCAATGACCGTTTCATATCATCAATATCAAGATTTGAAAGATTCCCACAGACATGAGGTAATTGATGGTCTTTTAAGCATAATACAGAACCCGCTCCACCACCCTTAAAATCGATTAATACAATCTGTAAATCATTAGGTGAAAAAGAAATAGCTAAGGATAAAAGTAATGTAGTAATTAGTTCACTTTTTCCACTACCTGTTGTCCCTGCAACGAGACCATGTGGACCATCCTTGCATTCATGTAAATCAAAATAAATTGGTTGATTATATACATCTTTTCCTAAACGAATCTGCATAGACTTTGCTATATCGCTATTACTCCATCGATCATATATATTTAAGTCTTCAATCGTATCAACGTCATAGATGGAAAAGAAAGAGTGATTATTTGTTATAGATTTGTTTAGTAGATATTTGATATTTTACATCCGCCTTTATCAAATCATTGTATTTATAACATTGATGAAATGTCTTTTTCTCATGATTTCGAACAATGATAGCATCTCCTTCTTTCATCAGAATGTGTGTTGCATTGTAATGTTCAACAGTATCAAATGTAATCCATTCTTTCAATTCACTTAAATACTGATTTGAAATGTTAAATAATACTTTTATTCCATTGAAGTTTTGCGTTTTAATGTTTAATTCTTGTATGGATGATGATATACAACGTGATCCATTGCGATACATATGCGGTATCTTTTTTAGCCAGCTATATGAAACATCATCTTTTGTTTGAATCAAGCATGCAATCAGTACATCTTGATGGCGATATGCTGTTGATAAATAGCGAAGAATACCGAAAAGATATTCATCTAAATGCTGTAATACAACATGACATCCACTTTGAAGTTTTAAAATATAAGGTGCATCTAATGTATTTGCATATGCGACAATATCATTTAAACTCTCTTGAAATTCAAAATCACTTTTTTGAAATTGAAACGGTTGTTCAAAAATATAGTTGATTGCACCTTTCGTTTGTCCAATTGGAAGATAAATACATTTTGGATAAATCTGCATAAGTAGATGATTATGATTGGCAACTAATTTCTTCGTAGAGTCATTATATATTTGATGAATTCTATCAACTTTCATTTTTAATTGTTCAAGATAGGCTTTATACTCTATATTACGTAGCTGAATCTTTCTCTCGTTTTCTTTTTTCTCATGTCGTTGTTGTAGTGGATTCCAAAGAATTGTACTTAGCAACATCATACTAGGTAATAAAATCATCGGTAACATATCCAAAACATCTCTACCATTCATATAACCACGATACATAGAGATAGAAGCACCACTCATGGATGCTAAACTCATTGTAATCGCAGGTCCTACAGAAAAGATTACAGAACGTTTCTCGTAATGACTGATATGTTCAGGCTCTTCTACTGTTAATGTATATTCATCTATCAGATCAGGTTGATATATTGTATCTATTTCGTCATATTTGATTGGATTAAGAATTGTTTTCTTAGGATTAAACAAACTTAAATGACAACTACTATTCGAAGGTTGATTTACAAGAATGAAATCATCTTCAAATTGTATTCGTAGATAATAAGTTTCTAGTAAATCACCTGATTTAAACGAAGATTTATAGATACGTCTTTGATTTAAGTATGCATGTATGGACGTATCAACAATGATTTCCTTTGTATCATAATTGATTGTAATTGCATTTCTATTTAATCGTTCTGTTGAAATGGTTATATCATTCATGACTGTACCAATGACTATCGTATCTTGATACAGATACGACTTAAATGATTCCATCCTTGATAGAAAGATATCGCACTAAACTGAATCTCTTGTACTACACAAGATTGTTCACCCTTTAATAAATAAGAAATACCATCTTCTACAACTTGAATGACAACACTATTATCTTTTTGATACAACGTAAAATGAGAACCGAATATTGTATGTTCTACTCGATTCTCGTCAACCAATATCAAACATAGTTCATCTTTATACTCAGCATATAAAATCATTTTCGATTTAACTCAACAACCAATATATGGCAGTGAACAATGTGCTTTTTATCCTTTGTTTGTATCAATATGTCAGTACCACCCGTCTTCTTTCCTATTACTTCTCCAAATGTATTTACTACAGCAATCTCCTCATTCATACTTGTATATATTAAATCTTCTATTGTATATCCTTCTGGAAGTCCAGATACTTGTATACCCATACTAATACCAACACCAGTAATCAAAGAATAGTCTTTGAGTGTGATTCTCTTTTTCACTTGTATTGGATCAACTGTTGGAGCTTTTTCTCTATCCTCACAACTACAATGATCAACACTCATCCAGTTTTCATATGTAACTTTTCCTTTTGGAAATAATGGTGCATTCGATTCACTTAGTATCGGTATGTTTCTACCAAAGCCAAATCTTCCAGCAAGACTATTAGAGCTATTTAGTTTTAGATTACATAACCAATACGCATTTAATTCTGTACATACTTTAATAGCAGGATTTCCTTCTGATAACTCTTCTACAAGGTCTGGCTGTATATCTATATCGTATGCTTCAGCTTTTCCTTCATCGTTATATAGATACGTTTTCGTACGGAAATACCCTTTCGCACCTGCATCAACCTCTGCATCCATAATATTTTGATTGAATGCATGTAATGCAAGATTCGTACCAAGTGTAATACCTGTTTCAGCGCGAATTGATGCGGTAGCTTTCTTACTATGGTCCGAGATAATACGCATATTACCATTGCGAATTTCGCATCCCACGACATGATTCTGCACAAATGCTAATTCTGCTTTACCAGTTGCGTATATATTTAAGTTCAACTTCATCACGACAGATACCATAGGCGCATTTGGCAAAGGAATTTTAACTGTACAAAGCGTAAGGGTATCAGTCAAAACTTCTTGCTTTGTTTGAAAGATATTTTGTACTGTACTGATAAAATCTTTCGGATTTAGTTTTGAAAAATCACCGTATAACTCCTTATACATACCATTTCGTAATCCAATGTTCTCTGTAGTTGTAAAATCTGCTTTTAAGTAGCCATATTGAATTGCATCTTCATCCTTATCCCACTTGTATTGAATATGCAAATTATCTAATGCGGCATTTGCATATAAAAGTCCACCTACTTGTAATTGTTTAGATACATCCGCATGCAGCGAACTAGTCGTACCCTTTAGTGATACACGAAATCCTTTTATATCAAAGGTATGATTGATTAAACTCGTGGACATTAGGGACAGAGAATGATTCTGCTCTGTCCCTTCCTGTATGACATTTCCATTACCATCAAAGATTCTTGCATGATTAAACTCTAAATCCGTACCGCCCTGTATCTCAAACTGATCAATCACATCTTCCATTTTTACTAGTTCTAAGTTTGTTTTAATCCCTTGATTTGTATATTCACAATTTAATACACGATAATATGCATCATCATATGTAATATACATTCCACTTTGTATAGAAGAGTCTGATTGAAAGTATGCAAGTTTAATGTTTCCTCATCAAAACTGTTTAG
>CAKMPP010000130.1 GCA_927911475.1 uncultured Solobacterium sp. | reverse complement strand
GAGCCAATGCATGGAACTGTGATATTACCGAAAGGTCATGTGTTTACAGAATTTAAAACAGATGAAAATGGATATGCATCGTTGAGAAGATTCCTTGGGCAAGTATGTAGTACAAGAAATAAAGACACTTGATGGACTTGTATTAGATGAATCAACATATCCTGTACAGTTTGTGGAAGAAGATGATGTGACTGCTACAATTCATCGTAATCTTACAATTACAAATCAAATCACAAAAACAGAAATTACCAAGACGATGATTACGGGAAGTCCTGAAACACCAGGTGCTAAATTACGTATTTTAGATGAAGAAAATACAATTGTTGATGAGTGGGTATCTGCTTATCAAGTAGCGCACAAAATTGCTGGATTAACAACAGGAAAGAAGTATACACTTCATGAAGAAATGACAGCAGATGGATACTACTATGCAGATGATATTACATTTACAGTAAATTCAGATGGATCAGTGCTAGCGGTTGAAATGATTGATAAACCGGTTGAATACCTTATTGAGAAAATCAATGAAGATGGTAAAGCTGTAAGTGGTGTACGTTTACAACTAAAAAATCTATCAACTGGGGAGTTAGTGCCTTTACCAAATGATGGAGTAACTACATCGGAAGCTATGCACCTAAATAATCTGCATGCAGGTGAACAATATGAATTAGAAGAAGTAGAGATTGTAAATGGTGTACATCGCGCTGCAACAATGCAGTTTACAGTTCCAAAATACAATCCAACTACTACAGAACCAATTAAGATTCAAATGCTTGATTTAACTGTTGATATCTCTGTAAAGAAGGTAGATGAAGATGGTCGTTTAGTTGTTGGAGCTATCCTAGAAATCTATGAGGCTGTTCTAAATGAGAATCAAGAATATGTGCCAGTATTGGATGAAAATCAAAATCCAAAGATAGTACACCGTTTGGTTACTACAGAGGAAGAAGTTTATGGTATTGGACAATATGTAAAAGGTGGTAGTAGTTATATCTTGCATGAAGTAGAAGCGCCATTTGGATATGAACGTATGGACCAAGATATTGTATTTACTGCAACAGGCACAAAAGAGAAACCACAACTCATTCAAGCGATTGATCGTAAGAAGAAGGTTTATGTACGTGTAAAGAAGGTAGATGCAGAGGATTATGATACAGTTCTTGAGAATACTGAATTTACAGTCTTCCATACTGATGGAAGTATCGCAATGGATATATACGGAAGAAGTACAGTTGGTGTAACGGATAAGAATGGTTATGTTGATTTTGCGCTACCATATGCTGCATCAGGAATCTATGTGATGGAAACGGAAGCTCCAAAAGGATATGAGATTTCAGTTGAAAAATATGAAATTAAGCATCTTTCTACACAAAACTTTAGTCCAGAAAAACCTGTTGAAATGACAGTGGCAGATGAGAAGGAAAAAGATATTCCAACCGGAGTAGGAATTCACTATGGTGTATGGTTCAGTGTGATCGGAGGAGTCATTGGTATAGCGTGGACTATTTTCTCAGCAAAGCGTATGCATAAATAATAGAAATGTTAATAAAAATTAAGGTTGCATTATGCATATTGGTTATGTTATTTGGTGTATGTATCTATGCAAGAAAGTGGAGGGTATTAGAGGATGAACAACTGAAGGTTCAAATGTTATCTATAAAAATACATCCACAAAAAGAAAATAATAAATTTAGCTTTAATATGCATGCATGGAATGACTTAAAGAAACAGAATCCTGACTTTTGGGCATGGATTTATTGGCAGAATGGAATTGTATCTCAACCGGTTGTTATTGACACAGGTGGAAAAGAGTATCTTTACCAAAACTTTGACGGTGAACCATCTGTATGTGGAACACCGATGATATTTGAAACGAAATCCAAGAATAAAATTATCTACGGCCATCATGTTGGATATGGAACTGAAAATGCAGTATTTACTAGACTCGCAGACTTAACGGACAAGAAGCTATTTTATGAACATCAAAGTTTTTACTTATGTATGCAAGATAAAATAGAGGAATACAGAGTATTTTTAATTACTATTAAAGACAAGGGATTAGATTGGAACTATCAGCAGAAGGATTTTTCTTCTGCTGATAAGTTCTATGAATGGATTACGGAAGCAAAAAAAGTTTCAGTTATTTACGATACAGATATAAAGCCAAGATATAATGATGAGTTTATAACAATACAGACATGTTTAGATGCATACTCTTCCAAAAGAGTCATATTACTAGCAATGAAAGTGAAAGAATATCCAATCTAAGAAGGCTGATTTTATACCATAGTTTTAATGTTGATGATGGTATAATGCTAGTAATAGTGAGGTGCTATATGAAATAATCTTAGATAAAAGCTTAGAAGCGCTTGGTGTAGAACATGTTGTAATTGGTATCGCTAGAAATGTTGATCCAAACGCTAAGTTAACACCGGCATTTTTGCAAAAGCAAAAAAGAAGTAGAAGAGTGGGCGCTACAGTGCGATGTGGATGAAGTGATTCAACATCCATTCATCCAAGGCTATATCGAACTAATGCAGAAGGCTGGAAGAAGTATTAAGAAGAATCCCCCAACGATTCCTGCTTTCATTCGCAATATCCAGCATAGAGGCTCAATGCCTCACATCAACAGCATTGTAGATATTTATAATGTTGAAACTTTAAAATCTTTCCTAGCAATTGGTGGACATGACCTAGATAAGATTCAAGAACCATTAGAATTTACAGTGAGCCAAAAGGAGGATACATTCCTACCAATCTGCTCAACGCCAAAGCATGTGGCTGAGACGGATTATCTCTATCGAGATAGTCAAGGTATCTTAGCTTGGATGGGTGTTAGAGATGGTGAAAACTACAAGTTTGATGATACTACGAAGAATGCTATCTTTATTATTCAAGGAAATGCAAATACACCGGTAGAAGACAGAATTGAGGCACTACATCGCATTGAACAGGATTTAAAAGAATGCATGCCATTATTAGAGTTTGAAATTCTAGTGATTGACGCAGAATCATAAAATTTGTCATATTCATAAGATGAAATGAATTGAATTTCCTAGCATAAAAATATAAAGTTATTATGCTAAGGAGGCGATGGGATGTCTGAAGAAATAATAAGAGAAGAAATAATGAATGAAGAAAGACTGCGCCAGATGATTGAAGCTGGTGAGGCTGCAGAACTTTCTGAATATATCAAAGAGAATAATCCAATTGACGTGGCACAAGCTGCCGAGTATCTCGATGATGAAGAACTATGGAAAATGTGTAGTATCTTATCGTCAGATGATATCGCCTCTGTATTAGAACAAGCAGATGATGAACTTCGTGTTCGTTTTACGTATGCGCTCTCTAATAATGAACTTCTTGAAATCTTTAGTAATATGGCGCAGGATGATATCGCCGATATTGTTGGAGATTTAACAATTGGCAGACGTAAAACCATTGTAAATTTGATGAAGGATAAAGATCGTACAGAAATCACTAATCTATTGGAATATCCAGCAGATACCGCTGGTGGTATTATGACGACTGCCTATATCGCAATCAAAGAAGATTTGAAGGTCATTGAAGGTTTAGAAAAGATTCGTGAGATTGGACCAAAGATCGAAGTTATTGAAACAATCTTTGTAGTAAACGCAAGAGGGCAATTAATTGGTGTTGCGGACTTACGTGATATTTTATCCTCAGATAAAGATATATTGATGTCAGATATCATGAAAGAAAACTTCATTAGTGTTGGTCCGGAGATGGACCAAGAAGAAGTTGCTAAACTTGTATCGAAATATGACTTGAAAGCAATTCCGGTTGTAAATCAACGTATGGCAATTCTTGGTATCGTTACTGTCGATGATATTATTGACGTTATCGTTGAAGAGTATAACGAAGACATGTTGGAGATGGGTGGTGTATCGAAAGAAGAAAGTCTGGATACAACATTATTTCAATCTATCAAGTTGCGTTTACCTTGGCTATTAATTAACCTAATTACAGCTTTCATGGCATCTTTCACTGTAAAGGTTTTTGAAGGTACAATTGCACAGGTTGTTGCACTCAGTTCGATTATGACATTATCTCCGGTATGGGTGGTAATGCAGGTTCTCAAACACAGTCAATCTTGGTTCGTCAGATTGCGACTGATAAAGTTGATTTCAAGAGAAACTGGAAGTCTTTTGTAAAAGAAATCTTCTTAGGAATTATTAATGGTACAGTGAATGGTTTGA
>CAKMPP010000129.1 GCA_927911475.1 uncultured Solobacterium sp. | reverse complement strand
ATTCACCACCAGTTTCAGCAAGCCACTCGGAAATACTTAAGACTGATTGAAGGTCATCAAACAGATTGCTACGGTTGAAAAATGAATACATACAGTTCCTTTCATCTTATTAACTACACATCATATGGTTACCTATGTTGTTTTTTTTTATTTATTTGTGATTTTTAATAAATTTTTTCACACTATAAAATTGATTTTTTTATTTAAATCTTATATATTTATATATGCAAAGAGGTCATCATACTGAGAGTATCTTTTTCGGGTCATTCTGAGGGTATCTGAGTATCTGAACCCTCTATTAATGCACTATATTGAAGGTGGTTAACCTTCTTTCCCCTTAATCACAGAACTCATTGCCGCCAAGCTTGAGCGTTCGGTGATTTTTTTATTTAATAATCATATAGTTCAGGATGTTCTTCTCTATCTTGCAGTATCTTCTTTATAAGATTTTCAAAGAATTCAACTGGGTCTCTCTTCATAAAATTGCAATATTTCATATAATATCTGAAGTTTATTCGTAAGCCTTCTCCTGTACAATATTTTCCAAAAGTAGATTCTGGCATATCGATACCAATTCTGATCTGTCTCTTACTAAATTTTACATTTCTTTCTTCAGCAAGCTTTCTTGCGTCATCCAGCATATAATTCCATGCAAGAACATCTTCTCGGAATACAAGATTTTTCATACCTTTCCCTCCTTCCAAAATATCTAGGAAACACCAAAAAAGGTGCTTACAATTATTACTGTAAACACCTTTTTCAATATATGGCGCCTTAAACAGGGCTCGAACCTGTGACCTAGCGGTTAACAGCCGCTCGCTCTGCCGACTGAGCTATTAAGGCACGTGACTATATTACCATTTCTATATAATCATCGCAACACCTTTTTTCATTATTTGCAGAAAAGTTATTCTAAAATATTTGAAATTATTTATTGACTGACGGTCAAACTAATGCTAGTATATGATTGTACAGTCAGAAGACTATAAGGAGGAACTTATATGGGTCTCATTTCTACTGCTTTATTATCCGCTAGTTCAACACTTAGCGATTCTTGGAAAGAGTATTTCTATTGTGATGCTATTCCAGCTGATGTATTTGTTGTAAAAGGTGTTAAGAGAAACTCTGGGGGATTCTTCAGTGGCAATAACGGAAGCGACAACATTATTACTGACGGTTCAATTATTGCGGTTGCTGATGGCCAAGCAATGATTATCGTTGAACAAGGACAAATCGTTGATATTTGTGCTGAACCTGGTGAATTCAAATATGACTCATCTACACAACCATCTGTATTTACAGGTAGCCTTGGTGAAGGCGTTAAGAGAATGTTTGCAGAATTCGGTCGCCGCTTCACATTTGGTGGAACACCAGCTACAGATCAACGTATCTACTATGTAAACACAAAGGAATTAGTTGGCGTGAAGTATGGTACTCCTGCCCCAATTCCATTTAGAGTTGTTGATGCTCGTGCAGGTATCGATATCGATGTATCAATGAAGTGCTTTGGCGAATACAGCTTGCATGTATGTGATCCAGTATTGTTCTATACAAATGTTTGTGGAAACGTATCACATAGTTACAAGTTAAGTGATCTTAGTGATCAGCTACGTACAGAGTTACTCACTGCTTTACAACCAGCATTTGGTAAGTTAAGCGAACAAGGTATTCGTTATTCTCAGATTCCAGCTCATACAGCTGAGTTAGCTGATGCTCTTAATGAAGAACTCAGCAGTAAGTGGAGAGAAAAGCGTGGTATCGAAATCGTAAACTTCGGCGTATCCTCTATCAAGGCCGATGAAGCTGATGAAGAAATGCTCAAGCAAATGCAACGTAATGCTGCATACACAGACGCAAACTTAGCTGCTGCTACACTTGTTGGTGCACAAGCACAAGCAATGCAAGATGCTGCCAAGAATGCTAATGGTGCTGCGATGGGCTTCATGGGTATGAACGCTGCACAAAGTGCTGGTGGTGTAAATGCTAACGCACTTTACCAAGCAGGTCAGGCTCAGAAGGCTGCTAACAGCGGTGATAAGTGGTTCTGCCCAGATTGCGGTAATGAAAACCACTCCAACTTCTGCTCTAATTGTGGAACAAAGAAACCTGAATAAACAATCAAAACGATAAGAACCCGTTCTATCGGGTTCTTTTTCTCAATTGAAAGGGGAATATTATGGCAAATAACGCATTAACAAATTTCCAATGTCCAAATTGTAATGGTCCTCTTACCTTTGACCCAGGGCTACAGAAACTAAAATGTAGTAACTGTGGAAGTACTTTTGCTCCTGCCGAGATTGAAGAACACTACGACAAACAAGTAGCTCTTTCTATTGAAGAAGGACAAAAAGAATATAGTGCCGAAGATACACTACAATGGAGTGAAGAAGATGCGCAAAACTTGCGTGCATACAACTGTCCTTCTTGCGGAGCACAGTTAATCGCAGATAAGAATACCGCTGCGACAAGTTGTCCATATTGTGGTAATCCTACAATTGTTCCAGCACAGTTTAGTGGCGCACTAAAACCAGACTACGTGATTCCGTTCAAGATGAATAAGGATGAGGCAATCAAGAAGTTATCAGACTTCTATGGTGGAAAACCACTATTGCCAGATGCCTTCAAGGAACGTAACCATATCGAAGATATCAAAGGTGTATATGTACCCTTCTGGCTCTATGATGGTACAGCGGATGTAGATATGGCCTTCCGTGGTACAATCTCACATTCTCACCGTGAGGGTGACTATACAGTAACTGTTACAGAAAACTATTCTATCTTACGTCAAGGAACCGTACAGTTTAACCGTGTTCCTGCCGATGGTTCTAGTAAAATGCCAGATGAATTCATGGACGCAATTGAACCATACAACTATAAAGATATGATTCCATTCGAAATGGGTTATATGACAGGCTATCTCGCAGATAGATACGATGTAACTGCGGAACAAGATCGTGGACGTGTTAATACACGTATGCGTACTTCTTCAGCAGATAAAATTCGAGAAACTGTTAGAGGCTATCACACTCTATTCCCACGTCGTTCAAATATCTATATTCGAGAAGATAAAGTTCACTATGCATTCCTCCCTGTTTGGATGCTTACTACAAAATGGCAAGGTAAGACATACATGTTCGCAATGAATGGTCAAACAGGAAAGATGATTGGTGATGACTTGCCAATCGATGCTGGAAAATCTGTTCTTTACTTCTTCGGCATATTACTTATCAGTATGATATTGATTGGTATCCTACTGTTCTTAGCATTTTAGGAGGTACGCATTATGAAGAAAAAATTACTAGCACTCGTTGCGGCATTTACTTTCTTGTTATGCATGTTACCAAGTTTCTTGTTACCAACAAGAGCAGATGCAAATGATTACATTGTCGATGAATATGGTTTATTAACAAACGCAGAAATACAAGCACTCAATAACATCGCAAAAGACTACAGTGATAAATATAAGATTGGTTTCTATATCCGTATTATGAATTCTCACGGTTCTCAGACTATCGAGCAATATTCCGAAAGTATCTTCAATTCCGAAGGTCTTGGAATCGGTGATGAAAAAGAAGGCATCATGCTAACTCTAACGATGGAAGACCGTAAGTTTGATATTACAGTACACGGTAAGAAGGCAAATAAGATTTTCGATGCAAGAGCGAGAGAAAATATCGCAAGTGCCGTCGTATATGATCACTTAAAATATAACGAATATGGAGAAGGCGCAAAAGTATTCCTTGATGAATGCTCAAATACTATCGTTACACCTTATATTATCAAGGGTAGTATCACTGCAATCGTTCCACTCATTATTTCTATTGTCACAATCCTATTCTTTAGAAGTAAACATAAGCAAAAGGAATTTCACGCGAAGCATATGCATACATACCACAAGGCGGTCTAAGACTTCAAAGATCACAAGATATGTACTTGTATCGCTCTGAAACACGCACTTATAACCCACCTGCTAAGAGTAGCGGTGGAGGTGGTGGCTTCCACTCAAGCAGCGGTGGTGGATTTGGTCATACAAGTGGACACTTCTAATACAACAATGGCTTACCCAATTTTGGATAAGCCTTTTATTTTACCACTGCAATTGCGATACCATCTCCTACATCAAGATGGAATGTTGTTTCAAAGCGAGTATCTGTTTTTAGATATTCACGGAACTTTAAAATCTTGCGTGTCATTTGTACTGTAGATCGATTTTGTGATAACTCAGGACAATCAACAATGCCATGAAACTGCAAGTTATCAAAGAAGAATACAGTACCCTTTCTTGCATTCTTAAAGAAGTGTTCCATATACTTGCGATATTGTGACTTTGCGGCATCGATAAATATTTAAATCGTATACCTTCTTTGTTTCAAATTGATAGGCATCTT
>CAKMPP010000128.1 GCA_927911475.1 uncultured Solobacterium sp. | reverse complement strand
ATCCCCGGAAGATTTAATCCACTTGTAGCAGAACCAAGTTTGTTTTCTCTATCTTGGAATGCTTTTTCTACCGCTTCATTTACAGCGATTAAAATTAGGTCTTGTAACATTTCTTTGTTGTCTACAGTCATAAGATCATCTGCAATTTCTACAGATTGAACTTCGTTTCTTCCATTTACAACAACTTTAACACCATTTCCTCCAGCTTTACCTTCGTACTCCGTCGCGTTAAGTTCTTCTTCAATTTTGCCAAGATTATCTTGCATCTGGCGAGCTTGTTCCATTAATTTCTGAATATCCATTTTTTTATTCCTCTATTTCTAATATTTCTGGATTGAAAATTGCTTTTACTTTATCTTCTGTTGATACTTCTTGTGGTTTTACAATTATGTATCGAACGATTGATTTAGGTTTTGGTAGATTACCTGCTTTCTTTAGTTCGATAAACTTTAGTGTTGCATCTTTCATTGCTTCATTTGTGGCAATATACAACATCTTATCAATACCTAAAGTTTCTTTTGCAAATTGATATAACTCTTGATTCATCTTTGGTTCATTCATTCGATTTGCAAGCACTTTGGAATCAGTAGCTAGTACAACACAATCAAGCCCACTTGCAACAATTCTTGTCTCTTCAAGAAGTGCTGTATACTTCTTACTTTCCATATCAAATAAGCTATGAATCTTGTTGAACTTCTCATCATCTTCGAATTTAATTGCTTTTTGGCATTGCACAAGAAGTGTTAATATTTCTTCAACCGATAGTTCATTAGAACTTGTAGAAACCTTTGTATTTACTGGCTCTACAGGCTTTTGTTCTTCCTTGATTTCTGTTGGTTGTTCTACAGGTTTTTCTGGTTCTTTTAGTTCTACTGTAGGTACAACATAACCAGTTTCTTTTGGCTGAACAGGAACTTCTACATGCTTTTCAACCACTACCGTTTCTACAGTAGGCTGGATTGCTAGAGCTAAACAAATTACTTCAAAACAACTTGCAGAAGATGTTGCTATTCTAAACTTATCTTTAGAATCAAACATCTTTTCAATTACATGCATGCATGCTTGTTGCGTTAGTGTTTCTGATAATGTTTCTGCTTGTTCTTTTGTTATCAGTTTTAGTAAACTATCTTTCTTTGTAGAGTGGTAGATTACAACGTCTTTCAGAATATCTATCATACCATCTATAAACTTCTGGAAGTCGATACCTTTATGTTCATACTTTTTAATTCTTGTTAGGATATCTTCTAGATTTCCTGCATGAATTGAATGTATTAAACTAATCTTCTCTTCAATCGATGCTAATCCATAAATATGGTCTACTTCCTCAGCTGTAATATGGTCGCTTGTATAGGATGCACATTGATCCATAATACTCAAAGCATCGCGCATACCACCATCACATAACACCGCAATATTCTCAGCCGCTTCTTCATCTAAGTAGATATTTTCTTTCTTTGCAATATCTAATAGATGATTTTTAATTTGATCTTTACGTAATTTTGTGAAGTCAAAGCGTTGACATCTTGAAATGATTGTTGGTAGTAACTTCTGTGGATCTGTTGTAGCTAGTACAAAGATAACATTTTTCTGGTGGTTCTTCTAATGTCTTTAATAACGCGCTAGATGCGGCACTGGATAGCTGGTGCACCTCGTCTACAATATATACTTTATGATGCCCTTGCATTGGCGCTAGCTTACTTCGATCAATCAAGTCACGGATGTCTTCTACGTGAGTTTCGTTCGCTGCGTTTATCTCAATTATATCAGGATGAGTTCCACTATTTGCGGCTATACAGTTATCACATTCTTCACATGGAGCTTTATCTGGATGTTCACAGTTTACTGCTTTCGCTAGAAGTCTTGCCATTGTGGTCTTTCCTGTTCCTCTTGGACCACAGAAAAGATATGCGTGTCCTACTTTATGTTCACGCACCGCATTCTTAATTGATTGAACTATATACTCTTGTCCTACTACTTCTTCGAAGTTTGCAGAACGATATTTTTGATATAACGCTTGCTTTGACATTATTTTTCTCCCAGTAAATTCATTATAACAAAAATTCCTACATTCACATGTAGGAATTCACTGTATATTGGCTTTATTTTTCTGTTTTTTCTCTTTTATGATTTCTCTTTTTTTTACGAAAGTAATTTGTTAGTATCTCACTACACTCTTTTTGAAGGATATTTCCAACTATATTCGGATAATGATTGAGTCTATTTATCTTCTTTAAATCAATTATTGTCTCTAAACAACCACCTTTTGGATCTGTTGTACCGTAATATACTGTTCTTATTCGCGAAAGGTTGATAATCCCTGTACACATCATACATGGTTCTAGGGTTACATATAAATCACAGTCATTTAGACACCAATTTCCTTTTACTTCTGCAGCTTTTTGGATAGCTATCATTTCAGCGTGTGCATATGCTTGGTTTAATTGTTCTTTAAGATTGTGCCCACGTGAAATAACTTCTCCATCACATACAACGACACACCCTACAGGTACTTCATCAATTTCTTCTGCTTTTCTAGCCTCTTCTAGTGCTAGTTCCATATATTCTTCATGTGTTTTCATAAAATAAAAGTGGCACACGCGATACAGGGACATCTATGGCTGCTGCCTTCCGGCCCTGACCAGGTTCAATGTATATATGCTGTGCCATGTATGATTATAGCAAATTTATCTTACTTGTCCAAGAGTGTATTTTAAAAGGATTGTTTCACGTGAAACAATCCTTTGTAATTTTAGAAACTCTTCTTCTTTGTTGGAGGAACAATCTTATCCTGTCCACCCATGTATGGTCTGAGTGGCTCTGGAATATTAAGTGATCCATCCTCATTCAAGTTATTTTCAACAAATGCAATTAACATACGTGGAGGAGCTACTACAGTATTATTTAGTGTATGTGCAAAGTAGTTGCCCTTTTCACCCTTGATACGGATTCCAAGTCTTCTAGCCTGTGCATCACCTAGGTTAGAGCAACTACCAACTTCAAAGTATTTCTTCTGACGTGGAGACCAAGCTTCAACATCACAACTCTTCACCTTAAGATCTGCCAAATCACCAGAGCAGCATTCCAAAGTTCTTACAGGAATATCTAATGACCGGAAGAAGTCAACACTATTCTGCCATAACTTCTCATACCATTCCATAGAGTCTTCTGGTTTACACACTACTACCATTTCTTGTTTTTCAAACTGATGTACACGGTAGAGACCTCTTTCCTCAATTCCATGTGCACCAACTTCCTTACGGAAACATGGGCTATAAGATGTTAAAGCATATGGTAAATCTTCTTCTTTTAAAATTTGTCCCATGAAGCGACCAATCATTGAATGTTCTGAAGTACCGATGAGATATAAATCTTCACCTTCAATCTTGTACATCATATTCTGCATTTCCGCAAAACTCATAACACCAGTTACAACACTACTGTGAATCATGAATGGAGGAATGAAGTAAGTAAATCCTCTATTAATCATAAAATCTCTAGCATACGCTAGAATTGAAGAATGTAATCTAGCCACATCTCCTTGTAAGTAGTAGAAACCATTACCAGATGTTCTTCCTGCGCTGTCAATATCAATACCAGCAAGTTTCTCTAAGATATCTGTATGATATGGAATTTCAAATGAAGGAATGATTGGTTCTCCATATTTTTGAATTTCTACATTTTCTGAATCATCCTTTCCAATTGGAACAGATGAATCAATGATATTAGGAATAACCATCATTCTATTCTTAATTTCTTCAGCAAGCTTTTCTTCCTTTACTTCTAAGCTTTCTAGTTCGGCATCCATATCCTTTACAGATTGCTTAGCTTGTTCTGCTGCTTCAATGTTCTTGTCTCTCATGTAGAGACCGATTTGTTTAGAAATCTTATTTCTTTCTCCACGTAAAGTATCTCCACGTGTTTTCGCTGCACGATACTCTGCATCCATACTTAATACTTCATCAACAAGTACTAACTTTTCATCTTGAAACTTCTTCTTGATATTTTCTTTAACAAGTTCTGGATTTTCTCGAATTAGATTAATATCTATCATAATTTACCTCTCCTCTAAAAATAAAAAAGCATCATCCATCAAAGGGACGATGTCAACGCGGTGCCACCCTTTTTGTTAAATTGTTCCACGTGAAACAATTTAACCACTTCATTAGCGATAACGGGGCAACCGGAAAGTATTAGTTTCACTCAAGAGCGGATTCATACATCACAATGGCAACTCACATCATCCGTTACCTTTCTGAAAAATGCTTTTGTACTACTGTTCTCTATCAACGTTTTTATAAAATTATTTAATCATCTTGTTAGAAGTTTGTCAATGTTACAAAACAGTGATATATTTAAAGTGATTAAAACACAGTTGTGTTTAATAATAAGGAGAATAGGTATGGCAAAAAAAGTCGCAGTACAAACAGAAGTTAGAGTACAACAACAACTACAACAGAAACAACTACCGCTCATTCTCAGTCCGCTTTAA
>CAKMPP010000127.1 GCA_927911475.1 uncultured Solobacterium sp. | reverse complement strand
ATCAAAAGATATTACAAGCGTTTGGGAATCATGAAGCAGATATCTTATTAGGTACACAGATGATAGCGAAGGGCTTGGATTATCCATATGTTACTTTAGTTGGTGTGATCAATGGAGATGAGGGTTTACAGCGAACAGACTTCCGTAGTTGCGAGATGACCTTTGATTTGTTGATGCAGGCGAGTGGAAGAAGTGGTAGAGCACAAACAGCTGGTGAAGTGGTATATCAAGTATTTGATCCAAGTCACTATGCAGTACAATGTGCTGCAAGACAAGACTATGAAGCTTTCTTTAGAAGTGAGATGAAGTTTCGTCATGCAGGGCAATATCCACCATATACATACTTGATTGCCTTAACGATTCAAGGTCGTAAAGATGATGTGGTAATGAAACAAGCAATGGCCATCAAGAATGAAATCATTGGAGACTTTAAGACGATTGGTATTATTTCATTATTAAAGATACAAGATTTATATCGCTATCGAATCTTGTTAAAGGGTAAGGATTTAGATTCGATGAGGCGAGCTGTTGCAAAGTTTTTATCTTCAACAAAGATTGATGTGACTGGATTACGGATTGATATTAATCCAATGTATTTAGATTAAAGGAGTTTATATGAAAGACTTATTAAAATATCGCAATGAACTGTTATGTGGTGAAAAGATAACACTTAGAGGTACAACAGCTGAGGATGAAGCAATCCTAGCAAAGTGGTGGAATGAAGAAACAATGCTACTAGGGAATCGTTCAAGAATTGTTCCTACATTTACCGAAGAGAATTCTTCGCTATTTCATAGTTGGTCATCAAACCAAGCGAGAACTGGCTTTGGTTTAACAATAGAGAATAAACAGGGTGAAGTAGTAGGTCATATTACTGCATTCAATCTATCAATGCCAGAGATGATTGCGACAATCGGTATCCTGGTGGGACCTGAACATCAAGGCAAAGGTTATGGTACTGAGGCGATGCGTAAAGCAATTCGTATCTGTTTTGAAGAATTAAATGCACATAAAGTAGAGTTAAATGTATTCTCATACAATGAAAATGCAATCAAGATGTATGAGAAGGTTGGCTTTGTATTAGAGGGTAGAAGAAGAGCGGCTTCCTATCATCGCGGTCAATATTTTGATGTTCTGACGATGGGAATTCTCCGCGAAGAGTATTTTGTAAAATAAATTAGAACTTGTGAGGGTGTCATGATTATAAGGAAATTTCTATCTGAAGAGGCTGAAGAAGTATCGAAGCTGATTGCAAAAACATTAAGAGAAGTTAATATCAAAGACTATACAATGGAATATATTGAAAATAGCATTCAAAAATTGCAGCCAAAAAATATTTTAGAACGTGCAAAATGGAATCATTTTTATGTTGCATATGAGGAAAACAAAATAATTGGCTGTGGTGCAATAGGTCCTTATTGGAATCGCGAGAATGAGAGCAGTCTGTTTACAATTTTTGTACTTCCTGAATACCAAGGAAAAGGAATTGGTCGAAAAATCATTGAGACGCTTGAACAAGACGAATACTTCCTTCGGGCAAATAGAATCGAGATACCGGCTTCTATAACAGCAACACCTTTCTATTTGAAAATGGGTTATACATTTAAGGGAGATATTACTGAACCGGATGAAGAGATGTTAATAAGATTAGAAAAGTATCGATAAATTTTAATGAATAATAATATGTGAAGAAAAATCAAGCAATGGCAAAATTATCAAAAATGCCGATGGAAAGCGAGATTTTTCTTCTTTTTTTATATTTTTTATCTTGTATAATAATAACAAAGTGGTAGAATAGTGGTATGAAATGGAGCAAAGTGGAGGGAATATTCAGATGGTGATGTTCACAGGTGAATACAGACACAATCTAGATCCGAAAAACAGACTGATTATTCCGTCGAAATACAGAGACCAGTTAACAACAAAGATTTACGTAACTGAGTGGATGGATGGATGCTTAGCTGCATTTGCGGAAAATGAATGGAACGAGTTGGTGTCAAAGCTAAATAAGTTACCAATCACAAATAAAAAAGCCCGTGCTTTCGTACGTAGTATTTTAGGAAAATCGGATGAATGTGGTGTGGATAATCAAGGCAGAATCTTATTACCTCAATTTCAAATCTCTGATAGAGGATTTGAAAAGGCCTGTGTCATCGTAGGCGCTTCTGATCACTTCGAAATTTGGCCAGAGAAAGTATTTGAACAATACAACGAAGAATCTATGGGTGAATTAGAAGACTTCGCGGAAGACTTAACGGAGCTATTACAAGCATGAAGCACACATCGGTTTTATTAAAAGAAACAGTAGATTCGCTCAATGTTAAAGAGGATGGCATTTATGTAGATGGAACATTAGGTAGAGGAGGACATTCCGGTTATCTGATTTCTAAATTAAAGAGTGGTCATCTATACGCATTTGATAAAGATAGTCAAGCGATTGCGGAATCTACAGAGAACCTGAAAGATGTGTTGTCTTATATCACGATGATTCACAATGATTTTCGCTCCATGAAGGAAGAACTTGCAAAAAGAGGAATTCATGAAGTGGATGGAATCATGATGGACTTAGGAGTTAGCTCTCCGCAGTTTGATGATCCAACGAGAGGATTTAGTTATCGATATGATGCACGTTTAGATATGCGTATGAATCAAGAACAACAGTTAGATGCATATCAAGTCGTGAATACATATTCCTTCGAAGAACTCTGTCGTATCTTACGTGAGTATGGAGAAGAGAAATTTACAAAATCAATTGCAAGAGCAATTGAAAAACAACGAGCTATTCAACCAATTGAAACAACATTCCAATTGGTGGATGTCATCAAGTCAGCTTTACCAGACAAGGTGTTACGTCAAAAAGGACATCCAGCAAAACAGACATTCCAAGCATTACGTATTGAAGTAAATGATGAACTTGGAGCACTACAAAAAGGATTGGAAGATGCACTGAGCTTATTAAAGCCTAGTGGTAGATGTGCAATCATTACATTCCATTCCTTGGAAGATCGTATGGTCAAGAATGTATTTAAAGATTATTCATCAGCACCTTACATTGACCCACGCATTCCAATCAAAGCATCTGATATCAAACAAGCAGAATACAACTTAATCACAAAAAAGCCAATCACAGCTACTGATGAAGAGTTAGAAGATAATCATCGCTCTCACAGTGCAAAGTTACGAGTAATAGAGAAAAAAGGAGAATAGGGGATATGGCCAAGATTGTTAAAAGAAAAAAAACAGAAAAAAATAAACTGCATTTTTAAATTTTTTCTATATGGATGTTCATGATTTCTGCTACACTTTATTTGGCTAGTTCCATATTCTTAAGAACTTATAACAATGCCTTAAGTGCTCAGACACAACAAATGGAAGCTGATATCGTGACATTACGTACACAGAATGATGCACTAAAGGTAGAAATCTTGAACTTAGGATCAAATAACCGTGTTGACGAAATCGCAGCAAGTAACGGTCTAAGTAAGAAACAGGAGAACATTGTCACTATCACAGGTGGATCTAGCAAGACAACTGGAGATTAGAATGGCAAAAAGAAAGAAATACCGTAATGAAGTACGCCGAATATTGATTGTGACATTAGCAGCAATTATGCTGATTGCTTCTAATGTTTTTTTCGTAACCATTGGAAAGGTACATTTACGTTCTGGTACAGATTTGAGTATATACGCTGATTCTGCCAATACAGTTACTGAGACAAGTTTGGCTTTACGTGGATTTATATATGACCGTAATGGTCAAGTAATCGCACAGGATAACCGTACTTACGATATCGTTTGTGTATTATCATCTGCTCGTCAATCCATTGAAGGACAGATTGCATATGTAAAAGATAAAGAGGGTACCGCAAAGGTTCTTTCTGAAATACTAAAAATTGATTATGACAAAATTATGGGATACTTCTCTCAGGATATTTATCAGACTGAGTTAGGTGTTGGTGGACGTCGTTTGTCACAAGCAACAAAGGAACTGATTGAATCCTATCATTTACCTGGTATTGAATTTACCGATTCAATTAAACGTATTTATCCTAATGGACAATTCGCATCTAACCTAGTAGGATTTGCCCAACAGGATGATAATGGTATTACCACTGGACAAATGGGATTAGAATTATATCTTAACTCGTATCTATCTGGCACGAATGGTTCACGTACATACCAGACAGATAAAGATGGTTATCGTTTACCTGGTATGAAGGATGAAGTTGTCAGTGCTATCAATGGCGATGATGTCTATCTAACACTAGATACATCCATTCAACAGACGCTTGAACAATCGATGAGTATGACCCAAAACCAATTTGGTGCAGATAACGTTTGGGGTGGTGTCATGGAGATTAAGACCGGCAAGATTTTAGCTTGGGGACAGTCCAACTCTTTTGACCCAAATACTCGTGAGATTTCTGATTATACTAACACTGGTGCTCAGATCCCTTATGAACCTGGTTCTACATTAAAGACATTTACCTGGGCTGCGGCTATCAATGAAGGTAAGTACAATGGATCTGAATTAACAAATGGTAACTCCTATTGTTATGGTACGGATAGTCAAAATAATCCTATCCGTGCTACTGCAGATAATAGCTTAGGTTGTGTGTATAACGCATATCGTTATCAATATGGTTCTGTTGATTTTGATACAGGACTTGTATACTCACTCAACTCTGTTGCAGGTACAGTTCAAAATGAAGTGATTACCCCAGATATTAACCTTGAGTATTTAAGAAAGTTTGGTTTCTTCAATGATGTTGATACTGATGGCTTACCAGAAGCTAACCGGTACATTAAACTTTACCTATCCATCAGATAAGCTTTCCTTATCCTTTGGACAGGGTTCCACAGTAACAATGTTACAGCTAAT
>CAKMPP010000126.1 GCA_927911475.1 uncultured Solobacterium sp. | reverse complement strand
TCTAAAATATTTGAAGATGTTTTTATGTATGGTGAGATACCATCGGGAGTTTTCAGCAATGCTACTAATTTGAAGAGCATTATTCTCCCTAAAAATCTGAAAATAGTTGGCCATTCAGCCTTTGCTGGATGTAAAAGCCTTTAAGACAATAGATATCCCTGCTGATGTAGAGGAAATTAATAGTAAGGCATTTTTATGGATGTATTAGACTGCAAGATATCAAACTTACATCTAACGTAAGCCTTACCTCTATTGGCAATCAAGCTTTCACGACAAAATCCACATTGAATGAACTAACAATTCCAGCTACAGTTGTTAATGTGGGAGTTGAAGCCTTCTTAGGTTGTTCTGTTTCAAAACTTCACCTTAAATGGTTTGAACCTCTTGAGATTCGCATAGTTCCTAAAGTTGAAGGTTGTACTCTCTACGTGCCTCAAGGCACCGCAGCTATTTATCGTAAAACACGGAATTGGTCTAAATTCTCCGATGTCATAGAGGAGTAAATTATAAGACATAGGGACTCATCCGCTTATATGGTCCCCAAATGCCTAATCATCGAATAGGAAAAGATCCTTTTTCTTCAATCTTCTTAAAATAGGCGAACCATGATTTTAAGAAAACAACAAGACACTATGGTTTTTACTCTAAGACTATAAAATAAGAAAGACATGCAAATCAAAAATAGAACTAGCGTACTAAAGATATAAGAACTAAACGAAAATATTTCTAGTAGCACAAAAGAGCATTACTAAAACATGCTCTCAATTCACTTCCACACTTTTATATTACTACATTTTCGATGGCTCTTTAGCCTGTTTTACAACCCAATATATCTCATCAAAGTTAAGTACCCGCTCAATTTTTCCTATAAGACTGATCTTTATAATATGAGGATGTCTCAAATAAGGGGAGAGAACAGCATAATGGCTATAAAAATATTTATAGCCATTACGTTCAACTGATGGGCGTACAGAGTCATATCCTTTACTTTCTGCATACATCTTCGCTATGTTGTTGTAATCTATCATTCTTCCATTTATATTTAGTTATAACACATATCGAACTGTAAACAGAATTACTATGTTAGCATTTTTAATCATCAAACACCCATTTTGTCTATTTATTTACCCTCTCGTGGCTTTGATATTGTTTTTAATACCAACTTTTGATGTTAGAAAAACAAGATGAAATAAGTCTGCATTGTAAACATTACACATTATATATAAGCACCAAGCTATCTCATAACTCCAAAAACTCTATTAGTTGAACAATCTTTCTTTCCAGTTTCATCTAAATCTATAAAACGAGAACTGCGATAAAACCTCCTTGCCATCCAATATAAGCAATACGGTTGGACCAGCATATACAAGGAATCGACTTGCTATCAAGGGTTCCTCTGTTATGTCTGTATAAAACGATAATAGCTGAGGATAGTTCTCTACTAATCGTTCTACTTTACCATGCATAACATTGCAGACACCACAATTGGGAGCCTTAATATAAAATAAGCACAGACGGTTCTTACTGATAACCTGTTCTATGTTGGTGATATTTGTCAGATGGTTCATTTATTCTTATTTCGTATTATAACCTGCATCTATTTTGATTGCATACTTATAAATCTGCTGTTCATTTTCAATGCCAAGCGCACTATTGCAAATATAGTTATTTATTTCAACTGCCCTTCGTTTTATTTGCACTAATTGCATTATAGACATCATTTATAAAAACAAAATGATGAAATATCAAACAAAGTAACTATATTTGCAGTTGCGCATTTAAATTGATATAAAAAGATAACAAACATCACACACTCATTATTTTATTAATAAAGAAAATAAACTGAAATGAATAAAATACAATACCTCATTATGGCACTATTTCTTTTTTGTGCTACAGCCGTTAAGGCGCAATCTTTCGTTACTGTAAAGGACGGAAAGCTCTATCGTGACGGTAAACCCTACACCTTTATCGGAACAAACTATTGGTATGGCGCCATACTTGGTTCTAAAGGAAAGGGCGGAAACAGAAAAAAGACTGAACCGTGAACTAGACGAAATGAAACGTTTAGGCATCACCAATCTACGCATTTTGGTGGGTAGTGATGGCGAAGAAGGAATCAAGTGGAAAGCATCTCCTGTGCTACAGCCTTCTCCAGGCGTGTATAACGATACCATATTAGATGGTCTCGACTATCTAATGTTGCAGCTTCAACGCCGTGGATGGTAGCAGTGCTCTACCTAAACAACTCTTGGGAATGGAGTGGTGGCTATGGCTTTTACCTCGAAAACGCAGGTGGAGGCAAGGCACAACAGCCTAACGAGGTGGGATATTCTGCCTACGTTAAATACGCATCGCAATTCGCTACCAATCAAAAGGCGCAACAACTCTTCTTCAATCACGTCAATTTCATTCTCAAACGCACTAATCGCTACACAGGAAAGCCCTACACAGACGATCCTGCTATTATGTCATGGCAGATTTGTAACGAGCCACGTGCGTTCGATAAGGCTGCACTTCCACAGTTCGAAGCATGGTTAGCTAAGACTGCATCCATAATGAAGAGCATTGATAAGCGACACTTAGTGAGCATAGGTTCAGAAGGAGCGTTCGGTTGTGAGGTCGATTATGATTCGTGGCAACGCATCTGTTC
>CAKMPP010000125.1 GCA_927911475.1 uncultured Solobacterium sp. | reverse complement strand
ATATCTAACTGGAATTTTAACACTTCTCTATAGCATATTTCAATATTAATTAAGAACGTAGATATTATTTTTTCCTTGAATTATCTTTATCCAATGAATTCCAAACTTTATCTAATAGATAATGGAACTGTTTACTTTCTTCTTCACTCAAGCTGGCTAGTAAGATAGATTCTGTTGATACCATTCCTTTTCTAGCGTTCGTGATTGCCGCATGTCCTTCTTCTGTAAGAGTAATAACCTTCTCCCGTTTATCCTTAGAATCAATGCGTTTTAACAGACCTTTTCTCTCCATACGCTTTACAAGTCCACTTACTGTAGGTTGTGCAACATGTAATGCATTTTGAATACCCTGAACTGTTTGATATCCATCTTTACTATGATGGAATGATTTCAATGACCATCATTTGAGATAACGTTAAATCCCCCTTGGCCAATAATAATTCTGTCCGCTTTTCTAACACATCACTTATCCAGTGAATATACTCACCACAATCTATTTTTCTTTTCATGTAAAAATGATATAGCACGCTATGTATATCGTCAACAGTTATAAAAATACGTAAAAAAGAAGCTTCGAAGCTTCTTTTTAATCAATCTATTTTCAGCAAATCTACAACTTTTTATATTTTTTATGAATATTAATGTACGTTAGTATTAACAAAAGTAGTCCAATTGTACTATCAAACAGAATTATATTACCACCCGTTTTCATATCATTTAAACCTACAATTGTCCCTACCCAAAGAGATAAAGAAAATACAATCCACATTATTCCATTTGCATGGTTATATGCACGAACATCTGTAATATCCTCTTCATGGACTGTATCACCCGCCCAAAACCACATAGGTTTCTTTCTGTTCCATGCGTATATCCCAATGCATGTAAATAGAAGACTTGAAGGAATCATTAAACTCGGCCATATTAGATTATCCATATCTATAACCCTCCTATTAGACTGTATTCTAAAAATCCAATGAATATATCTAAATATAATATACTATTTTTTTCATAATAAAAGGCAGAGATTTTATACTCCACCCTTAATCAATATTATTTATTATGAGATTTACTACGCTTATGAAAATCTTCATCGATGCGTTCTTTCCAATTCTCATTCACAAAGTTACATTTTCTTAATGTACCAATTGCTTCACCAATAACCTCATAATTTAATGCAGTACCTGCACTATCACAGTTGAAATTAACTGCTCGGCTTTCATCAATACCCATATTACTTGCGACATTAACTGCATCAATATTTGCACCCAAGAACATAAACTCCCAGCCATACTTTTCTTTTTGTAATTCTATTAGTTGTCTTACCTTGCCATAATCATAACTATGACTAGAATTTTCCATACCATCCGTTGTGATGACAAACATCGTATGCTCTGGAATATCTTCTTTACGCGCATACTTATGAATATTCATAATATGGCAAATCGCATTACCTACTGCATCTAAGAGTGCTGTAGATCCTCCTGTAACATAATCTTTCTCTGTCATTGGAATTATTTCTTTTACATCGACTCTATCATGAATCACTTTACTTTTGTGATCAAATAGTATTGTGGAAATCAGAGCTTCCCCTTCCTCTTTCTTCTGTTTTTCAATCATTGCGTTAAAACCGCCAATTGTATCGTTCTCTAATCCATGCATCGATCCACTACAATCAAAATAATACTATTCTGTTAATTCTTTTCATACACTTACCTCCTAAGGTGATTACCTTTTGTATGGCTTAAGTGTATCTATATTTTTTGATGTAATGGTCGCTTACAAAGCGACATTTTTTTATCCACCAATCAAACTTTGATCAAATGCAAACAATGCCTCATTGATTTCATATACATTGTAATTGCCCCTGTTTAATGAAGTATTCAATTATCAAGTCAAACTTACTAGAATGTGACAATGCAAATCCAGCCTTTGCAAGCATGTCTTGCATTTCCTCTAACGATAATTCTAGTGCTAAAGCGAATGCAATAACTGTAGGTTTAGATGGCTTATATAATTTATCAGAACGAATCTTTGAAAAGAGTTTTCTATCAATGTTTGCTTTCTTATAACACTCCGCATCACTCATCCCACTCTCATCAATTTTTCTTAATAACATTTCTGAAAAGCTTTCATCAATATCATTAAGCCACTCCGTTATTGATTTCTGTTCAGCAGAACTTAATGGTACTGACTCTTCTTTTAACATTCATTCTCAAAATTAACAAATCTAGCTCTTTGCAAAATAATGAACAGAATGTTCATCTACATATTGATCATCAATGTATGATTTAATATCAGAATATAATTTATCTCCTATTTCATATGTTTTACGATCAAAAATTACAAGATATACCATCATCTCATTATCTAATAGAAACTTTCCAATCTGTTCAACTGCAACTCTTAATGCTTGCGCTTTTGGATACCCATAAATTCCAGAAGATATAAGTGGGAATGCTATAGATTTACAACCGTATTCTTTTGCAAGATTTAGAGAAGCTATATAACATGATTCAAGTAATTCTTTTTCATTATGACTTCCATCAATCCAACGTGGCCCTACCGTATGGATAACATACGTGCATGGTAATTGGTACCCTTTGGTAATTTTAGCAGCACCCGTTTCACATCCATTTAGCAACTTACATTCTGCAAGTAATTCAGGTCCGGCAGCACGATGAATACAACCATCCACTCCAGCTCCACCTAGAAGAGAATTATTTGCAGCATTGACAATTGCATCAACCTTCATTTTTGTAATATCATTTCGAACAATTTGCAAAGGCATAAGAGACCTCCCTGTTAATAAAAACTTTTGTGCATATAAACTTTCTTATATTCTACTTCACTTCATATTGTTTTGTATAAAACTTTACAAATGTCATTTATCAGTGTACTTCTTTAAAATACTATATTCATTATATTCATAAAAAGAGCCATGTATTTATAACATGACTCTGTTTACATCTATTTTTTACTTACTCTTCTTGAAACATAGGAACCAATCTAAGCAGTATTGATCTTCTGATTGATTTTCCATACGTTCTCTAGCAGTACCACAACTTCCAGCAGTCGGAACAATAACATCATCACCTGGACGCCAGTCTGCAGGTGTAGCACAATGGTCTGAATCTGCTTTTTGAAGTGCGAGAATAATTCTCTTAATTTCATCAAAGTTTCTTCCAGTTGATAGTGGGTAGTATAGAATTGTACGAATCTTGCCGTTAGGGTCTACTACGAATACAGCACGAACTGCTTGTGTATTAGAAGCATTTGGCTGAATCATTCCATATTTATTAGCAACTTCCATGCGGATATCTTCAATAAGAGGGAAAGTAACATTCACATGCTTCATATCCTTCCATTCAAGTTCTTGAATTCTACGTAACCATGCGATGTGTGCATAGAGTGAGTCAACTGAAAGACCAACCAATTCAGTATTAATTGCCTTGAATTCATCAATCATTGAAGCAAATGTCATAAACTCTGTTGTACATACTGGTGTAAAGTCGGCTGGATGTGAAAATAGAATTACCCATTTTCCTTTGTAGTCTTCAGGGAAGTTTAATCTCCCCTGTGTTGTAATTCGCCTTAAACGCAGGAGCATCTTCTACCTATGAGTGGCATTCTTTCTCTAATTTCTTCCATTATTCAAATTCTCCTTTCATA
>CAKMPP010000124.1 GCA_927911475.1 uncultured Solobacterium sp. | reverse complement strand
TTTACTGAAGCAGCCGCAAGTGAGATGAAAAAGCGTATTGCCAAGAACTAAATGAAATCAAACAGCTAGCAGAAAAAGAAGAGGCTGTTGATCAAGAATTGATTCAATATATTGATGATCAGATTATCGCACTTGCAAGTGCGAATATCACAACTATCGACTCTTTCTGTTTGTCTATTATCAAAAAGTACTACAACATTATTGGACTAGATCCAGCGACAACAGAGAACATTCTATCAAGTGGGCAAAATGAAAATATCCAACGTGATGCATTCATGAAAGCATTAGAGTATGCATATAAGACAAGTCCACAGGAATGCATCGCGCTCGCTTCGTATTTTTCTAGTCGTGCGGATGATTATGATGGACTATATGATGCAGTTGTAAAAATCAATCGTCATGCAGAATCATCCGTAGATCCACAGGAATGGTTCAACCATGCATTCAAGATGTATCCAGAACGGTTTGATTCAACAAGTTCAAATCATTTCACATCATTTGATGCATTCGATATCAATATTCGTAAGTATTTCTTTGCGTCCTTGTATGGTCAACTAGCGCTATTACAACGTGATATAGAAATATTGCAGGAGCTACCAGAAGCTATTAATGGACGTGGGAAAGTAATTGATAATTCTGTTGCCTTTGATATGTTCTTAAATATGATTCAAACATTACAAGCTAAGTTAATGCCAGAAGATGAAAGTTCTGCCTATACTTTTGAGATATATCAAAACTATAAACGACAAATTCAAATGATGGATGACATAAAGCTTTCTAGTTATAAGAAAGAGAATTATCCGGAGCATACACGGGCAATGGATCATTGAAAAAGACTCTCAAGAATATGACGGAGGAACGTCTAAACGAAGATGATTTTGTTTCGGACGCAAGAGATGCTTCTATCATTAATACAGCCCTCATCAATCTAGCAAAGCATACATATCAAAATTGCACACGTATCAAACAAGAGAATACTGCAATGTATTTCTCGGATATGGAACGCTATGCGTATGAAATTCTAAAACATGAAAATGTAGCGAAGGTTATCCGTGATAACTTACAAGAAGTTATGATTGATGAGTTCCAGGATACAAGTAAACTACAGGATACAATCATAGAAATGATTGCTAGTCCTAACTGTATCTTCCGTGTAGGTGATACAAAACAATCTATCTACCGTTTCCGTCAGGCAAAGCCTGCACTAATGCGTTCTAAATTAAATGAGTCAGAAAAGATTATTGATGAAACAATTGATTCATCGATGCAATCGGCAAAGATTATCCTATCGAGAAACTATCGTTCAGATGCACGGATTATTCAGTTTACAAATATACTCTTTCAAAAGATTATGAATGTGAAAGAGAGTACAGAAAAGTATGGTGAGGATGATATCGTTGACTGGTTTCCAAAGAATGATAGTCCAGATGCACTCATCGAGTTTGCAAGTTATACGCCGAAGAATAAAACAGAGATTGTCAGTGATGATGAGGACGAGGATGAGGATATCAAGATGATCAAGGCCAATTGGATTGCCAATAAGATTATTGATACCTATAACCAAGAACTTAAACTTGCAAGAAAGAATGATACAAAACTACCATCTTTCCATGACTTTGCGATACTCTTACGAAGTCATGGTGATAAAGCATACCTCAAAGCAGCCTTCGAAGCGAAGGGAATCCCTTACAGCATTGATACACGAGAAGGATTTTATCGTTCAGAGTTATGCCAGACAGTTATTGCATTATGTACTGCAATGGTTAGATGAAGAAGCAGATTCAGCTCTATTGTCATGCATGGTTTCTGAAATTTATAGTACTTTAATGTGAAGAAAATTTCCAAAGCAAAATTAAACTTGGATCTATGAAAGCTGTTGCCAAAGAGTTTGGTATCTATGATGATTTGAAGATGTATAAAGAGTTTGCGGATACCTATGGTATTCCAAGAATGTTATCAGAACTTGCAAATCATAATACTTACTTCAATCGTTTAAATATCAGTCAACAATCAAATTTTGATTATCTGTTTGAAATGACAGTATCTACGAAGTATAACTCTGTAGCGGAATTCTTAAATGCATTAAAAGCAGTTGAAGATGAAGTGTCCAATGAAGCAGTCTCAAAAGGTTCAGCGGATGATATCGTTACAGTCACGACAATTCACCACTCAAAGGGACTCCAGTATAAGTATGTATTCCTATGGAGTAATGCAACAAATCAGTTTAGAGATAGTGCTGAAGCTGTCAATGTCGATGATGATTTATATCTAGGATTAAACTTCTTATGCATAAATCCGTATCGTGCAAAAAGAAAGACAATTCATAAACGGGCGATTGAATACAAAGCAAATCTAGAGGATGCAGAAGAGTTTATTCGTATCTTATATGTCGCAGTTACACGTGCGGTACGTAGGTTATATATCGTAGATGCATTACCAAAACCAATCCCATATCGTGGAAAGAAGTTTATGTTAGGTGATTTACTCATTCGTAATGGTATGTCTGGATTAATTCTTAGCACGATGGCAAACGAACCAATTATGAAGCAGGTTGATATTGATCCATCATGGAATGTCTTCCTAGAACATAAAGAGACACAGACTGTTACAGAGCTTCCGCATTATGGATATACAAGTATAGAAGAGAAGGAAGTATTAACACCAAGCTCTACTGAGTTTGGCAGTAGTCTACCAGCACTAGATTTAACAGAAACAAATGCTGGAAGAGAATATGGTACTCGCATTCATGCATGTTTTGAACAACTACCACCAAGATTATTTAACGAAGATGATTTAGCATTCTTAAATCTCTCTTCAACAGAAAGAAATCATTTGCTTGCATTCGGCAACGCAGAGATTTACCATCAAGCAGTAGAAGGTGAAATTTACCATGAGTATCCTTTCTATGTACAAACAAAGAAAGAAAAGATACATGGTATTATGGACTTTGTGTCAATCTTAGAAGATAGAATTATTCTGATTGATTTTAAGACGGATAACGCCGAATTATCTAAGATTAAATCGTTGTATACAGAACAAATTAATACATACAGAAAAGCACTACAATTGATTTATCCAGATAAAACAATTGATGCGTATGCATGGTCTGTACATCATGATCAAGCAATCAATATTGAATAAGAAAAAGATGGAGAATATTGTAATCTCCATCTTTACTTTTATAGGATTAATTAGATTCTGTTGTAGAATTCTTCTTTGTGACGTTTTCAGGTTTTGCGGCCAAGATAATATTTGTTCTAAAGAGGTCGCCATCAATAACGATATTGAAATGACCGTTTTGTAGGTTCACCAAGTTCTCTACAATATTGAGACCTAGACCACTACCTTCGCTATGACGAGATTCATCACCACGTACAAAACGCTGGGTTAACTCTTCTGCAGAATATTGAGTGCTTCACGACTAACATTCTTAATTGAGATCATAATATTATTGTCGATTGTACGAATACTATTAATATAGACTCTGGTTTCTGGTTGCGCATATTTTACTAAGTTAGAGAATAAATTAGAGAATACACGCCACAAGAGCCTTCCATCAGCCATGACAGAACGTGCATTATCTGGAATATTTGTCACAATATCTAGTTTACAAGCTTCGAAACGATCAGAGTATTCACCAATAGCTTGTTCCAATAATTCATGTAAATCATTTGGCATAATATTTACGGTAATATTACCAGTACTTGCCTTAGAGGCTTCGATGAGATCTTCTGTTAATTTTTGAAGACGTTTTGATTGTTTTTCTAATACTGCTAAGTATTTTTTAGCTTGTTCTGGATCTTCAACATTTTGCAAAAGATGTACATAATTAATAATTGAAGTAAGAGGTGTCTTAATATCATGACTGACATTGTAATACAA
>CAKMPP010000123.1 GCA_927911475.1 uncultured Solobacterium sp. | reverse complement strand
AAACTTCCAACCAGAAAAGATTAAAGAAGTATTCCCCGTGATGAATGATTACAATTTAATCGCAATCTTCCCAGTTGGATATCCAGAAGATGATGCAAAACCTTCTCACTTACACACAACACGTAAAAGTGAGGATGAGTTCATTGAAACCCTTTAGCAAAAAGAGAGACAATCTCTCTTTTTAGTATGCATTTTATTTTATCCAACTTCCGTCATCACTTTACCTATATAGTAAATACCGTAAATAAACCGCTTATAAACAATAGCCGAATAAATGAGCTACCTGCCAAATATAAATACTTGCGTTTCTCTAGCGTATCAAATGGCATACATAGAATCATTGCAAATATTTTTAATATAAAACTAATCACAAGAATATAAACTCCACAGAAAACAATAATACCCCATAGGAGTAAGCCAATTCCTACTTTCATTGATGCAAGAACAAAACCAATCACAAAACAAATCGCCAGAAATATATCGATTCCAATCGATATCCTAACCGACCATTTAATCATCAGTATTTTATTATCCATACACTCTCCTACCTAGAGTTTCAATTATTCATACTAAATTAGTACATTCTTTACTATAATCTAATATATCACATTAAAAACATATCATTCACAATGAAAATAGATGTAGCCTTAATATAGCCACATCTATTTATTACTTTAATAAACCTTGTGATTGCAAGAATTCTTTTGCGACTGTCTCTGCAGCTTCTCCCTCAATTCCTACTCGATAATTCATTTCACTCATTTGACTTTCTGTGATTTTTCCAGCAAGTACATTTAAAATCTGTTCTAGCTCAGGATATTTATCTAACAGTTCCTGCTTCATAAGTGGAGCCCCTTGGTATGGTGGGAAGAGATGTTTGTCATCTTCTAGTATTTGTAACTGATAACGCTGTATCTCAGGATCTGTAGAATAAACTTCCGTCAATTGAATATCACCCGATTGAATTGCACTATATCGTAGTGCAGGCTCCATTGTTGCAACATTTAAAGATAATCCATAGAGTGCTTGTAATCCTCGATTACCATCTTCACGATCATTAAACTCTAACGTAAATCCAGCTTTCACAAAATCCGCAACACGTTTTAAATCTGAAATTGTCTTGAGATGATACTCTTCTGCAAACGCTTTTGGTACAGCAAGTGCATATGTATTTTGATATGCCATTGGTTTTAATAATACCAGGTTATCCTGTTTTTTAATTCCATCACGCGCAGCTTCATAGACTTCATTAGGATTATTACTTACAGTTGGTTTGTCCTTTAATAGACTTTCTGTAACAGTCCCAGTAAACTCAGGATAAATATCAATATCACCTTTTTTTTAAAGCCTGATAAAGGAAATCTGTCTTACCAAAATTGGGTTTTACTTCAACTGTAATATCTGTATTCGCTTCAATTAACAGTTTATACATATTCATGAGTATCTCAGGTTCAGGACCCATCTTCCCTGCAATTACAAGATGTTTATTGGTTTTGTTTTGTAATTGTGAAGGAATATATGAAGCCCCTAATCCTAGCAACAAACATAAGAAAGCAATCATGCTGGAACGTAACTTTGCCTTTTCCAACCATTTTAATAGTCCATTAAATAGAATTGCTAAAAATGCGGAGGATATTGCACCTATAAGAATTAAATTCACATTTCTACGATCAATCCCTAGTAATATAAAGGTTCCTAGTCCACCAGCACCAACGAGTGCTGCAAGGGTAGCTGTTCCAATAATCAAAACTGTAGCAGTACGAATACCAGACACAATTACCGGCATAGCTAGAGGCAATTCAAACTTCTTAAGACGTTCTAACTTGCTCATACCAAATGCAATTCCCGCTTCCTCTAGACTTGGGTCAATTCCATTTAGCGCTGTAATTGTATTCTCTAGAATTGGAAAGATTGCATAGATAACGAGTGCAGTTAAGGCTGGTAATGTACCAATCCCCATAAAAGGAATAAATAATCCCAATAACGCCATAGATGGTATTGTTTGGAAAATTCCTGCGATATTTAAGACGACTCCAGCAATACGCTTACGGCTGCTTAAAATAATAGCGAGTGGAACTGCAATTAATATCGCAATTAATAAACTTAGTAAAGATAATTGAACATGTTGTCCTAATGCAATCAACCATTCTGCAAATCTTGCTTGAAAAGTACTTAATAAATCATGCATGACTTACACCTCCAAACAAATTTGAAACAAACTCATTCGCAGGATTTTCAGAATATTCTCTGGTTTGTCTACTTGGCATATCTCTCCATTCTGTAATACTGCAATACGATCACCCAATAACAATGCCTCATCCGTATCATGTGTCACAAAGATTGTTGTCATTCCAAATTCTTCATGCAGTTTTTTTGTTAACATTTGCAGTTGCTTACGAGAAATTGCATCTAAAGCTGAGAAAGGTTCATCCATCAACAATATTTTTGGTTGACCTATCATTGCACGTACAATTCCAATACGCTGCTGCTCGCCACCAGATAATTCACTTGGCATACGATGCATATATTCCTGCGCATTCAAACCAACTTTATCTAGTAGTTCAACCGTACGTTGCGTAATCTCTGCTTTACCCCATCCTTTCATTTCTGGAATTAAAGAGATATTTTCTAAAACCGTCAAATTAGGAAATAGTGCAATCTGCTGTAAAACATATCCAGTAGAAAGTCTTAACTCCCGTAAGTCATAATCCTTGATTCTCTTAGCATCCATATAGATGTTGCCATCAGATGGTTCCAATAATCGATTTATCATCTTTAGCATTGTTGTTTTTCCTGAACCAGAAGGTCCTACAAGTATCATAAATTCACCATCTAAGATTTTTAAATTTACATTTTTTAATACTGTATTCTCCTGGTAGTTCAAAACAACATTTTTTATATTCAATCATATTACTACCCTATTTTTACAATAACCTTTCCAAACGAATGACTGCTTTCTAAATACTGATGCGCCTCTTGAATTTGTTCAATCTTAAAGATCTTTTCTGGACGTACATTAACATTGTATTTCTCAACAAAGTTGATCAAATCTTGTAATTTACTTGTAGTAACATTTCCAGAATAGAATGTTGTGAGATAAACATTGTTATGCAATTCCATAATCGGATCGAAATCTTTCAAAGTCCATTGTCCACCTAGTTGTCCACAGGAACAAATAATCCCATCTTCTGCTAAGTGAGATATAGAATCTTAGATAACTGTTCACCATACTCTAGTAAAGTTGCTTCAAAGTTCCCTTTCTTCTTATGAAGAATGTACATAAATAACATATGAATATCAGTCACTTCAGAATCCAAAACTGTAAAATATGCATCTTCAAGATCTTCAAAGTATTGATAAAAACTTCCTCTAGCAATATCTAATTCTTCAACAATTTCTTTAACTGTTACTTCTTGAAATGATTTTTTTGAAATAGACGCTTCAAGACCGTTAATACTTTTCCCTTTTTATCTTCTTTTAATGATGATATGTATCTTAGCCAATCCACTCACCTCCACAAAAATGACGTTATGTCACAATGCAATTATGAATGACATAGTGTCATTTTACAAAGGGAATGCTCATATAAAAAGCAGCTATCAATTCACGATAGCTGCCTCTTTAAAATTATTTATTTACTTAAATTCAACTTCTTTTTAGCTGCATATGCTGCAACTAACAATGACATAACTAGAATTGATGCATTGAGCGGAAGATTACTTGAATCACCTGTTTCAACACTTGGTGTTGGTTCAGGTTCTTTCTTATTTGTAATTTCCATCTTACCATTGCGTCAATCAATCCATAAGTAACTTGATACTTCTTACCATCAATTGTGATAACGTTTGCTGATTCACCAACTTCACGTACTTCGTAAAGATTATCAACATTTCTACCAGCATCTCTTACAGGAAGATTTGTAAATGTTGTTGTCCAATTATTTGCGGCATTCAAGGTTACTGGAGCACCTTCCGCAACACCATCCTTGTACAACTGTACTTCTACTTGATTTGCAATACCACCAACCCACTTCTTAGTAACTTCAATATTTCTAATTAGAACTTCATTATTAATTAGTTGATCATATACACCAGTGGCGTTTTTTGTAACTTTGTAACTTGCTTTAATTACCTGTGTTCCAAAGTCAGCAGTTGCTTCATTTGCTACCCAGTTTCCGTCTGTATCCATTTCTCTTGTAAAGTAGATATTTGGATTTGTTGTATCCTGTGCATCGTTTACCATATCGTACTTGAGTAGGTCTACAAACTTGAACTTCCAGTCGTTTGCATTACTCAAAGCAACCTGGTCAATCTGCGCATATGTATTAGCACCAGAAGTCATTAATTTGTCAACCTTTGCCTGGAAGATTTCGCTTTCACTCATACTTGTATATCAAGTGCACTTCCATCCGCATTTGTTAATGCAACTGCATCAAAGTTAGCTTTAGTAATTCTAAATAATCCAACAGTAACTGATGTTACATGATTTGTGTTTGTAGCTTCCCACTTCTTGGAAACTGTAAGTTCTACCTTATCGTAATTAACTGGATCTGTACCGAATGCTACTGAACCATTAGAACCAATACCACCACCACGAGGTGCAGAGTTACCAGTAACGATAACTTCAGCTGCATTTCTAGCTGCAGCCTTACCTTCATCAGATACAATTGCTTTTAGTGCTATCTTTTCTGTGATTCCATCAAGAGTTCCTCTATCCACAACAGGACTCACTGTACTTGGATATCTAGGACTACCATCTGAATTTCCTAAATAAGCTTCATCAATCTTACCATCTTCATACCAGTGTACTAGCCAGTTATCAAGACCGTTGTTAGAAAGAATTAAAGTCTGTGTTGCTGGGTCTTGCTTATTGATAGAAGCCACATCATCACCAGCTGCTGATGTGTCATTATTATCAGCACCTGTACCAGCTACGTTATCAAAGAAAGATGCACCATTTGTAACAGCTGTTGTAGCACTACCTGTAGGACATAACCACATACCACCACCGAGTTTAGTAGCTGTATTTCCTGTAACAAGTGTCTTACCCATATGTAATACATATGGAACAGATGCTACATAAATTCCACCACCTTGCTTACCTGCAGTGTTATTCGTAAACTCGCCACCATTTACATAAACTTCCTTGGAAGCTACATATAGACCGCCACCAACTCCATTTTCAGCGTTAGGATCTGTAATTTGAGATGTTACCGCAGTCATAGTAGCCTCATTGCCTGTGATTAGACCACCATTGATTGTTGCAGCAGCTGGGAAGAATCCTCTCCAACGAGCTTCACCAAATCTCTTACCTTCAGCTGAAGTAAGATAGTCAACAACACCAATACCGCCACCAAATGGAGCCTTATTACCACTGATGGTTCCACCATCCATTGTTAATATTCCTGTACCATTTACCGCAATACCACCACCTAAAACAGCTGCTGTATTGTTAGAGATAGTACCACCTTTGAGGTTGAGAATACCTTTTGAATAATAGTGTGCTGCATTGCTGAAGTTGTTTGCATTGTATAGTTTGTACTGTATGTTCCTACAAGAATACCACCATATTCTGCAGTATTTCCTGTAATAGTACCACCGGTCATCTCCATCGTAGAAGTACCTTTAATACCTTCAACACCAACCGCCGCATTTAGACCGCTACTTCCAGAATGTTCTAATGTATTATTTGAGATGTCTCCTCCATTCATGAAGAAGGAAGCACCCTCTGTAATTTTAACTACATTGGTAAACTGGTTACTCATATAGTTATCATGAATTGAGCCACCGTTCATTGTAAGTACAGCATTAGGACCCTTTGCTGTGACGATACCTACCATTGGACTGTTTGATCTTACATTCTTAATTTCACCACCGTTAATGGTTAATTTACCCTGGTTGTTAATGACAGCACTCTTATAG
>CAKMPP010000122.1 GCA_927911475.1 uncultured Solobacterium sp. | reverse complement strand
TTTACAGATGTAAAACAAAAGAATAAAACACTTTTTGAAGCAGAAGTAGAAGAAAGACGCTCCTAGAGATAACTTCTTACACTGCTTAATTAATGCTGCACACCAATTCCATAAATCGCAGAAAAAAGAGAAAGATATATTCTTGCGGGATATCCTTGGTTTAAATGTCGTGCAAGAGACACCTTTGTTTCTCTCCTGGCTTAACACTTTCTATTGAAGAGGCTGACTATTTTGAGTTGGTTATGGAGACAGCAGAGGTAGGATTGAGAGAATTTATGGAAGGAAAACCTTTGTCTGTAGACATATATGAAATGGAACAGCCAGATGTTTTGTTATGGGCAATATGGGCTATTCAACAATATTCAAAAGAAGAAGGAAAAGAAAAGTGTCTTGAAAAATACGGAAAACTTCTTCATGATATTATAGATTTCATCATTAATAATAAGCATTCAAACTTATTCCTTGATGAACAAGGTTTGTTGAAGACCAATGGACGAGATAAAGCCGTGACATGGATGAACTCTACTGTTAATGGAAAACCTGTTATTCCACGTACTGGTTATATCGTAGAGTTTAATGCTTTGTGGTATAATGCTCTAATGTTTGTGTCTAAAACTCCTAGAAGAAAGAATAAAGAATATACCAAAAAGCTTCTTGCAATTGCAGAGAAATGCCAGCAATCATTTGTAAATACTTTCTTAAATGATTATGGTTATCTCTTTGATTACGTTGATGGTAACATGATAGATTGGAGCGTTCGTCCTAATATGATATTCGCAGCAGCTCTTGATTACTCTCCCTTAACACAAGAACAAAAGAAAGGTATTATAGAAATATGTACCAAAGAACTATTAACTCCTAAGGGGTTAAGAACCTTATCTCCAAAGAGTGGTGGTTACAACCCAATGTATACCGGTCCTCAAACACAGAGAGATTACGCCTATCATCAAGGAACTGCATGGCCATGGCTTGGTGGTTTCTATATGGAAGCGTGTCTAAAACTATTTAAACATACTCGATTAAGCTTTATAGAGCGCCAAATGGTGGGTTATGAAGACGAGATGACAAATCATTGTTTGGGCACTATTCCAGAGTTGTTCGATGGAAATCCTCCCTTTAAAGGGCGTGGAGCAATATCTTTTGCAATGAATGTTGCAGAGATATTAAGAACACTTGAGTTACTAGAAAAATATAACTTTAAATAAGAGAGGGCTGAAACATGAAAGTATTAATGTTCGGATGGGAGTATCCACCTCATATTCTTGGAGGATTAGGAACAGCAAGTTTCGGTATATCTGAAGGCCTCCACGCTCAAGGTGACATGGAAATTACATTCTGTTTGCCACGTCCTTGGGGTGATGAAGATAAGAAAGCTGCAAATATTATAGCAATGAATTGCGTGCCCATTGCATGGAGAGACGTTTCTGAAGACTATCTAAAAGAACGCATAGGCCATGTAATGTCGCCTGAACTATATTATGATTTGCGTAATAATATATATGCAGATTTTAATTATATGCAGCTTAATGACCTTGGCTGTATTGAGTTTCGGGTAAGTACTTAGATAACTTACACGATGAAATTAATAATTATTCAATTGTTGCGGGTGTTGTAAGTAGACAGCAGCAATATGACATTATTCATGCACATGACTGGTTAACATATCCTGCAGGCATTCATGCTAAACGCATATCTGGTAAACCTTTGTGCATACATGTGCATGCAACAGACTTTGATAGATCACGTGGTCAGGTGAATCCAACCGTTTATTCTATTGAAAAAGATGGTATGGATCATGCCGATTGTATTATGTGTGTGAGTGAACTAACACGCCAAACGGTTATTAATCAATATCATCAAGACCCAAGAAAGGTATTTACTGTGCACAATGCAGTTTATCCTTTATCTGAAGAAATACAAGCAATTCCACGTCCAAACCATAAAGGTAAAGATAAGATTGTTACGTTCTTAGGTCGTATAACTATGCAAAAAGGACCTGAATATTTTCGTTGAAGCAGCTAGTATGGTGTTGCATAGAACTCGAAATATCAGATTCTGTATGGCTGGAAGTGGTGATATGATGAATAAAATGATTAGGCTTGCAGCTGAGAAAGGCATTGCAGATAGATTTCATTTCCCTGGATTTATGAAAGGAAAAGAAGTATACGAGTGCTTGAAAAACTCTGATGTTTACGTAATGCCATCGGTAAGTGAGCCCTTTGGAATATCGCCTTTAGAGGCTATGCAATGTGGAACCCCAACCATAATATCTAAACAAAGCGGTTGTTCTGAAATCTTAACTAACTGTATAAAGGTAGATTATTGGGACATACACGCTATGGCAGACGCCATTTACTCAATCTGTCACAATGATAGTTTGTTTGATTATCTACAAGAAGAAGGATTGAAAGAGGTTAATCAAGTAACGTGGGCAAAGGTTGGTTTGTGGATTAGAGAACTATATGAGTGTGTCCTTTAAAAGTATTATAGTTGAATAACAATAAAAAAATATCAATAGAAATAGCTATGAAAACAATCTGTCTTTATTTCGAAATTCACCAAATAACTCACTTAAAAACGCTATCGTTTTTTTTGACATTGGTACCGATCATTATTACTATGATGATTATGAAAATGAACGCACAATAAATGATATTGCCGAGAAATCATATATGCCTGCTCTCGAAACTCTTCACAAAATGATTAAAGAAAATGGCAAGTTTTTTTAAAGTTGCCTTCTCTTTATCAGGTGTAGGAATTGAGCAATTAGAGATGCATGCTCCACAAGTTTTAGACAAGTTGCAACAACTTAACGAAACTGGTTCTGTGGAATTCTTGGCAGAACCCTATTCGCATGGTTTGTCTTCACTAGCAAATGAAGAATGTTTTGTTGAAGAAGTAAAGAAACAATGTGCTAAAATAAAGGATTATTTTGGACAAACTCCTAAGGTAATCAGAAACTCTTCACTTATCTATAGCGATGATATTGGCTTGCAAATGCAGCAAATGGGTTTCATAGGAGCATTGACAGAAGGAGCAAAACACGTGTTAGGTTGGAAGTCTCCACATTACTTATATAATTGCGCTCTTACTCCAAAGTTGAAGCTTTTGCTAAGAGATATAACCTTAAGTGATGATATCTCGCTTCGTTTTAATAATAGTTCTTGGGACGAATATCCTTTATTTGCAGATAAATATATTAGCAAGATAACTGCACTTCCTGAAGATGAGCAAGTTATCAACTTGTTTATGGAGTTGTCAGCGCTAGGAATTGCACAGCCATTATCAAGCAATATTCTAGAATTCTTGAATGCTCTTCCAGCACAAGCAAAGGCAAAAGGCATTACATTCTCAACTCCTTCTGAAATCTGTATGAAGCTTAAGAGCGTTGGAGAACTACATGTTCCCGATGCAATCTCATGGGCAGATGAAGAAAGAAACTTAAGTTGTTGGTTAGGAAACCCAATGCAACGTGAGGCATTTAATAAGCTTTATAGTATTGCAGACCGTGTAAGAATTACCAATGAACCACGTATTAAGCAAGACTGGGACTACCTTCAAGCATCAAACAACTTTAGATTTATGAGTACAAAGCCATCGAGTGTGATGTTTGGTAGAGGTATTTATGATAATGCTTTCGATGCATTTACCAACTACATGAATATTCTTGGTGACTTTATTAGTCGTGTAAATAGTTTATATCCTGAAGAAATTGACAACGAAGAGCTAAATAGTCTTCTAACAACTATTAGAAATCAAGGTGAAGAAATAGCTATTCGTGAAAAAGAAATCATTCGTCTTCAAACCAAAATTGAAAAGATGGAGCAGGAGAGAGTGAAGGATTCTGAAGAGAAAACGGCTAAGAAGAAAACTAAGAAAGCCACGACTACAAAGAAATAAAGAATAACTTTATTCATAATATTTCTATTGTAAACAGATGGTTGAATAGACATTGTAAATAACAAGCTATCAATGAATGTTGAAATTTCTTTATAAATAATTTTGAGATATCAAATATTATCTTTATATTTGTCATGTTATTTTTTAGATTTCGACATTATTGAAATCATCCTCCGAGGTTGGTTGCATCCTGCACCAACCTCTTTTTAATATTAATAATTTGTTCAAATCAATCTTTTTTATTTATCTTTGCCACCGTTAATATTATTCTAAAAACAATAAAGAAGGAGCCTATCGACAAATATCTACTTCATCAGAACGAATAGAAAATGAAGCAATTACATGAAATGACCAATGAAGAATTGGCATTATCTTATATAAATGGAGACAACAAAGCTTTTGATTTATTACTTTCAAGGAATCAAGAGCAATTGTTTTCTTACATCTTCTTTATTGTGAAAGACCGTGCTTTGGCTGACGATTTATTTCAAGAAACCTTCATAAAAGTGATTACTAAGCTTAATGAAGGCAAGTATTGTACAAACGGAAGGTTTGGGGCTTGGCTCATAACTGTGGCACATAACACCATAATGGACTTCTATCGAAGTTCTAAAAATGACAAGTATCTTAATAACATCGATACTAATGAGTTCGATAATGCAGTGAGCATATCGCTTATGGATAGTTGTATTGAGAACCATTATGTTAATCAACAGGTGTTGAAAGATGTGAAACGCATGGTTGATATGCTTCCAGCTCTTCAACGTGAAGTGGTGTTCATGCGCTTTTTTCAACAGTTATCGTTTAAAGAAATTGCAGAGATTACCAATGTAAGTATTAATACAGCGTTGGGAAGAATGCGATATGCGATACTCAATTTACGTAGAATGGCAAAGACAAATGGTATCACTTTGCAGTTAGATTAATATTAAACCACCATTTCTTAATCAGAATATAATTGAATTGCATCTCATACAACATTATATATTGTATGTGAATGAATTCGTTTTCTATAACTTTGAATAATGCATGTTGAAAAACATGCATTTTATTTGCTCCATTTTGAGAGTAAAAGCATTCTACGTAAATTGAGTATCGCATACCGCATTCTTCCCAACGCTGTATTAATACTTACAT
>CAKMPP010000121.1 GCA_927911475.1 uncultured Solobacterium sp. | reverse complement strand
ATGTTTAATCATATTGATAACGGAATCGGAATGACCGTGCGCAATGTCGATTGTAATGTAGTCTGGGATTAGGTGATGATTAGCAAGATCAAGGATAAAATGATATTCATTTTCTTTTACACCAACACTGATAGAAGAAATTAACCCTTTTTCGTGCATCATCTTTACAAATGAAAGACGACTTTCAGGAGTAAAACGATGCATGATATAGAAATATCCGCTCTCGGCAAGTTTAATTGCTAGAGATTCATCGATAACTGTCTGCATATTTGCTGGGACAACTGGTAATTTAAAGCGATGTTTTCCAAACTGTGTAGTTGTATCACATTCAAAACGGCTGTTTACAATACACTTATTTGGTATTAGTTGAATGTCTTCATAATCAAAAACTGTAAAATTTTCCATAAAAAAACCCACTTTCTTTAAAATGGGGAAAAATTGGTATCCTCATATACAATATCACGATTCTGGAGGTATATCTTGAAGAATATGAAGAAAGTCCAAGACTAATTTTAATTTAAATTAGAAGTAATGTAAAAATTTTCATAAAATAACAAGAAAAGATTTATAAAATAAATGAAAGAAAAGAAGATAGTGGTAACTGGTCTGGCTACAGCAATGAACTTGGTGATGCTTGCAGGTTGTGGTCATTTGTTTTTTTAGAATAACAACTTATAATTCATATGAGGAAATATGATATTTCGAAAGATTAACTATCAAGAGATTCGATATGAACGTGAACAGTTGAAGATGTTAAGAGATCAACTCTTTTCTTTACGCGGTCAAGAAAAGAAAAATATCCAAGTGATTCATGATCGATGCCAAGATATTATCATGGATAAAGTTGTGGAAGAAGTTCAGCAGATTCCAATCAAGGATCTTTCAAAATCCTTCACAAGACTTCCGCTACAAGCACTTGAAGCAAATCATATTACAACGATGTATGATTTTATTGAAATATAATCGTAGACAACTAGAAGCGTTAGATGGTATTGGAGATGAAACAGCAGATAAACTCATGTTGGCATTACATCGTAGTACTGCAGCTATTAAAAATCAGATACACTATCGTATAGACTTAGAATATCTAACGGATAGGGATAAAGAGATTCTTCAGGAAATTTACTTCTATCTGCATACAAAAGAAAACCATGCAAAATTAAATGCAATCTATCAAGAAACAGAACGTGGTATCCAAGAAGCTTATGATAATAGTGGCCTAATACAAAATTTCTTTGGTTGGATTTTTAGTGGTAGAAAAAAGAAACAGAAATTTTTAAAAGCTGTAGAAGATGTAAAGTACTTTAACCAGTCTTCTTACGCAGAGATAATTAAGCAATTTTATGATAATTGTACTGCACTAAAAAAATGTAGATTTTGAAACGATATTACAGGACTACAAAGAACATGCGATTCAATATTATACGGTGATTGAAAAATTTGCGGATATTGAAATTAAGGATGATGTTGATGAAGATATTGATGTTTCGCTATTAAAACAAATACAAGCAACACCATTATTGTTAGAATCATTCCATACGGAGTTGCGTCATTATCAAGAATTTGGGACGAAGTATATCTTGCATCAGAAAAGGGTACTGCTTGGCGACGAGATGGGTCTAGGAAAGACTATTCAAGCGATAGCGGCAATGAATCATTTACATCATAAAGGACATCGTTATTTTCTTGTAATATGCCCAGCCGGGTTATTACTAAACTGGAAGCGTGAAATTGAAAAACTAACAGACATGCAAGCATATATGTTGCATGGAACCGGTATTAGTGATTTTGAAATTTGGAAGAGTGATGGTGGTATTGCAATCATTAACTATGAAGGTTTAGATAAGAGTATTTTTGAAAAAGATTTTCCGCTCGATATGGTTGTTGTAGATGAAGCGCACTTTGTTAAAAACAAAGAGGCACAACGTACACGCAATACAGTACGAATGATTGAACAGGCAGTATACGCTCTATATATGACAGGTACAGCGATCGAAAATAACGTAGATGAAATGTGTTATTTAATTGAATGTTTAAATCCTTCAATTGCAAGCGAAGTAAAAAATATGAAATATCTAGCAAAAGCAGATTTGTTCCGCAAAAAGATTGCACCAGTATATTTACGCCGCAAGCGTGTGGATGTACTGATGGAACTTCCGGAGTTAACGATTCATGATGAGTGGTGTATGATGAATGAAGAGGAGAAAATCTCTTACCGCAAAGCAGTTGAATCTGGAAACTTTATGGCAATGCGTAGAGTATCTTGGAGTTCACTCAATTCTACAAAAGCAGAGAGAATGGTTGAGTTATGCTTGCAGGCACTCGGTGAAGGAAGAAAGGTAGTCATATTCTCTTATTTCTTGGAGACGCTATCTTTCGTAACAGATTTACTGTTAGGAAAATCTTTGCCAGTCATTAGTGGAAAGTTATCACTGGAGAAACGACAGGAAATTCTAAGGCAGTTTGATGAGCCTGTTGCGCGGGTGCTGCCAATACAGATTAATGTGGGTGGGATTGGTTTAAACATTCAGACGGCAGAGATTGTAATTCTTTGTGAACCTCAGCTTAAACCGTCCGATGAGATGCAGGCAATTTCTCGTGTCTATCGTATGGGGCAAATCAATCATGTATTTGTATATCGTTTATTATCGGCAGATACGATAGATGAAGTACTGGTAAAGCGACTCCATGAGAAACAAAATATCTTCAATCAATTTGCAGATGAATCTGAGATATCCGATCAATTAGAACAGTTAAAAGAAGATGATATCCAAACCCTGATTCAAAGTGAAAGAAAAAAAATTGAATCATTAGAGTAGACAAATAATACTGATAGTACTATGATAATTTCCGTAATAAGAACGGTGAACAGGAGGAAACGGGCATGAACAAACAAGTGATGAATCAAATGTGTTGCTGTTGTAATTTAAATGATGTCCGGATGAATGCTGTTTCTGCGTCGGGGCTGCTTTAATTTACCTTTATTGCAGTGATTCGTAAGCACAATAGTAAATAAATCCGGGCATATGAATGCATGCTCGGATTTTTGTTTTTTACCGCTCCATATATTACATGAGAGAAAAGAGGAAAATACTATGTCAAATATCAAAAAATCAACAACTGAATTAATTGGTCACACACCATTATTAGAATTTACACACTTCGAAAAGGAACTTGGCTTAAAGGCGCGTGTTGTAGCAAAAGTTGAATACTTTAACTTAACAGGTTCTGTTAAGGATAGAATTGCATATCAGATGATTGTAGATGCTGAAGAAGCAGGTTTATTAAAGCCGGGTTCCACAATTATTGAACCAACATCAGGAAATACAGGTATTGGTTTAGCTGCAGTTGGTACAGCGAAGGGTTATCGTGTTATTCTAGTAATGCCAGATACAATGACTATTGAGCGTCGTAAGATGGTTAAGGGTTATGGTGCAGAGGTTGTATTAACAGAAGGTGCCAAGGGTATGAAGGGCGCAATTGCTAAGGCAGAAGAACTTGCGGAAGGCATTGAGAACTCATTTATTCCACAGCAGTTCGAAAATATGTCCAATCGTAAAGCACATTATTTAACAACAGGACCAGAAATCTGGGAAGATACAGATGGTGAGGTTGATATCTTTATTTCTGCTATCGGAACAGGAGGAACAATCTCTGGTACAGGTAAGTATCTCAAGGAAAAGAATCCAAATGTGAAGGTGATTGGTGTTGAGCCAGCAACTAGTGCAGTATTATCAGGTGGTGCACCAGGCCCACATAAGATTCAAGGTATCGGTACAGGCTTCATCCCTACAACATTAGATACAGAAATCTATGATGAAGTAATCAAAGTTACAGATGAAGAAGCCTTTACAACAGGCGCTGAAATTGGCAGAAAGGAAGGAATATTAGTTGGTATTTCTTCAGGTTCAGCAGTGTACGCTGCACTTGAAGTAGCGAAGAGAGAAGAGAATGCAGGTAAGTTAATTGTTGTATTATTACCTGATTCTGGAGATCGCTATTTATCAACTGCATTATTCGCAGAATAAAATGGAAAATTACGAAACACTACTCAATGAACTAAATGAGATTGAAGATAAAGATCTTGCATTAAAAATGCGTATACCAGATCGTACAAATATCATTACGATTTTAAAGCAGGTACAAGCAGTGATTTTGCCGGACTATTATCATGCAGGTATGTTAAATCAACAACATGCACTAAACTATTTGTCTGAAGGTTTACAGAAGGAAATTCAAGCATCTTTACAATTTAAGGGTGCGGATTGTTCCATCTGCGGACATTTAAGAGATATGTTTTTAGCAGAGTTACCAGCAATTAAGCGTTCAGTCTTAACAGATATCCAAGCAATTTATGATGGTGATCCAGCCGCGAAATCAAAGCCAGAAGTTGTTATTGCATATCCTGGTTTCTATGCAATCTTTATCTATCGTATTGCACATATCTTATACAAGTTGGGTGTTCCCTATATTCCTCGTCTTATGGCAGAATACGCACATGAAAAGACAGGTATTGATATTAACCCTGGTGCGACAATTGGTGATTACTTTTGTATTGACCATGGCACTGGTGTAGTCATTGGTGAAACGGCAGTCCTTGGTCACCATGTGAAGCTATATCAAGGTGTTACACTAGGTGCAAAGAGTTTCAAAGTGAATGAGAATGGTGAACTTGTGAAGGGTGGAAAGCGTCATCCAAACATTGGTAATAATGTTGTTATTTATGCTAATGCAACAGTTCTTGGTGGTGATACCGTAATTGGTGATGGTTGTGTGATTGGAGCGAGTGTATGGATTACAAAATCTGTAGAAGCAGGCACAACTGTATATTTTAATCCAAATAAATAAGCATATGGGGTACTCCAAAAGGAGTACCTTTTTGTATAATAGGCATATGAATACACAACTTGCAGAAAAAATACGGAATGCAGAATATTTAACCCTTTCCGATAAAATAAAACTCATAAAAGACTTAAGTATCCCTGGTATCTTAGCAGTCATTACAGAAACTGTAATGGGATTTATTGATACAGCAATGGTTGGTGCACTTGGTGCATTAGCCTCTGCTTCAATTGGTCTTGTGATGTCGAGCACCTGGCTATTTGGAGAACTCATTAATAGTGTAGCGATTGGATTCTCTGTACAGGTTGCACATGCAGTAGGTGCAGGAAAGCTTGAACGTAGTAAAAGGATATTTAAAGGTTCCATTTTAACCTCATTGTTCATTTCATTTCTAATTGCAGGAGTCTGTTATGCGTGGGCACATGTTGCTCCAACATGGTTACAGGCCCAACCAGAGATATGGAAAGATGCGACGAATTATCTTGGGTTATATGCAATTTTCCTTCCAATTCGTCAGCTAAACTACCTTGTAAATAGTATGCTGCAGTGTGCAGGGGATATGAAGACTCCAAGTAAGATGGCTGTGTTGATGTGCATCTTAGATATCATCTTCAATTTCTTTTTGATCTTCCCATCTAGAATGATTTCCGTCTTTGGTTTAGAGATATGGGTGTATGGAGCTAATTTAGGTGTATTAGGAGCACAACTTGGTACATCACTTGCAGTTTGTATTTGCACAGTCATTTCGTTCAAGGTAGCCTTAACAAAATCGAATGAATTACGCATCAAGGAAATTTCTGGGAATTGGTTTACGAGTAAAGAGGTACTATCCTCTGCGTGGAGAATAGGAATGCCAAATGCATTGGCACAAAGTGTTTTATGTATGGGACAAATTGTATCCACAAAGATTATTGCTCCACTTGGAACAGTTGCGATTGCGGCACATTCCTTCGGTAATACAGTAGAGTCAATTTGTTATATGCCTGGATATGGTATCGCAGCAGCAGCCACGACATTAATTGGACAAGCGATTGGTGCCGGTAAGAAAGATCTTGCGAAAGACTTTGCCAATATCATTACATTATTGGGTATGGCTGTTATGGGCATCCTTGCGATTATATTGTTTTTTACATCTCCGATGATATTTGCGATATTAACACCAGATGTAGATGTACAACAACTTGGTGTAAACGTAATTCGTGTCGTAATGCTTGTAGAGCCGCTGTTTGCGGCATCCATCGTTATTACGGGTGTATTACGAGGCGCAGGTGATACGGTTATTCCATTTATACTAAATTTATTGAGTTTATGGGGTATTCGTATTACGCTAGCATTCTTCTTGGCACCAATCATGGGACTTATGGGTGCTTGGCTTGCAATGACGATTGATATTGCGATAAGAGGTGTATTATATTTAATTCGGTTATATAAGACAAATTGGTTAAGCGGAGTTGGAGGTTAGAAGATATGCAGACAATTATCATTGTATCCATGGTGACAGTTTTATTGGTTGCGCTGATTGTATTTTTAGGGTGGCCGCATAAAATAGATGCGACAAGAAAAAAGATTTATTCACCACTCATTTCAAAACGTGTGCGTATCTGTGTTATTTCTGATTTACACTCTCAAAGTTTTGGTAAAGATAATGTGCGTATTATTCGTATGGTAAATAAGCATAAACCAGATTTAATTGTTTTCCCTGGTGATATTTTTACGCCTAGGGGAGATAACGAAAGTATGCTTGCGCTCATGCATGCATTGCATGCATATCCGCGAGTATATATCTGTGGAAATCACGATGAGATGTTAAAAGAGAAGTTACATGATTATGTAATTGCGATGCGTGCAGATGGAGTGCAAGTTCTTCTTGATGATAGTGAAGTAATGAATATCGATGGTCAATTATTAGAAATGATTGGTCTAACAGATGGTGGTCCTAAGATGGATAAGACAGTAGAGGAGGTTGACTCTCTCTGTATGACGTCGTATTATCGTATTCTTTTATCGCATCGTCCACACCACGTGGCATTCTATGAGCAGCTACCGGTTAATTTAATTATCAGTGGCCATGCGCATGGTGGACAATGGGCTATCCCATTCTTAAGACAAGGATTATATGCACCACAACAGGGTCTATTTCCAAGATATACGCATGGTATTAAGAATCTTGATGGAAGACTCTTATACATCTCAAGAGGTTTTGCGACTGGAAATAAGTTCTTTGTTCGCTTATATAATAATCCTGAACTAGGATTTATTGATTTATTACCAATCAAAGAAAAACGATGAGCGCTAGCTCATCGTTTTAGTTCTTCTCTTTCGCTAAAATACTCTTTTCCAAACGAGAATTTTCTTCGTCTTGAATTTTGTTGTGCCAAATGTAACGACGCGTTACACGGCTGCTTAGTAAACAGATAATTTCATATGGGATTGTATTTAGCTCTTCGGCCATCTTCTCTAGTGAGATATGTTCACCAAATATTTCGACAACTGTTTTAACTGGCACTTCATGTTCTAAGTGAATCATCGCTTGATCCATACATACACGTCCTACAATCTCAGCATATTGACCATCGACATAAACTTTTCTACCTTGATTAGCGCGGACGAAGCCATCTGCGTACCCAATTGGTAGGGTAGCAATAATTTCATCATCTTTAGCAGTATAAGTAGCACCATATCCAATTGTATCACCTGCATGCAGATGTTTTACCATTACAACTTCACTGAAAAGTGAAATTGCTGGTTCAAGGGATTTCTCATAAGTTGAAATTCCATACAGTGAAATACCGATACGGCAGGCATTGGATGTATCTTCTTTAAAGAATGCTGTTGCGTCACTGTTATCACAATGTACCCAAGGGAAAGAGTATGAGAAAGACTCTACTGCTTCTTTAAATTTAGAGAATTGTAGGTTTGTGAGTTCTAAATCACTATCTGCACAACAAAAGTGGGTGAAGATACCTTCCATAGTACAATTAGCAGCTTGAAGTTTGTTGAAAGCTAGATGTAGTTCATCAATTGTGCGAAAGCCAATACGACTCATGCCGGTGTCCATCTTTAGATGTACGTGTAAATCTGCACAGTTTTGCTGGATTACGTTGTCCACCCATTCATCAGAGTAAGCTGTACAAGAAATACCTTGCTTAATCAAAACAGGAATATCACTAGCTTCTGTAGCACCAAGTATTAATAGTTTGCCGAAATAACCTTCATTGCGAAGAACAAGTGCTTCATCTAAAGAAGATACAGCAATCATCTCTGCACCTGCTTCTAATACCGCACGGGCAACGTGAATATCACCGCAACCATACGCATCTGCTTTTAAAACAGCAATAATTTTTTTCTGACAGATATCTTTTAATTTGATCAAGTTACGTTCAATCTTATCTAGATTGACTTGCATCCATGTTTTTCTATACATAATACACCTCTATAAAATAACTGATTGCGTATAACCAATATATATTCCGATTAAGCGGAACGCCAAACTAAGTATACCTGAAACATCGGCAGATGCCATACTACGTAGCCATGCAACAAAGAATATACCAATGAAAGAGAAATTACCGCTTAATAAAAGAGAAGCAAATCTAGGAACGGAATATACTGACATCATATCTCCGAGAAAGATTGCGAATGTTGTCATGATGGCACCGACAACCATAAATCTTGTATGAACGCCTTTACCGAAATGTTTGATTGCAGAAGCAACTCCATATCCTACTGCTACAAACATTACAGAAAATGAAACGTGAATAAATGATGTAATCAATCCATATAATGAGCCAAATAGAATAGCGGCGATAAATCCAGTGATAATCGCAACAATAAAACGCTGATTATTATCTAAATATCTTGCGTTATATATCTTCATAAGAAACCTCCGTAAAGTAATTATTATTGTAGCACATTCAATACTAAACGGCATTTAGGCTTCAATATCGAAATATATAAATAAGCCTAAAATATTAAAAAGGGCAGGAAAGGTTTTGAAAAAAATTAAAAAAATATTTAAAAGTGTTGACGATAAAAAGTCACCATGCTAC
>CAKMPP010000120.1 GCA_927911475.1 uncultured Solobacterium sp. | reverse complement strand
AAATGCAGTCGAAAAGATTATCGGTAACTATTATCAAAAACCTTTAGAGTGAGCAATCACTCTTTTTTCTTTGATAAAGAAAAGATGTGTATCTTTGAATACACATCCTGTATTTTAAAGAATTTCCATACCAATCGCTTTTTGTACTTGGTTTAGTTTTTTTCGGCAAGTGCTCTAGCTTTCTTTGCACCACTTGCTAATGTAGTTTCAATTAAATCGCTGTTTAGAATTTCATTATAACGTGTTTGAATTTCTTCTAACTTAGCACATACTGCATCCGCAACTGCTTTCTTGAAGTCTCCATAGCCTTTTCCTTCAAATTCTTTTTCGATATCCTCAAATGAACGTTCATTTGATAGGGAGGAGAGAATCTGCATTAAGTTTGCGATACCAGGTTGATTTTCAGGATCATAGTGAACTTTACCTAGACTGTCTGTAACAGCGGACATTACTTTCTTACGTGCTACCTTAAGATCATCTAATAGATAAATACATCCTTTGTTTGTTTCATCAGATTTAGACATCTTCTTTGTTGGATCGCTGAGTGACATAATTCTGGCACCAACTTTAGCGACGAGTGGTTCTGGTACTGTAAAGAGTTTCCCGTAACGATTATTCATTCTTTCTGCAACATCACGTGTTAATTCAACGTGTTGTTTCTGATCTTCTCCAACAGGTACATAGTCAGGGCTATAGAGTAGAATGTCCGCCGCCATTAATGCAGGGTATGTATAAAGACCCCCAGAAAGATTCTTTTCACCCTTAGCTTGTTTGTCTTTGAACTGTGTCATACGGTTTAATTCACCCATATATGTATGACAGCACATGATAAAGCCGAGCTGTGCATGTTCCTTTACATCTGTTTGTAAGAAAATTGTAGCTTTATTTGGATCTAGTCCACATGCAAGATATAGAGCTACACAATCTTTTAAGTTTTTTTGTAATTCCTTTGGGTCTTGTGGAACTGTTATGCAGTGTAAGTTTGCGATGAAGGCAAACATTTCATATTCATTCTGTGACTCTACAAAGTGTCTTAAAGCACCGATATAGTTTCCTAAGTGTAATTGACCAGTTGGCTTAATACCGCTTAACATTCTTTTCATAGTGAATTCTCCTTGAATTTAAAAACGTCTCTTCAATGTAATTGAAGGGACGCATGAGACGATATGCGCGGTACCACCCGACTTATCCAAAAGGATCACTTAATTTGGGATAACGGGCCTCCGGTATTCTATTAATGGAACTCCAAACATACTTTGTTGAAATATCAGTTTACACCAAACACTGATTCTCTAAGAATTCAACGCGTAATCGCATTCCGAATACACGATGATTCTAACATAAAACAATATAATTGATAAGTGCTTTTTATTCTGCATTTGCGATAGCTATTTTTTGCATGGTATACTCGTAAAGGAAACATTATTTTTATAAAGACAATAAAACTTTCATGCATGTTTCAAAAAAAGGGGGGGGTCTCTATGTTAGAAATAAGTAATTTAACAAAGAAATATAAGAAGATAGCAGCTGTCGATCAAATTAATTTTACTGTACCTAGTGGTAAGGTTGGTATTTTACTAGGACCTAATGGTGCTGGTAAGTCTACAACTATTAAGAGTATTGCAGGATTATTGCGCTATGAGGGCGAAATAAAGATTAATGGTTTACCATCAAAGTCAATAGACGCAAAGAAGATATTTGCGTATGTACCTGAAATTCCTGCGATGTTTGGGGCATTAACAGTGATGGAACATATTGAATATGTACGTCGTGCATACCGTTCTCAAATTACAGATGAGGAAGTGGAAGCGTTACTTACTCGCTTTGAAATGTCTGATAAGAAGGATAAACTTGGAGATGAATTATCAAAAGGTATGATGCAGAAGGTAAGTATTATTTGTGCATTATGTATTAAACCTGAAGTAATTTTATTTGACGAGCCAATGGTTGGTCTAGATCCAGCAGCCATCAAAGAACTCAAAAAAGTTATCTTCGAAATGAAGGATAGAGGTGTAACGGTTCTTTTAAGTACACATATGCTTGAAATGGTACAAGAGTTATGGGATACGCTATACATTATGGATCATGGGAAAGTGATTGGAACTTACGAAAATGATGGTACACAAAATCAAAATATTGAAGATTTGTTCTTCTCACTTACAGATAAAGAAGATGAGAAGGAGTCAGAAGAATGAATTCCTTATTCTATTTACATAAGCGCATATTCATTAATGGATTTAAGCGTTCAATGCGAAAGCCTGCTTTCGTGTTAATGTTAATCGCTTCGATTGCTTATTTTGCTTTGGTATTATCCGGGTATAAGAGTATTTTTCAAAAAATCGGTATTACAGATGCGTCTGAATATATAGTAATGTTCATGTTGTTACAACTGTATTTAGGTGTTCCGGGACTCATTCAATATTTTAAAAGAAAAGGACTTATATTCCGCAAAGCAGATGTTCAATTTGTTTTCCAATCTCCAATCCATCCAAAATTAATTCTATTATTTAGTGGTCTTAGAAGTGTCGTTATTTCATCAATCTTCTTTATTGTTTTATGTGTATTTGGATGTATTTTATATCCGACTTACACGTTACAGTTTGTGCTATATGCAGTTATTTATCTAACGTTTGATTTCTTTATTGAAATGAGTTTAGTTATCTTATGTTATGGTAATGAAACAATCTCAAATAACTTAATACGTTTTGTATCCTATATTCTGTATGTATTATTGGGTGCATTGGCCATTGGATTCTTGTTAGTAGTGTTAGATCAAGGGTTTAATATTTCCATCCTTGTTACGTATCTAAAGTCTCCATTTATTAAGTTGTTTCCACTGTTTGGTTGGAGTATTGGTTTGCTACAATGGATTTTCTATGGCTATCACTGGAGTAATGTTGTAGGTACTGTGTTATTTATTTTATCTGCACTGATACTTCCAATTCTTGCATATAAATCTAAATGTGAAGGAGCTTACTTTGAGGAGGCTGAACAATTCTCTGATGAGTACGAACAAGCAATAGAGAAAGCTAAAGCAGGTGAGGTCTCAATTGTAGGAGCAAAACCTAAGAAGTACATGCAAGCTTCTATAAAATATAAAGGATATTATGCTAAGGCAATCTTCTATCGCCAATTATTAGAATATAAAAAGAATCGACTCTTTATTTTCTCTGTTCGATCATTCTTATTCTTAGTTGGTGGTATTATACTGTATTTCTTATCTCGTGATATTGGTTTTATGAGAGATATCATGCATGTACGTTTATTTGTAATTCCAGTAATTGTTACGTATTTCATTACATTTTTCGGAGTAATGCGTTCAAAATGGATGAAGGAATTACAGAACTACTATACGTTCTTACTTCCTGATTCGAAGATTCATAAGACATGGAATGCAACAAAAATTGAACATATTAGAGCTTTTGTGGATACAATGATTATTGCGATTATTGGCGGAGCAGCTTTAGATTTATCACCGATACATATACTATTAACAGCGTTAGTAGGTGTCAGTGTTAATGCGAGTCGTATTTATATCAATATGATGGTACATACAATTATTTCACCTGCAATTGGTGATTTTAAGGTGTTTGTACAGTTTATTGATATGTTCCTAATGCTAATTAGTACAGCTGCTTCTATATTTGTTGCAGTAGTATCAATGTTCTTCTTTAATAATCTAGAAGCCGCATTCTTAGGCTTGATAATCACAAGTTGTATAATGGCTATCATTGCATTCTTCTTATCATCATTAGCGTTTGAAAAGATGGAAGTAGTGGAATAAGGAGTTTATAAAGATTTTATAAAATATAAATTATGACCTATTTCTTTTCAAAATATAGCGTGATATAATCACTAAACAGGAGGATGATTATGATAGTTGTATACACATCTCCAGGATGTGCAAGTTGCCGTAAAGTGAAACAATGGTTAAAAGATCGTAGTCTTCCATTTATAGAGAAGAACATCTTTAAGACATTGTTAAATGATAACGAAATAAAGCACCTATTGATGAGAAGTGAAAATGGTAGTGATGATATCATCTCTAAGCGTTCTAAAATTATTCAAGAATCTAATGTTGATATCGATTCAATGAAGACAGATGAATTAATCACTTTTATCAAGCGTAATCCTAGTGTATTAAAACGCCCAATCATTTTGAGTGAGAATAACTTCCAAGTCGGCTATGACGAAGAGGAAATCGGTGTATTTGTACCGGTAGAGTTACGTCATTTGGCAGATCGTAGTTGTAATGAAACCTGCCCAAATTTCAAAGCTTGTCAAACAATGCAAACAGCATTTCAGAAAGAAGTCCATTAGGACTTCTTTTGTTGTATAATAAGCAGTATGAAAAAAGTACTCGTAGGTTTATCAGGTGGTGTAGATAGCGCCGTCGCTGCATATTTATTACAACAGCAGGGTTATGATGTGACCTGTGCTTTTATGCGTAACTGGGATTCCGTCGCAAATGAAGACTTTAGTGGAAATCCTACTTTATATGATCCAGTATGTCCACAAGAAGCTGACTATAAGGATGCGGCTGACGTAGCTAGTAAGTTAGGTTTAGAACTATTACGTATCGATTTTATTAAGGAATATTGGGATGATGTCTTTCAAACTTTTATTGATGAATATAAGTTGGGCAGAACACCAAACCCAGATATTTTTGTGTAATCGCTATATTAAGTTTGATAGTTTTATGAAGTTTGCAAAAGAAAAGGGCTTTGATACTGTTGCGACAGGTCACTATGTAAGACTTGGTGAAGAAGGTGATCATCATGTCTTATGTAAAGCAGTTGATCACAATAAAGACCAGTCATACTTTTTAACAGAGATTCGTCGTGAAGTATTAGAACATGTATTATTCCCACTTGGCGAAATTGAAAAGCCTGAAGTTCGCCGCATCGCCGAAGAGCTAGGTTTATCGATTGCTAAGAAGAAGGATTCTACAGGTATTTGTTTTATCGGTGAACGCCACTTTCGTGAGTTCCTCAGTAATTATCTTCCAATGAAATCTGGGGATATTATCGATGTAACGACTAAACAGAAAGTAGGTACACATCAAGGTGTTATGTACTATACCATTGGTCAAAGAAAAGGTTTGGATATTGGTGGCATTGGTCCTTTCTTTGTGGTAGGAAAAGACGTATATAGAAACGAACTATATGTCGTTGATTCTAATCATCAAGACTTGCTGTACGCTACATCTTGTTTGGTAACTGGTGTAAACTGGCTAGCTGATCGTACATTACCATTACAGTGCCATGCGAAGTTTAGATATCGTCAAGCGGATAATGATGTAGAACTTGTAGTAAATAAGGATGGTACTTTAACTGCTTTATTCCCTGAGGGTATTCGTAGTATTACACCTGGACAAGAGGCTGTATTCTACGATGGTGATGTAATGTTTGCTGGTGGTAAGATTGAGAAAGTCTTCAAAGATGGAGTTGATCTTATGGAACATGTAAAATTACTTGTACATCCTGAAACAGATAAATAAGGAGATTCATGGACGATTCATTGATTACGTTAACAGGTAAATTCACATATATTCTCTTCCGCAACGAAGGGAATTTTTATACTGCTGCAAAGTTTGAAGTCAATGATAAAAAGGGAAGAGTGATATCTGTAACTGGTAATATTCCTGAGCTTGTTACAGGTATACAGTATCGTATTAATGGAAATTATATTGAACATCCGCGTTACGGTATGCAGTTTCAGATACAGACATTAGCCAAACTATTACCGACTGAAAAGGATGGTGTTGTACGCTATTTATCTGGTGTAAATTTTCCTGGTATCGGCAAAAAGACAGCTGAAAAAATTGTAGAAGCACTAGGTGAAGATTGTTTATCGTTGATACGTGAAGATAGTTCTTTATTAGAAAAAATGGTAGAACTATCGAAGCGTCAAATCAATGTCATTATTGAAGGTTTACAAATTGATAATGGGGATGGAAGAACTTGCAAAGTTTTTAAACATTCATGGTTTAAGCCAACGAAATCTTGCGAAAATCACTCGTATTTATGGTAAAGAAGCATTAAGTAAACTAAATGAAAATCCATATCGACTGATTGAAGAAGTAGATGGCTTTGGTTTTAAAACAGCAGATAAGATAGGCAAAAGTTTAGGTATTAGCGATACTGATAACCGACGATTATACGCTCTTCTTATTTCACTTGTGAGTGATTTATGTATGCGTGATGGTAATAGCTATGTACGTCTAGAAACACTGGAGACTGCATTCTTTAAAGAACTAGGTTCTTTAACCTGTGATTTTGAAGCGATATTTGATGAAGCAATTCTTAAACATCAACTCTATCGTGAAGAAAATCGTGTATTTCCGATCGCTCAATATGATGCAGAAATCGGTATCGCTAGATTTTTAGCAGAGTTTCCATATCAATTCATGGATCCTTATGATCCTAAGTTATTGCTTTCTTACCTAGAAGATGTACAAGAACATCTAGGTATTACGTATGATGAAACACAGATTCAAGCGATACAAGTCTTCTTTGAAAGACCGTTTATGATAATGACTGGTGGTCCTGGTACTGGTAAAACGACAGTTGTAAATGCGATGATTAAGCTATTTAAACTCATGTATCCATCCTCGTCAATTATCTGTGCTGCACCAACCGGAAGAGCCGCAAAACGATTGGCTGAAGTAAGTGGTGTTAACGCAACAACAATTCACTCCTTATTACAGTGGGACCTTGAATCAAATACGTTTGGAAAAAATGATGAAGAACCTATCCTAGCAGATTTATTAATTATTGATGAGTTCTCGATGGTTGATAACTGGTTATTCTACAACTTGTTGCTAGCGAGTAAGAGAATTAAAAAGATTTGCATTATTGGTGATAAAGATCAGTTACCAAGTGTTGGTCCAGGGTGTGTGTTACGAGATCTAATGCAATCAAACGAATTCTCGTTAATTGAATTAAAACACATCTATCGTCAACAATCTGATAGTGATGTCATAAATTTAGCACATGCAATCAACACAGGTAATGTAGTGGTTGAAGAATATCATCATGATGTAAAATTCTTTGCATGCATGCCAGAAGATATCCGTTGCAATCTTTTAATGATGGTTGATGATGCTTTGCAAAAGGGGTATTCTATCGATGATATTCAGATATTATCTCCAATGTATGCAGGGGGTAGCAGGAATTGATTATCTAAACAATGCATTACAAGAATCATTTAATCCACCATCCAAGGCTAAAGCAGAAGTAAAATCAGGATATATGACTTTCCGTGAGGGTGATAAAATTCTGCAGTTAAAGAATCAACCGGATGACGATGTATACAATGGGGATATAGGTGTATTAGTGGAAATCATTGATGCAAAGCATGCGGAAGATCATAAAACAACTATTATCTGTCAGTTTGGTGAAATCATTGTTGAATATAAACCAGAAAACTGGATTAATATTACACTAGCATACTGTATCAGTGTGCACAAATCACAGGGTAGTGAATATCCAATTGTTATCATGCCTATTATTCGCAGACATGCGGGCATGTTACAAAGAAAACTAATATATACAGGTGTCACAAGAGCACGCAAAGCATTAATCGTATTGGGGGAGTTAGAGGCATTTAAGCGTGGTATTCAAGTATTAGAATTACATCCTCGTGAGACAACGCTAACTCAAAAAATACAACAGTTTGTAAAAGGCGATTATGGATATTAAAAAGGTGAGCAAATTTTTCTCACCTTTCTTCTTTTTTCTTAAATGAATCTTTTACTTTATTAAATTGTTCTTGGAGTTTTGACATATAGTCGCTTGCGAGAATGTTACTACTATTGGAAATCATATTACCAACTAAACGCAAGATAACTGATGATTTTTCTGGAGGTAATTTTTGAATAGCACTGATAATATCCTTTAAGGAATCAAAACCGCCTTCTTTGAGTTTAGCGAAAGATTCAGCATCGGTTGATTCTAGAATTGAGAAGATTCCATCAATTGCAATCTTCGCTTCATCTTCCGATAGATTCTCTAAGAATTTATCGACTGCTTTGTTTAAGAATGTTGAGTTAGCAGATAATGATTCAGCTTGATCAAAATGGTTACGTATTACAATCCACGTTAAAGCATCATGTTGCATAACTGTATTTACTGTACTTTTAACAATCTTTGGATCAACGTTATTCATCAGAATACCAATAATTGATGAATCTGGAATAATCAGTGTGATTCTATCTTGTATCGCTTTATAAGCAGGGGATTGTAACATTTCTCCTTGGAAGCCAGGTCCATCATTTGACCATACCTTTGTAATTTTATCTTGAATGGATTGATTGCAATGACATGCGGCATATATCGCTAGATTACCACCTTTAGAATGTCCGCCAACATGGATTGGTAAGGTTTCGTTTTCAAATAATTGATCAATATATGCGACTGCTGCTTTTTGACCATTGGTTCCTGTTGTGTAGGATAAATAGAAATCTTCTTTCCAACCAATAAAGGTATTATCTGTACCACGATAGGAAATATAGAGCATATCATCTAGTTTAAAGGTTACAGCAGAAAACTGTACGACAAAGTCTTTGTCAGTATAACTGATATAATAACCAATTTTAATATCTTTAAAACGCTCTGTATCAGAAACTTTATCGAGTAATCTAGCATTCACTCCATTATAGGTTTCTATTTCTGCGATTTCTTCACGTGTGTGTAGTTTATAAAATTCATCTCTTATCTTATGGAGTGGTTGAAAAGTTGTTTCGATATTAGGAATATCATCATAATGAACATAAGATAAAAGGCTGAGGATAGCATTATCCACTTCATTAAAGGGTTCGGTTGTAAATGGAAGATCTCCACGCCAATCAAGATAGTCGTAAATCGTTGTCATATGTATTGTACCTCGTAATAAGAGTACCATATCATCTTTCTATCGTCATTGATTAGATTTACATACTGTTTCATGTGAAAGCAATGATTTTGATGATATCGATTAAAATCGCTTTATTTTAAAGTGTTTTAATGTTAAAATTTCATAGAAATCAATGACAAAGGGTTAGTAGATATAAACTGTGTTGTAGAGAGAAGATGTTTGGTGAAAATCTTCCATAAGTGATATTGAAGCTTCCTTTAGCAGAGTGCTTAATCAGCAACGTATCTCTACGTTACAGAGTAATTGAGGTGCGCACATTTCGTGCGAATCAGGATGGTACCGCGTGTTAACGTTCCTGGATGTAGGAACGTTTTTTATTTGTTCAGGAGGTAAACAATGGAAAAACAATATAGACTTAGTGGAAATGAGGTCAGACAAAAGTTCTTGGATTTCTTTGCGTCTAAGGGTTGTATGATAGAACCTGGCGCAAGTCTTATTCCACATAATGATCCAACACTGTTATGGATTAATGCTGGTGTTTCAGCGTTAAAGAAGTACTTTGATGGTTCAGAAAAGCCAGCATCAAATCGTATCTGTAATGCCCAAAAATCAATTCGTACCAATGATATTGAAAATGTAGGCCGTACAGCCCGTCACCATACATTCTTCGAAATGCTAGGTAACTTTTCAATCGGTGATTACTTCAAGAAAGAAGCGATTAGTTGGGCTTGGGAGTTCTTGACATCTCCAGAGTGGATTGGTTTTGATCCTAAGCGTTTATATGTCACTGTTTATCCAGACGATGACGATGCATATAACCAATGGGTTAAGGTAGGTATGATTCCTAGTCATATTCGTCGTACAGCAGATAACTTCTGGGAAATTGGTCGTGGACCTGGTGGACCTGATACAGAGTTATATTATGACCGTGGAGAGAAGTATGATCCAGAGGGTATTGGTGAAAAGTTATTCTTTGAAGATTTAGAAAATGATCGTTACATCGAAGTATGGAATATCGTATTCTCTCAGTACGATTGCCGTCCTGGTGAAGTTGATCGTCATGAGTATAAAGAATTACCACAGAAGAATATTGATACAGGTATGGGTTTAGAACGTCTTGTATGTTTGATTCAAGATGGTGAAACAAACTTTGATACAGACTTATTCTTGCCAATTATTCATGCGACTGAACAGTATGCAAAGCATTCATATAGCGAAAAAGAATATAAGATGGCATATCGCGTTATCGCTGACCATATCCGTACCGTAACATTTGCGATTGCGGATGGCGCGATGTTCTCTAATGAAGGTCGTGGATATGTACTACGACGTGTATTACGTCGTGCAGTACGTTATGGTATTAAGTTAGGTATTGATGGTGCGTTCATGTACAAGCTTGTAAAGGTAGTTGCAGATAACATGATTGCATACTATCCATATGTACAGGAAAAAGTTGCCTTAATTGAAAAACTGGTGAAGCAAGAAGAAGAATCCTTCCACAAGACACTTGCAAATGGTGAAGCACTCTTACAGGACGCATTAGCAGAGCATGCAGATACTAAGATCTTACCTGGCGAAGTAATGTTTAAGTTATATGATACTTATGGGTATCCAAAGGAACTTACAACAGAGATTGCCGAGGAAGAAGGTTATCGTGTAGACTCTGAAGGTTTTGATAAAGAAATGCAAGCGCAGAAAACACGTGCAAGAGAAGCACGTGGAAATATTCAATCCATGCATGGCCAATCAGCTGATTTAATGGACTTCACACAAGAAAGTAAGTTTACTGGTTATACAGATACACATTCGAAGGGAAAGGTAATTGGATTATTTAAGGATGGTATACGTGTAGAGTCATTAACAGATGAGGGTGATATCATTCTTGATGAAACATGCTTCTATGCAGAAAGTGGTGGTCAGTGTGCGGATACTGGTATTGTTTGGAATGACCATTTCAAAGCGAATGTAACCAACGTTCAAAAAGCCCCACATAAACAGCCATTACACCACATTACTATTGTTGAAGGAACACTTTCAGAAGGCGATGTAGTAGAAGGTGAATATGACTATGAAAAGCGTCAACGTACACGAGCAAACCATAGTTCATTACACTTATTACAAGTTGCACTAAAGAAGGTGTTAGGAGATCATATTGCACAGGCTGGTTCTTATAACTGTCCAGAGTATGGAAGATTTGACTTTACACATTTTGAAAAGCCTACGGAAGAGCAGCTTAATGAAGTAGAACGTCTTGTTAATGAACAGATTGCTTTAGCACAACCTGTTGTAACCGAAGTAATGGATGTTGAGGCTGCGAAGAACTCTGGTGCGATTGCATTATTTGATGAAAAGTATGGTGATACAGTACGTGTTGTTTCCATGGGTGATTTCTCTAAGGAATTCTGTGGTGGTACACACGCAAGTAATACAGCTGATTTATGCGTATTCAAGATTACTTCTGAGGAATCTATTTGGTTCTGGTATTCGACGTATTACATCTGAAACAAAGTTTGATGCATACCAAGACTTCAAGAGTGAAGAACAGTATCTACTTGAATGTGCGAAGTTAATGAAACTGCAATCATGGCAAGGATTCAGAGAGAAGTTAATCGCATTACAAGAAGAAAATGCACAACTTCGTAAAGAAAATGATGCACATAAGCAAGCATCACTATTATCTTCAGCAGATACAGCAGTACAGAAGGCTGAAACAATCAATGGTTTATCTTGTGTATTATTAAGCTTAGATGGCTTTGATACAAATAGTCTAAAGGCATATGCAGAAAACGTACGTAATAAGCTTGTGGATGGATTTGTATTTGTATCCAATACAACAGAGGGTAAGGTAACATTTGTATGCGCTAGCTCTAAGGCTGCGATTGCCAAGGGTAAGAAGGCTGGAGATATTGTAAAGGCTGCAGCTCAGTTAACAGGTGGTAACGGTGGTGGTAGACCTGACATGGCACAAGCTGGTGGTAAGGATACTTCTAAAGTACAAGAAGCACTTGCATTAGTAAGACAAATTCTTGCTCAATAATCATGTTTTGAAATAGGTATCATTTTGATACCTATTTTTATGGTTTTCATGTTACAAACACAATGAAATGATGCGGTTGTATATACTTTTTGTAAAATTTGACATAAAATAACTACAGAGATGGAGGTAGTCAAAATGATGAAACAAAATAATTTGACTGAAACGATGAGCTTTAATTCTGAAGAGATTCGTCGTGAAACAATCCACGAAGTTTTAAAACAGGTAGAAGCTTCATTAAGTGAGAGAGGTTATAACGCTATCAATCAGTTAGCAGGTTATTTAATCTCTGATGATCCTGCATATATTTCTTCACATAACAATTCAAGAAGTTTAATCCAATCCGTGGAACGTCATGAAATTATTGAAGAATTAGTTCGTTTCTATTTAGAGGCACATCATTAAATGACACGCTATCTAGGTTTAGATCTTGGTAGCGTAACTTGTGGTGTTAGTTTTAGTGATACCGGATTAATTGCAAGAACAATTGAAACGATTCGTTTTAAGCCAGATGATTACAATATGGCTCTAGATAAAGTGTTAGATATTGTCGATCGCGAAAAGCCAGATATTATCGTGTTAGGGTTACCATTATTATTGAATGATGATGTTGGTCCACGTGCACAGATATGTTTAGAGTTTGGTGAAGTTCTAGAACAAGAATCAGGTATTCCGGTTAAGATGCAAGATGAACGATTTACAACAGCAGTTGCTGAAAGTATCTTGTTAGAAGCAGACGTATCAAGAAAGAAACGTAAAAAGAAGATTGATCAGTTGGCTGCGGTGCAAATACTGCAGACTTGGCTAGATCGCAATGTAAAATAAGGCGGCAAAACGCCTTTTTTAAGGAGAGATGATAGTATGATTGAAAACAACACAATGATGATTACTGATGATGCAGGCAATGAACGTGAAGTTGAAATTCTTTTGACGTTTGAAAACAACGATAAGACAAAGAAATATGTATTATTCACAGATCCTACGGATGAAGAAGGCAATGTTTATGCATATAGTTACAATGAAGATGGCTCTATGGATGAAGTTGTTGATGAAGAAGAATGGGAAATGTGCCAAGAAGTTTTAGGTGCATTTATCAGTGAAGATGATGGTGAATAGGCATGGCTAAAAGAAGAAAGAAAAGAAGTTTAATTCCATTATTACTAATTTTGATCTTGGCGGTTGGTTTTGTAAGTTCATATATTTATTATTCACAATCTATTAAGGCTGTATCAGAAACTTCTGAAGAAGTAGAGTTTAAAGTAAATAGTGGTGATACATCGGCAGATATCTTACAACATTTAAAAAATGAAAATCTCATTAAGGATGTTAACGTTGCAAAGTTATATATTAGACTCTACGAGCTAAATAATTTCAAATCTGGGACATTCACATTAAATCGTAATATGGATTTACACGCGATTTTAGAGAAATTAAATAGTGTCACAGCAGCAGCAAGTGATACTGTTTCTGTAACCGTTACAGAAGGGGATTGGGCAAAACACATCGCTAAAAAGATTGCGGCAGTAACCAATGTAACAGAAGATGAATTACTGAAACTATGGAATGATAAAGAGTGGATTACTTCATTAAAATCTATATATCCATTTATAACAGATGAGATGTTTCAAGAGAATGTACGTATTTATCTCGAAGGATATATCGCTCCAAATACTTATGAATTCTATAAAGAAACAACCGCAAAAGATGTAACGCTAAAGATGTTAGACCAAACAAAGGTTGTATTTGAAGCAAATAAAGATGCAATTGCTAAGAGTAAGCTTTCTATTCATCAATTATATACATTAGCAAGTATCGTACAGTATGAAGGTGGTGGCGATGAAACGACACTGCGTACAATTGCAGGTGTATTCTACAATCGTTTAAACCAAGGTATGTTGTTGCAGTCTAGTGTAACAGTATGCTATGCAATCGATTTTGACCGTCAAACAGATAAGTGGCAAGCTTGTGAAGTCAATGCTGAGTTTGATTCACCATATAACACATATCTTCATAAAGGACTACCTCCAGGACCTATTGAAAACCCTGGCGAAAAGGTATTTAAAGCTGTCTTAAATCCAATTGAAACAGAATACCTATACTTTGTGGCTGACACAAAGACGGGCGAAGTATTCTTTGCTAAGACACTTAGTGAACACAATCAAAATGTGAAAGATCACGTTAACTTAAATGATTAAAAGTACTGTTTGTTATCTAATTCGTGATGATAAATGGTTAATGTTGTTACGAAATAAGAAACAACATGATCTAAATCACGGAAAATGGATTGGTGTAGGTGGTAAGCTCAAGGAAAAAGAAACACCATATGAATGCATGGTGCGAGAAGTATTTGAAGAGACGGGCTATCAAGTACAATCTGCACAATATTGTGGTGTTATCCATTTTCATTACAATCACCATGAAGATGAAGAAATCTATGTATATCAAACAAATGATTATATAGGTACACTTCAAGAATGTAACGAAGGTACACTTGCATATATTGCTCAAAATAAAATTCTAGATTTGGAACTTTGGGAAGGTGATCGTATCTTCTTAGAGAAAATGTTTCGTAATGAAATCCCATTTTCAATCAGTTTATATTACGACGAAAATGAGGTATTAGTAAAAACAGAAGTGAAAGAGGCTAATTCGAATGAGTAAACCAATTATTATTGGCATTGCCGGTGGTAGTGCATCTGGAAAAACATCTATCTCTGAAACGATTAAGAAGACGTTTGCGGATAAAAAGTCTGTACTGATTATCCGTCAAGATGACTATTATAAAGATCAAGCACATAAACCAATGGAAGAACGTATTAAAACAAATTATGATCATCCATTTGCGTTTGATAACGACTTATTGATTGACAACATTCAGGATTTTAATTGCGAATAAAGTTATCCGTAAGCCAATCTATGACTTTGTAAATCATACACGTAGTAGTGAAACAGAAGATTGTTATCCTTGTGACGTATTGATTTTAGAAGGTTTATTTGTTTTAGAAGAAGAAAAGATTCGCAATTTACTTGATATTAAAATCTTTGTTGAGACAGATGCAGATATTCGTTTTATTCGTCGTTTAGTACGTGATGTAAAAGAACGTGGAAGAACTTTGGAGTCTGTGGTTAATCAATACGTAGGAACTGTAAAACAAATGCATGAAGCGTTTGTGGAACCATCTAAGAAATATGCGGATGTAATCATCCCTGAAGGTGGAAAGAATACAGTTGCGATTGATTTACTCACAACAAAAATCAGTAGCATCATTAAGCACACAATGCTATAATAACCAAGCGTAAGGAGTAATAAAATGGCTGAAGAAAATAAAACATATCTTACTGAAGAAGGTCTAAAAAAGTTACAGGATGAATACTACCATCTTGTCCATGTTGTTCGTGAAGAAGTTAAGCAAGAGTTAGCAGAAGCACGTGCACAGGGTGACCTTTCAGAAAATGCTGACTATGATGCAGCCCGTGATGAGCAGGCAAAGGTAGAAGCACGTATTGCAACTTTAGAATACATGCTACGTAACTATGAACTTATTGATACGAAGAAAGCTGGTAAGAAGTCAGCTGTTCATATCGGTTCTAGCGTTACATTATTATTCAACGATACGAAGGAAGAAGTTACTTATGATATCGTTGGTTCAACAGAATCTGATCCTTTAAATGGACGTCTGTCTAATGAAACACCTTTAGCACAAGCTATCTTAGACCATAAGGTTGGCGATGTTTGTGAAGTGCGTGTTGCAAATCCTTATTCTGTTGAAATCATAAAGATTAAGTAAGGAATTAGAAACAGTATTACAAATACAGTAAGTGGAGGTCATATGAGACTAATACTTGCTGTTTTTTTATCTCTATCAATTCTATTTTCGGGTCAATTTCAAGTCATTGATATTGATCAATATTCAAAGACTACGATTCATGTAACTGTACATGGAGCTGTATTACAACAAGGCGTAATTTCATTAAAACCATACGCAACGCTAGAGGAACTTATCACTGTTGTAGGTTTAACTAATAACGCTGATATTTCAAGTTTGAATCTTGCGACTGTACTACATGATAAAGATGTTTTAACGATACCCGCAAAGACAAGTGAGACACAAATCAATCTCATATCGATTAATACAGCTGATTTAAATGCTTTACTCCAAATCCCTCAAATTGGTAAAAAGACTGCCCAAGCAATAATCGATTATCGTAATCAATATGGACTATTCCATTCCTTAGAGGAATTAATGAAGGTAAAAGGTATTGGCCAAGCAAAGTTTGATTTCATTAAAGATAAGATTTGCTTATGAAAGGAATCATAAATAATCCATTACTTGTTTGTTGATGTATTTACTATGTCTATCTATGAAAGGATCATACAAATTTTATGTAATACTTCTATGTATTTTATATTGGTACCGACACCATAGTTTAAGAAGTTGCTTGTGGCTTAGTTTTATTTTAT
>CAKMPP010000119.1 GCA_927911475.1 uncultured Solobacterium sp. | reverse complement strand
ACTCACAAAACTTAAATACTCCATTTTCCATTTCTAAATTATCATCTTCTGTGTTATTAAATTCTTCTGTTATTACTTTTTGTACTTTACGAGTAGCATTGGCTCCAGAAAGTTCGAAAATATCCATTGCTCGGACAGTTTCTATATCCGCTCCTAAGCCAATCAATATTCGTATTTCTTTCACATCTTCCAGTTGTTCTTTTAATAAGTAAAACCCAGTAATTCTAAAGTATCCAACTAACACATCAAAATATTTTGAATTAGTTAAAACGGTATTCAAACGATCAGACAGTTTAATTCCATTCTCGTTCTTATTAGTAAATATTGACAAATCATTATTTGTTACAGCCATTATTCCAACCCCAATCTCTGCTTTCAATTATTTTCTTTATTGATTATCTCTACCACATCATCAAATGTGCAATTTAAATACTTACAAATACGCACTAGAAGTTCCATGGAAATGAATTGTCCTTTTCCCATTCTAGCTAACGTATTCTGACTAATACCTGCCTTTGCACCAAATTCAGTCTTCTTTAAATCCTTATCAATAAGTAATTTAAATAACTTTTTATATGATACTTGTTCCATAACACGTTCTCCATCATTACAACTATTATAACCCTATTCATATTTCATCATAAATAGATAACTTGCGTATCTGCAAGGTTTTCTTAAACAACTGCAATATTCAAAAATTAGTTGCTTTTAAAAAAGCATCCACCAAATAGTGGATGCATGTTTAAAGCTTTATTTTTTCTTTGAATTTTCTGTATCTAATGCATAGCGATATTGAATTTTCTTACGCGCATTACGCTTTAAGAATTCTTCTAATATTTCTGGATTTTGATCAAAATATAAAGTTGTATCAACTCTACGTGATGGTGAAACAAATTCTAGAGAACATCCTTTATCATCTCTATAAATCAAAACATTTTTATACTCTACAAATTCACCATTTAGAATACCAAACTTGATAACTTTATCTTTTGATATTCCTTCTGATTGAAATGCAATCAGAATTAGAAGAATACCTATAACCACTAGTGTCGGTCTATCTTCCGTCATTACTATTGCTAGATAGAAAAATACTAGACCAATCACAATCAGAAGGATTCTACGAACCATGGAATTTCTAGATTTAACTTCTATCTTCTTCATTTGAAGATAGTAATAAACTGTATACCCAAATAATAGGACAGCTATAATCATAAACTCCATCGTAAAATCCTTCTTTCTAAATTACCACTCTGCGATAGTACCGTCGTAATGTTCCCAGTTTGGATTTGTCCAAACAAGTCCTTCCTCAGAAACCTTACGAATCTTCTCTTCATCAAGAATGATTCCTAATCCTGGATTTGTAGGAATTTCGCAGTATCCATCTTTGTAATAGAACATTTCCTTATTTACAACAAAGTCTAATAGATCGAATCCTTTATTGTAGTGAATACCTAAAGATTGTTCCTGAATAAATACATTTGGTGTACATGTATCTACTTGTAGTGTTGCTGCTAAAGCAATTGGTCCATATGGAGCATGTGGTGCTACTGCCATATCAAATGCTTCTGCCATTGCTGCAATCTTTCTTGTTTCTAAGATTCCACCAACTAAGGCTACGTCTGGCTGTAGGATATCGATTGCACCTTGCTTAATCAAATTCTTAAATGCCCAACGTGTATATAGACGCTCACCAGTTGCAAGTGGTGTTGAAACTCTTAAGGAAATATCCTTAAATGCTTCTTCGTTTTCTGGCAATACTACTTCTTCATAGAACATTAATTTATATGGTTCTAATGCTTCAGCAAGAATCTTTGCCATTGGCTTATGTACACGGCCATGGAAATCAATACCGATATTTAGTTTATAGCCAAATGTCTCTCGTAATGACTTAACACGTTCAACTACTTCTTGCACTTTCTCATAACTATCAATGTAATGTAGTTCTTCTGTAGCGTTCATTTTAATAGAATCAAATCCACGATCAACTCTATCTTGTGCTTGAGCAACTACATCCTGTGGACGGTCACCACCGATCCAAGAATATACCTTGATACGATCACGTGCTTTACCACCTAATAATTGCCATACTGGAACATTAAGAGCTTTACCTTTGATGTCCCACAATGCCATTTCAAAACCAGAAACGATTGTTCCTTGAATTGGACCACCTCTAAAGAATGAACGGTGCATACGTTGCCATAGACGTTCAATATCGAATGGGTCTTGTCCAACTAAAACACGATTGCCAATTTCATAGGCTCCTGCAACTACAGTTTCTGTCTTCGTTCCAGATATCATTTCACCCCAACCAGAAATTCCTGCATCAGTTGAAACCTTACAGAAAATCCATCTTGGTTTGACTCTAAATATTTCGATTTCAGTAATTTTCAAAATACTTCCCTCCTTAAGCTTGTTGCTTGTTCTTCATACCTCTATATTCAATGAAGTACCAGTAAACAGCAGATACCACAATTAATGCAGGAATACCAATTACTGGATTAGCTGTAAATGCTAAGAATACTAAGTAACTCTGAATCATTGCAGTAGCTGCAAATGATGAGATAAAGATTGCACTTGTACCAAGGTCAATACCAACTGATTGAGCAATTGATGTTAATACTGGAGCAGTTGCCGAACCACACCATAGTAAGGAAGCTGTGATCGTTAAACCAATAATAATATTCTTCAGCAAGTTACCACGAGTTACAGCAACAACCATTGCAACACGGAATGGAACTACAGCTAAGTCTGCAAATGGTAATACACGGTTGCCAGGTAGAACTAATGCCATTGCGATTGTTAAAGGAATGATAATTAAAGCAGTTGTAATTACATCTTGGTTACCAACTACAACAGCAGCATCCAAACCGATAAATACATTTCTGCCCTTTAGACGTTCTTGAGACCACTTTTGAGCAGCGTCAAGAGATTGGCATTAAACCTTCCATAAAATATGAGCTGTACGAATTCA
>CAKMPP010000118.1 GCA_927911475.1 uncultured Solobacterium sp. | reverse complement strand
ATTTATAGTGCTGTTATGAATAATTAAGTCAGAACTTACCAAAAATAACAAATCCACACAACATCTTCGCTTCCAAAGACAAAAAAAGACCGCAGCACTCTGATTGTGAATATATCTGCTTTTTGATAGGAAATTATATATCGTAATTAACGCAAAAACCATGTAATAATCGTATAAATATCTTGCAATGGTGTAAGGGATTTGGTATGATACTAATGCTTTATTAAAGAGAAAGGGGGGTTAGGAATGTCTAGAGTCGTCCTCAAAGAAAATGAGAATTTGGATGATGCGCTACGCCGTTTCAAGCGTCAGGTATCCCGCAATGGAACCCTCGCCGAAGCTCGTAAGAGAGAGTACTACGTTAAGCCTGGTGTTAAGAGAAAGCTTAAGATCGAAGCTGCTCGTAAAGCGAGAAGAAGAGGAAAATAAGAAGTGCGTAAGCATTTCTTTTTTTATATTTTTGAGCCATCTTGTTTTGAGTTTGTTATAATTAACTTGCGACTAGTTTCTTACTATAAATATAATTAGAGTTTCTTTAGAAAAAAGGTGAATAAGCATGTCTAAGAATGACTCAAAGTTTCAGGTGAAGTTTATGTCTTTTATGTTTAAAGGCAAGGAAATCTTCAAACCTTTAAACACAGGTTTTATCGATGACAGAGTAAGTTGTATTCGAGAGTATGTAGCTAATATTTATTTCTACACAAAGGATGACCACACTATTATGATTGATGCGGGTTATAACTATGATCGACTTGCAGAAAAGATGCAGTGGCTTAACATCAATCCAAAACAGATAAAAGAGATTCTTGTTACACACCAAGATACAGACCATATAGGAGCAATTGAAAAAGGTAGTGACGAACTTTTTTAGCGATGCGACAATATACATTGGAAAAGTAGAAAATGAATACCTAGAAGGTCATAAGCATCGCAAAGTGTTCTGGGGCTTAACGACATTACCACAGGTCGTCATTGATAATCAAAAAGTATTGATTGAAGATGGACAGGTTTTCTACATTGGAAATATAAAAGTAGAAGCAATTCTTGTGCCTGGCCATACATGGGGCCATCTTGTGTATCTGATTGATGATTCGTATCTTTTTACAGGAGATACAATTTGGTTTGGGGCAGATGGAGGATATGCATTCTTAAATACACTTGCGGAAGATCGTAAGCTACAATGTCAATCATTACAAAGACTCAAAGAGATACTTGAAAAACGTAATCTACAACTAAAAATTATTACAGGACATACAGGATGGACGAATGATTTTGTCTTTGCGTTTGCACATATAGATGAAATCTGTAATTCACTTCGAAGAAAACCGAAAGTACATGATCCAAAAGCTCCATATGATGGTTTTGAAGAGAGTGAGGATACAGAAGAAAACGCAAGAGGTGGATATCTTGCGCAATGTTATAAGGCTATATAAAACAAAACTCCGGATATCCGGAGTTTATTTGTCTAATAATGCATTTAGAAGTTTCTTATATTCTTCAATCTGTTCTTCTGTAATCTGAACGGTATGTGCATCATAGTCAAAGCTTAACATGAAGTCTACAACCTTACCATCACGAATCACACCGACATAAGGGACATATATCTTGTTAGTACCATCGCCAGACACATCACCAAGTAACTCTTGGAGCTTTACGTATGTTGGATTATTTTCATTACGTAGGTCACTTTCTTTTGTGTTTTCTGGACGTACGTTTACGTACTTAATCTTCAGATTTTTTTGAATCGCGATATCGTTTAAGATAGGCATTAAATCTTGGCACCAAGGACAATCACGGAAGCCTAAGAATACAATGTGACTTTCTTTATTTTCAAAGTAGGAAACAACATCTTCCATTGTAACTTTTTCAAATGGAGAATTTTCTGCAGCCAGTAATTTTTCGTATAGTTTAGCTTCATCTTCACTGGATTCACATTCCGCAAAGGCTGCACATCCACCAGAATTCTCATTTGTGCTTGATGTACTTGTATTTGTAGTACTAGATGAATTCGCTGTTTGTTTTGTGCATCCAGCCAATAACATCAAACTTAATAGAAATGCTAGTCGTCTTTTCATTTAGATAACTCCTTTTTGTATTACAGTAGTTTAGCACAAAATCAATCTGAGCGTAAAACATTTATAAATATGAATATACCTGTTAAAATATTGTTACTAAGGAGATATTAATTTGGAAAATATAAAATCAATTCACTTAGATGGAATGAAAGAACAGATTGCAATGAATATTATAGGCAATCATGATAGAAACCTGATTGTTTTAAGTTCTCAATTTGAAAAAGATATTTCGTATCGAGATAATACATTCTTTGTTAGAAATTGTAGTGATGAAGAACTAGAGCTTATCAAGCGTATTTTAGCAGCGCTAATGACGCTTGCAGAGCAGAATAAAGTAATTAGTGAACAAGATGTGATCTATGCTAGTCGCTTGCTAGCGAAGGAACAGACGATTGACTTTACACAAATGAGTTCAGAAATTATCGGAAGAACGATGAGTGGGAAAGCAATTGTGCCAAAGACATTAGGACAATATGCTTTTGCCAAAGCGATGGATAGTGCAGCAGTAGTATTTGCGATAGGACCTGCTGGTACTGGTAAAACCTTCTTAGCAGTCACAAAGGCGGTCAGTGCACTCAAAAAGGGTGATGTAAAGCGTATCGTTCTAACACGTCCTGCTGTAGAAGCGGGTGAAAGCTTAGGTTTTTTACCAGGTGATTTAAAAGAGAAGGTGGATCCATACTTAACACCTCTCTATGATGCATTACATAATATGCTTGGTAATGAGCAAACGGAGAAGTTAATCGAAAAGGGTACAATTGAAATTGCGCCACTTGCATATATGCGTGGACGTACTCTTGATGATGCATATGTCATCTTGGATGAAGCGCAGAATACAACAGCATCACAGATGAAGATGTTTCTGACAAGACTTGGCTTTGGCTCTTCTATGATCATTACGGGTGACGTTACACAGATTGACTTAAATCATAATCAAACCAGTGGACTGATTGAAGCCACCCGCATTCTAGAGGGTTTAAGTGAAATTAAAATAATGGAATTAAGTGCGGATGATGTCGTACGTCATCCTATCGTACAGAAGATTATTGAACGCTACAGCAAAGAAGATGAACAAAGACGTGAGTTGTCTTTGAAGAAGCGAGGATAATATGGAAATTACATTTATCAATAAAACAAACCAAGATATGCATGCATATGAGGAATTTTTCCATACAATCGCAAAGCGTACAGAGAAAGAACTCAAGCTAGCAAAGGATTTAGAAATCAGCGTTACGTTTGTTCGTTCTCGTACCATTCATATCATCAACCGAGATTATCGTGGGATAGATAGACCAACAGATGTCATTAGTTTTGCGATTCGTGATGGTTTAGAAGACTTTATCCCAGATGAAGAAAAAGACCTTGGTGATCTTTTCATCAACATTGATTATGCTAGAAAACAAGCAAGAGAATATGGTCACTCTGAAAAGCGTGAAATGGGATTCTTATTCACGCATGGACTACTTCATTGCTTGGGTTATGATCATATGAATCCAACTGATGAAAAGAAGATGTTTGCCCTACAGGATAGGATCTTAGATCCGATTATTCGTCGCAATGATAAATAAGTTTATTGTAGCGTTTCAGGGTTTAGTATCTTCATTTCAAGATAAGAGTGTACAGATTCAGTATATTCTTGCGATACTAGCATGTATTGCGGCATGGATACTTGGTTGTAATTATTATGAATGGTTAGCAATCCTTCTTTGTATAGGATTTGTGATAGTAGCGGAAATCTTAAATACATGTATCGAAAAACTTTGTGATTTATATACGACAGAAAGAAATGAAAAGATTAAGTTTATCAAAGACTTAGGTGCTGGTGGCGTATTATTTGCGTCAATGATTGCACTTAGTGTAGGTATC
>CAKMPP010000117.1 GCA_927911475.1 uncultured Solobacterium sp. | reverse complement strand
ATATTTATCTAGGATTACTTTTTTCTTCTCCATAGGAACTACAACAAAAATTCTTATGGCAGAATTCTGAATTTAAATAAGCTTGTGAAAATGCTTTTTCTATATCAGCAAGTTTAAATTCAAAGCTACATAGTTCTAAATGAAATCCTTTATCATCATTTACCTTTTCTACCGTGAGCAGATCAACTCCACCATGTCTTGCCTGACATTCAAACTGATATGCAATGATATTCTTTCTATATCCATATTTTTTCCAAAAGTGTTCTTTTAACGCTTTTTCTTCTACAAATTTCATAAAGTATATCCCTTCTATTGGCTCCAATTGCTATTAAATAATGAATCTTGAACCCATTCTTTTGGCTTTTCTTTAAATGCATTTTTATTAGGAGCTACCTTTCTTTTGGCTTTTCTCAAGCCCTGCATTTCATCTGTTCCTAAATTGATATTCTCAATTGCTTCATTTTGTCTAATAGAACTAACTGAAGAGTTGGATGATTGCATCAACATATATTCATGTGTAAGGCTGAAATTCTGCATTTCTATCAATTTACTTTCAATTGTGTAATTATCTGTATAATCCTTTTCTGAGCGATTAAATACATACCAAAAGTAAGGATAATATCTTGTTACAATGGGCATCTTACGCTGGCGTAATACAACCGCTTCAGACAGAGATAAATGTGCTAATTTATCCTTTGTAATAACAGGTACGGCATCAAAATGTCTTGTTTCTTTATTCCACTTTAATTTCTTTCCAGCTCGTTCAGAAATCTCACGTAATGTTTCTTCAGTAGATGCTAATAAGAAAATCGTATTCATTTATGTTTCCCTTGATCGTCTTAGCTTCTTCTCTTCCATACTTCTCATCTAATTGAGAATATTCCTGAATTACAATGTGCCAGCGGATTCCTCTGAATCTTGATGCAGCAAAGATAGTATTTGGATTGGATATCGCTGGAGAGATTCCAAATTCATCCCATACAATATCCCAAGGAATCGGTAATCTTTGCTTAGGATACTTTCTCGCACCGTTTACAAGTTCATTATACAACTGCGTAACAAATATACTTACAAACGGATGATACGTTGATTTTTCATCATTAACAACCATGAAGATTGCTGTAGGTCTTTCTATAAAATCTTGGAAACTAAAGCTAGAGTAGGATGTCATTTTACGCACTCTGTCATTAATGAGTCCTATTTGCATCTTATTTGCAAAAGTTGACATAACAGAACCTCTTTCATCTGTTCCCATCTGTGTTATTTTAATTAGCTTTTCGTAGCTTCTATCTGTAACTCGTCTAGTATTTTCCAAATACCATTGTAATAAGCCCTGCTTTTTACTAGGTGTAACCTGATAAATCATGAAGCCTTCATTTGTAAGGTTATTAATATTTTGGAAATTAATCTGTTCATCTTTCAAATGACAGATATTCCCATTATCATCTAGCCATTCATACTCAAGTAAGAAGCAAACTGCACCTTCCATCAAAGCTTGCGCTTGTTGCCAGAAGTGAGCCTGCTTTGCATTCTTTTCTTCACAAAGCGTTCTACAGATATCTGTAAGCTGTTCAAACGCATCACTATAATCTGGTTTACTGTAATATATATCACGTTCGGCTGCGTATAACTCTTCTTGTATTTGTTTGTATTCTTTAAATACTCTATGCTCCAGCACTTTCGTATCTTTGTTGTCGCTAGGTGCGTTGAGTATGTCATAATATGACTTAATTAACTTTCTTTGAGCTGCTAGATACTTCTTCTTCAGACTAAAATAATATTCTCTTTGTGTCGGATTCTTCCATCCACACTCTGCTTTCTTCTGAGCTTCCCTGTACTTTTCTATCACAATACCAAATGGATTCCAGCATTCACTTTTAGATGGATCAACGAAATTAAAAACTACAACATTATAATTGTCAGCTTTTAATCGTCCATAATGACTCTCTAAAAGTTCCCCTTTAATGTCATTTACAAACATGCTGCTTCCGCCAATTCTATTAGCTTCAATCATTGCATGTACAACTGAAGTTGTCTTACCTGAATTCGTTGTTCCTATCGTTAGGTCGTGATTATCATCCGCATCAACATACAATCTTGATTTATATGTTCTAATAGGCAATCCACTTCTTCTATTCGTTGTTTCTCCAGCAATGTTCCATTTTTTTAAGCTCATTTACCTTCCATCTATCGCTCCATTTCATTCTCTGGACACGTGTATTCCAGAAGTGTTTTATAGGATTAAAGACATAATCCATATAATCACGGATGTGCGGTTTTAATATTACCCATTTAGCATTCCACCTACGCTTGATATTCCAGTTATTATTTTCTAAAGCTCGCTTCTTTGCTTTTGAATAATACTCTCTATATTCTGCATACCAAATCTTTGAACTGCATAAATAATGTAATACAAGAATCATTGCTAATATGATGATATAGAATAATCTAAATGAAAATATCTTTAATAATGGTATTCTAAGAGTCAAAACATCTACTCTTATAAAACTTAAAAGCCAGTTTATACCACTGACAATAAAGTTAATCAGCAAAAAGAAAAGCAGTATTACTTCTAATGGATATGTAATTGCTCCTATCCACCATTTGTAATCTGTTATATATCTCGTATGATTCAAATATAAGTGATCGATGTGTCCTTCTGCATCAAACGTGAATCTTTGTAAGCCCTGCTTAGATTCCCTATCATTTGCTATATGTGTATATGCATCTTTTTCTTCAGCAGTAAGACGTCTTTCTTCAGCTCGTCTTTCTCTCTGTCTCTTATTTGGAATAACATACCATCCTAAGAAGGTTATTAATCCAATAAAGATTAATATACTTGCTAATTTAAAATAGTTTGTATTTCCTTGCCAGAACATAACATTCGGATCCATCGTGAATGAAAACAATCCAAACAGTTTAGGCTGCTGTGATAAAGCGATGATATCAAAGTTGAATGATAGCAACCATGCAATTTGTAATGCTAAAAAATAACTAATAATTAGATATATAATTGCAAATACTATCGTCTTTAATAATTTCCCCATTCTATCTCCTTTCATTATTTAACAGATACTACTATCCGTTCATCATTTCTTAAATATGCTTCTATTTCATTTTCGATTTCTTGACCATGCTGCTTGATTGCGTGTTTAACACCTCTTGGCAATCTTCTTCCTAACAAACCCTTAAAGCCATGATAATCCGTTTTATTTAGACTTTGTCCTTTCCTATAGAAGTTCATTACCCTTTGTGCTTCTTTATTACCACTATTTTCTGCATCATAGATTTGTGCAATAGCATCTGCTTTTTGTGTTTCTGACTTTGCATTTAATAGACTCGTAGCACCTTTTAAAAACTTATCATTTGATGATTCCCCAAGTCTTTCTGCAAGCATTCCAGCTTCCTTTAGATTATTGTCTTTAATCAGATTCACCACTTCCACCTGCTGTGGTGTGAAGTCCTTTGTATCAATTCCTTCATATATCTTTGATACGATTTGAATTGCATTAGCTATTTTCCATTCATTTAAAGATGTCATATTGCGTTTGTCCGTTTCCTTTAAATCCTTAAAACTTTTCAGGATTGAATTTGCAATCTGAACTCTTAGCTTTTTATCATGTGTTTCTTTTAGATGTGAAATATTATCATTTGTTAAATCGTTTCTGATATTGTCTAGCTTGTCTAATTCTTGTGTAAATATTGAATAATCCTCTTTGCAACTATCACACTGTAAAACTTGATTTACAATATTATCTAATTGTTCTCTATATGGAATCATTGATGCTGCGTTATATTGTAATCTTCCTGTGCGTGGTAGTTGTGAATAAAGATTTGCAATTGCATTTAAAATCTCATATGGAAGATTATTAATTTCACTTATCATCTTTTGTTTTAGTGGTGTAATCTTCTTTAATGCATCTTCAGCATTGTCCATGTACTTTTCTTTATACAATTTTCTAGCAGCAATTTCGTTTACAAACATTCCTTTTACATAATCTATTTCTTTCTTGGTAAGTTTTCCCCTATCTCTAGAATGTTCTTTTTCCAAAAAATTAACATGGATATGTGGATGCTCTGTATTCGTATGATAATCTTCCCACCAAATCATATTCTGCGGATCAAGCTTTAATTTTTTAAAACTCTTATATAAAACCGTCTTGGTAATCTTTGCAAAATCTTCTTGGTCTTTAATCTCATACTCCTTTAAGCTATCAAAACTATCTAATGAAACAACTAGATTCCATACAATATCTCCATCTTTAGAAAATGCACTTTTAGAATTTTCAATCCATCTATTTCTATCTTCATCGGTATACAATTTACCTTCATTCGTCATTGTAAAGTACTCTTTATCAGATGAGTCATGTGTCGCTGAAGCTCTACTTGTATAATCCATCAGTGAACCATCCAGTGAATTTTTTAAATTAAAAGATGAAGAAATAGTATTTTTTATCTACTACTTCCTCATCTATAAATGTTGTTTCTGATTCGCCCATAGAGTCTTTAGTTGCATCATCTCGTGACAAATAAGTTGTATATCCACCAAAAATTGAATCACAATTTAACTTACCTTTGTATCCAGAATTCGATGGTGCGTGCTTACCAAATTGTAAGAACGTTGCTTTTACTACAATACTTTTATCCATAATTTATCACTTATTAATGATTAAAGTATTTCAAATCATCGTTAGCTTTCTCTTGATTTTGCACAACAGTTTGCACATCTTCAACATCTTTTTGTTTATCTAATTGCTCTTTATTTACATTAGTTTGTACAGAAGTTTCTGTTTTTTGTACTTTTGTTTTTCTTCTTGATGAGCGTTTTGGCTTTTCATCTACATCAATAAAAGCAAATTCCTCCAACAATTTTTGTTCTTCAGCAATTGCATTTGAATATTTCTTGATGT
>CAKMPP010000116.1 GCA_927911475.1 uncultured Solobacterium sp. | reverse complement strand
AAATGACCAGCATGGCAAAGACTTAAACATAGGTATATTAACCTACCATACACGCTATGACGAAAAGGGAAATAAGGTATCTGATGAACCGTATTCACGTCGCTACAATATCAGTTCCGGTATTGGCTATGACGCCGCAATTTCTGAGCAGGTTCAAAGATCACCATGGAAGAAAGTCTTAAATGCATTACATTTAGGGAAGCTCATTTACTTGTTTGTTGGTGCACGTTTAATTTTCTTACATCATCACTTTAAGACAAAGATTCAGATTGATGATCAAAGTTATTCCTATGATAAGTTATTGTTTATCGCAACAATGAACGAACCATATGAAGGCGGAGGATTTAAATTCTGTCCAACAGCGAATCCCTGCGATGGTATCTTGAATACTTGTATTGCGGATGGTTTAGGTAGAATTGATTTCTTCCGTATCTTCCCTTACGCAATGAAGGGAGATCATGGAAAGTTCAAAGGAGTTTCTCTAAGGATGGTAAACAGATTCATATTCAAACAGAACAACCAGTATGGGTTCATACAGATGGTGAAGTAGAGTACAAAACAGATTCTGTTTCATATCATCTAATGAATGAAAAGTTACACTTCCTAGGTTGGTAATTCGTTATAAAAAAAGGATTATCTTGATACATGCATTCATGTTCAATATAATCCTTTTTGTATACATATGTATCTAATCATATCTTGACGTATCAATATACTAGCGTATGATGGGAACAGATAACTGAAGCAGAAGAATCTGTCTCGTCTACATCCGGCTGAAAAAGAGGAAATGTGGGATGGCCCCACCAGTTATCTATACAAATAGAAAATAGATCTACATCTAGGTGTAGAAAGGAATTGAAAGTATGCTTGATGGCAAAGAACTTACACCTGAAGAATATATTAGATTAATTGACGAGGAGCTAAGAAGACTTGAAGCTGAAAAGCTAAAACCCAATTCCGAAGAAAACAATGATGCTACTAAGCACTCTAAATAGGGTGTTTTTTATTTGAAGTAGATATAATAAAAACCCAACATTACGAAGGGTTCGACTTTGATTTGAATGGTGTGCTCGATGGGAATTGAACCCACAACCTTTTGATTCGGAATCAAATGCGCTATCCAGTTGCGCCACGAGCACAGAACACTTTATATATTAGCACGGTATGCTATAATTTTGAAGTTATGAATATGAATGTAGATAAGATTAAAATGATTGTCTGTGATATAGACAATACACTGATTCCAAGTGGTTCTGAGCAGTTAAGTGAACGTAATCGTAATGCTTTACAAACCGCGCTGGCAAATGGGTATGATGTCATGATTAATACGGGTAGACATTATACGTTCTTACAACCAACATTATTTGATGATTTACCAATGGATATCATTGGTACGATTAATGGTGCTTGTTTGGTAAAGCGTGATGGTACTGTTTTAGAAACACATCCACTACCAACAGAATATATGGAGCGAATTATTGCGTTTGCGCAAGCGAATGATATTGGTTTAGGGTTTAAGTTTGTAGATCATGTCGTAATATACAATGCTTATCAGAAGTTTGTGGATGGATATGTAAATGGTGATCCAATTAAGGCACAACTTCTAATTAATGATACAGAGAAGCGCACGCATCACTTAGAATATGGTAATCCTCTAGGAACGTTCTTAGTAGGTGATGAAGATGTAATTTTGGGTTTTGCTAAGGAGATGCCTGACCTAGTATTTGCATGGTCATCTCTAAAGGGATTTGATGTATTCTTGCATTCTATCAATAAGTCATTAACAGTAGAAGCTGTTCTCAAGAAGAAAGGCTATACTTGGGAGAATGTCATTGCGTTTGGTGACGCAGGAAATGATATACCATTTATTCAGAAAGCAGGAATCGGTGTTGCCTTAGGCAATGCGAAGGATGATGTTCGCCAGTATGCGGATATCATTGCGGATACTTGTGCAAATGATGGTGTAGCGAAGGTATTAGAAGAATTAGGGATTGTATAACGAAAAAGTAGATGTTAGGCATCTACTTTTTAAATGGTTCATACATTGGATTAGGTTGGTCGAATATCTTGTTGTTTTTTATTGGTGATTGGATTTCTAAATGCAATCCAATCGGCCCATAAGCCCATAGCAGGGAAATCTTTTGTTTTAATACCATAGACTACGTCATTGACGATAGGATGTTCAATACTGGCAAGGTGAACACGGATTTGGTGAGTTCTGCCAGTTTCAAGGGTACATCCTAGTAAACTATAAGTTTGATAATTGCCCAGTGCTTCTACGTGTGTAATAGCTTCAACTCCTGTTGAAGAAATGCGATACATACCACTATGATGACGATCTCTTCCAAGAGGTTTATTGATTGTTATACGGAAGTTTGGATCAATATTACCATTTGTAATTGCTAGGTAGTGACGATGAATTTTCTTACTAGAAAGTTGTGCGTCAAACCATGGTTGGAAGAATGGAATCTTTGAGTAGATGACAAGTCCAACCGTATCTTTATCTAAACGGTGAATTGGTCGTACTGGTTGTTTGATGCCATGGTTGATCTGGTATCTAGCCGCATAAGCATTCAAGCATGTTGTATCTCCAGGATCACCATGGATAATCATGCCTGCATCTTTATGCACGATATAGATGAATGCGTCTTCGTATATGACTTTACATTCTGTTTCTGCAGGAATCCAATCGATTGGTTCTTCTGGGAAGGTGATTGTGATAGTTTTGTGGTCAATGAATTCTTTGCCGTGTTTGACTGGAGTACCGTCTAATAAGATTTGTTTATTTAACAATAGGAGATATTTTGTTTTTCTTTGATTGATAGTAATCATTTAGAAAATCTTCTACTGTTTTTTTGAGGTATTTTCCTTCTGGATCAATCGTAATCGTATTGTCTTGTACGAGGTATTTCATTAACCTAACTCCAATACAGTAATGGATTCTACAAGTGGCGTCTGTGGGAATAGGTCATATGGAATTACAGTCACTACGTGATAGCGTTGCTTAAGAACTTTGAGGTTCTTTGCAAGGGTGGATGGATTACAAGAGATATATACAATCTTCTTTGGTAATACATGCATGATGGTATCTAGCATTTCGTCATCCATACCACTACGTGGTGGATCAACTAATAAGCAGTCAACTGCCTTCTTCATCGCAATCTTGCGTAAGCCATGTGCCGCATCATCACAGATGAATTCTGTATTTGTGATGTTGTTTAGTTTAGCGTTGTTTGTGGCATTTTCAACAGCACTTGGAACAGATTCAATACCATAGACGACATTTGCCTTATCCTTGGCCATAAGTGCCATCGTACCGATACCGCAATAAGCTTCGACCAATACCTTGCATGGGTCAATCTTACTAATTGCCATCTGATACATCTTTTCGGCTTGGTCAATGTTTAACTGGAAGAAAGATTCAGCTGAAAGTTGTAGTTGAATCTGATCCATAGAGATGGTTAATGCATTTTTGCCTGCAAGTACTTTTGCAGGTGAGCCAAAAATCTGATTTGTCTTACGGTTGGTATTGAAGGATTGGCATAGTGTTTCCATACCAGGGATTTCCATGATTTTATCAATGATGACAGAAGGGATATGTTCTTTACCAGTGATAAAGGTGCACTGTGCTTTGCCATCGATCACACGTAGAACAATATAACGAAGTCCTTTTTGTGATCTCTGGTTATAGGCATCATATCCTTCTTCGTTGAGGATACGTAAGATTTCTTTACGGATTTCTTCTAGCTTTGGATCATGAATTAAGAAATGTTCGATAGGATGGAAGTGGTTTGTCTTTGGTTCATACATACCATTGACCAATATATCATGTGATTTCTGGACTGGTAGTTTGCATTGGGAACGATATCCGACCTGTTTTTCACTTGCGTGCATATCACGCACGAAGGAACGTTTTTACATTTCCATATTTAAATAATGCTTGTTCAAGAATATCTTGTTTGTGACGTAATTGTTTTTGGTAACCCAAAATAAAGAGAGGACAACCATGTGCTTGTTCTAGTGGACTAGGGGATTCAATACGATCTGGTGATTTTGTGATAAGTCGTTTGAGGTGAGCCATTGCATATTTTGGATTCTCCTCGATGATTTCTACTTCTGCTGTTTCTTCTGGTAATACTCCATCACAGAACACTGGTTTTCGATTAATAAAACCGATACCTTCGCCATTGATTCCTAACTTTTTAAATTCTACTTTCATAGTGACCTCGTTTGCTTAAAAGCTTCTTTCTACAATATCTGTGTTTAGCGTATCACGCTTTTATCGTTCTTAATAGATAAAATGGCAAATTAAAGATTAAATTTAACAACTGTTAAAGAGGAAGTTCAGGGTTGAGTTATTGCAAAGGCTTTCATTACGTTTTAAAATAGAAACAACGGGAGTCAGAATATTCTGACAAAGAAAGGGAAAGAATTATCATGAAGAAATTATTTACTTCAGTGCTATCACTTGCAATGATTGCGACGATGGCAGGTTGTGGCGGAGATACTGCAAAGAACAGTACTGCTACAGAAACAGGTTCAGGTAAGGCTACTGCTGAGGTCGCTGTTGTTACTGACGTAGGTCAGTTAATGGACAAGGGCTTCAACCAAGGTACTTATGAAGGTGCTGTAAAGTATGCGGAAGACCACAAGTTAACACACAACTACTATCAGCCAGCAAATGGTTCAGACGCAACAGATAACGACCGTATCGATGCGATGAAACAGGCTATCGAAAATGGTGCGAAGATCATTGTAGCTCCTGGTTTCTTACAGGCTAAGGCAATGGAAACTGTAGCGAAGGAAAACCCTGATGTGAAGTTTGCATTCGTTGATGGTTGGGCTTTAGGGCTAGATAACGTTACAGCTATCGTTTATAAGGAACAGGAAGCTGGTTACTTTGCTGGATACGCTGCAGTAATGGAAGGCTATACAAAACTAGGTTATACAGGTGGAGGCGGAGGCGCTAACCCTGCATGTAACCGTTTCGGTTATGGTTTCGTTCAAGGCGCAAGTGCTGCTGCGAAGGAAAAGGGAATCACAGTAGAAATCAAGTACTCCTATAAGTATGGTTCTACATTCTCGGCTTCAACAGAATTACAGACACAGATTGCCGGTTGGTATGCATCTGGAACTGAAGTTGTATTCGCATGTGGTGGATCAATGTTCCAGTCTGTATTATCTGCAGCTTCTGAATATGAAAATGCAAAGATTATCGGTGTAGACGTTGACCAGTCTGCTGAAAGTTCAAAGGTTATCACAAGTGCTATGAAGGGCTTAAGTGCATCCGTTGAACGTATTTTAGGTCAATTCTACGAAGGCAAGTGGGACAGTGAACTTGCTAATCAGGCTCAGAACCTTGGTGCAGCTGAAGGTGCAACAGGCTTACCTGAAGATACATGGTCAATGAAGAACTTCACAGTTGAACAATACAGAGAATTGTTCAAGAAGGTTGCTGAAGGTAAAATCGTACCAGATTCTAAGACACCGGAAGATGCAAACAACGCTGATTGGTTGAAGGGCATTCCAAACGTAACAATTGATTTTGAAGCGTAATGAAGTCATAAGTTCTTTACAGGGATGATAGTAACGCTATCATCCCTGTATTTGTATATTCTTGTTGTGCGCAAGGACAGTTTTATATCCTGTATCAAAGATACGTGATATAAAACTGCGCATATAACCTTGCAAAAATATCATGTATAATTTACTTGCAACAAGAGAAAATTTGATTATTACATCATCGATAATGGAGGATAGACTATGGATGAAAATATAGTTCATGAATCTCCCTATATTATTGAAATGCGCAATATTACCAAGATTTTCCCTGGAATCATTGCAAATGACAATATTACTTTACAGTTAAAGAAGGGCGAAATTCATGCACTTTTGGGTGAAAATGGTGCTGGCAAGAGTACTCTGATGAGTGTTCTTTTTGGTCTATATCAGCCAGAAGAAGGACAGATTTATAAGAATGGAAAGCCAGTTCAAATCAACAATCCAAATGATGCAAATGATTTGGGTATTGGAATGGTACATCAGCACTTTAAGTTAGTACAGGTGTTTACTGTTTTAGAGAATATTATTCTAGGTGTTGAAACGACAAAACTTGGCTTTATTAGTAAGAAAGAAGCACGTAAGAAGGTTGTTGCGTTATCCAAATCCTATGGATTAAATGTAGATCCAGATGCATTAGTTGAAAATATTACGGTAGGCATGCAACAGCGTACAGAAATCTTAAAGATGTTATACCGTGATAATGATATTTTAATTTTTGATGAACCTACGGCTGTACTAACACCACAAGAAATCGAAGAACTCATGCAAATCATGAAGAGTCTTGCAAATGAAGGTAAGTCTATCTTATTTATCACACATAAGTTAAATGAAATTATGCAGGTAGCAGATCGATGCTCTGTACTTCGTAAGGGTGCGTATATTGGCACGGTTGATGTGAAGGATACGACAAAGGAAGAGCTATCAAATATGATGGTCGGCCGTGATGTTAAGTTTGTCGTAGATAAAAAGTTAAGTAATCCTACTGATACAGTGTTGGAACTTGAAAGCTTATGTGTCTTTGACAAGATTCATAAGAAGGATAGTGTTCATAATGTATCTTTCAAGGTTCGTATGGGTGAAATTGTTTGTATCGCAGGTATTGATGGCAATGGTCAAACAGAGCTAGTACATGCAATTACAGGTCTTGAAAAGATAAAGAGTGGTAAGGTAAAACTCAATATTGATGGTGAGATGAAGGATATTTCTCATACTTCGATTCGCTATAAGAATACACATGGTATTTCTCACATTCCAGAAGACCGTCATAAACATGGTTTAATTCTCGATTACTCTTTGGAACAAAACTTAGTCTTACAAAGATATCTTGAACCTGAATTCCAAAACCATGGCATGATTCGCTTCAAGGAAGTTAGAAAGTATGCGGATCGACTCATTCAAGAATATGACGTACGTAGTGGGCAAGGACCAATTACAACTACTCGTAGTATGTCAGGTGGTAACCAACAGAAGGCAATTATCGCCCGTGAATTAGACCGTAAACATAATCTATTGATTGCGGTACAGCCTACACGTGGTCTAGACGTTGGTGCGATCGAGTATATTCATAAGCAGATTATTCAAAGCCGTGATAGTGGAGCAGGTGTATTGCTTGTTTCTTTAGAATTAGATGAGGTTATGAACTTATCTGATCGTATTCTTGTCATGTATGAAGGTGAAATTGTTGGAGAACTTGATCCTAAGAAGACAACTATTCAAGAATTAGGTCTATACATGGCTGGTGCGAAACGTAATGGTAAGGAGGATCATAGCGATGAAAAATAAGAATAAAAAATCCTCTGCAGGATTAAAGTCGCTTAGTGCTTCTTTACTATGTATCTTCGGTGGTATCTTTGTTGGATTTGTAGTCCTTGTATTACTATCTGTGTTTAATACTCGCATTGGATTTGCGGAAGCAGTACGTGGTATTCTCATTGTTCTTGGTGGACCATTCTCTGGTGGTGGTAACTCACTATTCCAGTTTGGTAACATGTTGTTTAATGCAACTCCATTAATTCTGACTGGTTTATCTGCATGTATTGCATTTAAGACAGGTTTATTTAATATCGGTGCTCCAGGACAGTATTTGATGGGAGCAATGGTAACATTGATTGTTTCATTATCAATCCCATCTGCAGCTGTTCCATCTCCAGTGATTTGGTTGCTAGCATTAATTTGCGGTACATTAGCTGGTGCACTTTGGGGTGCAATTCCTGGTTTCTTCAAAGCATATCTCAATGTCAATGAAGTTATTGTTTGCATTATGACAAACTGGATTGCGGCGAATGTAGTTAGCTGGGTATTTAATGGTTCTAAGTTTATTAACGTTGCAGAATCAAAAGTAAACTTCATCATGAAAACAGAAGTAAACAATATCGCAACGGCAACATTTGGTTTGGATAAAATCTTCTCTGGAGGCTCTGTTGTATCCTATGCGGACGCAAGTATCTTCTTAGCAATCTGTGTAGCCATCGCGCTTTATATAGTGATGAATAAGACTACATTTGGATATGAACTAAAGGCTTGTGGATTCAATCGTGATGGTGCGAAGTATGCAGGCATGAATGAAAAGAGAAATCTACTTCTAGCGATGGCTATTGCTGGTGGACTTGCGGCGATGGGTGCCTCTATCTGGTGTCTCAATGGTCATCAAGACTTCAAGTGGGAGACATATCAGACACTGCCAGTGGATGGATTCAATGGTATTCCAGCAGCCTTGCTTGCAGGAAACAATCCTATCGGTATTATATTTACTGCAATTTTCTTAAAGTATATCAACGTTGGTGGATCAAACCTAGCGGCAAATACTGCATTCAACGAATATGTATCTCAGTTAATGGTAGCGATGATTGTCTACTTCTCAGGCTTTGCAAGATTTATCAGTATGTTACTAAGCACCAAGAAGAAATCCTTACAAGAAATTGAGACAGAGATCAAAAATAGCAAGGAGGAAAAGAAATGATTTTTATTCTTCAGAAAACATTGATTTTTACCATTCCGCTATTGATCGTTGCCTTAGCAGGTATGTTTGCGGAACGTAGTGGTATCATCAACATTGCATTAGACGGTATTATGATTTTCGGTGCTTTTATCGGTGCGGTTGTGACACTATTATTACGACAGAATGTTCCGTTCTTCGTGGATCATAATCAGATTATGTTTGTGGTAGCGATGCTTGCAGCAGCTGTTGCAGGGGCATTATTCTCACTTCTACTTTCCGTATCTGCGATAAAGTTCAAGGCAGATCAGACAATCGCTGGTACAGCATTAAATCTTCTTGCGCCAGCTGTTGCGCTCTTCTTTATCAAGGTATTTACAAGTAAAGACCAATTAGAAATGGGTACAGCTGTCGATTCTCTCGGACAACGTCATGACTTTGGTTATGTTATCCAAAATAAAGAAGTGACGGGTATCTTTGCGGTACTATTTGATAAGGCTTATATTTCTACATTTATTGCACTTGCATTATTTGTTATCTTATCTATCTTCTTATACAAGACTAAGACAGGTTTACGTTTGCGTGCATGTGGTGAACATCCACAAGCAGCTGACTCTGTAGGTATCAATGTATATAAGATGCGTTATCTTGGCACAACTATCTCAGGTGCACTAGGTGGATTTGGTGGTTATTTATATATTGCGACAGTTGCCAATGGTACAGCTTCTGGTGCAGTAGCGGGTATGGGATTCTTAGCAATGGCTATCATGATATTTGGTAACTGGTCACCACTTGGAGTTGCGTTTGGCTCCTTGATGTTTGGCTTCCTAAAGTGTTTAAGTGTAGTCTATAACCAGATTCCATTCACAAAGGGTCTACCATTACCAATGTATTTCTATAACATTATTCCTTATCTGGTCGTATTAATTGTGCTAGGCTTCTCTAGTGGAAAATCTAGAGCACCTAAGGCAGAAGGTATTCCTTACGATAAGGGAACACGTTAATCCTAAGGATAGAGAAGTTGCGGCAAGCAACTTCTTTTCTTCGCGACTTTTGGCACATTAGAAAAAAGATGGATGTTGTGGTAAAATAGAAATGGTGAAAGTAGGTGATTTCTTTGTATAAAGTAAAAGATATCGTTGTCTATCGAAGAGATGTATGTCGTATTACAGGAAAGAAACGCAGTGACTTTACGGGAGAACAATGCTATATTCTTGAACCGTATTTTCCTACTTCTGGATCTGTTTCTATTCAGGTTCCAGTATCCAATAAAGCAGGGCACTTACGTGATTTGATTACAAAAGAGGAGATTGATCAGTTGATTATTGATACACCTGACTTAGAGACTCTTGAAAGTAAGCCTGCAAATATGAAGAGTCAGTATGCTTCACTGTTAAAGGGAAATGATATTAGTGAATTAGTACGTATCATTAAGACTTCGTATGGAAGAAATCAAGAGCGTCTTGAACAACATAAGAAGTTAGCTTCTATCGATGATGAATATTTACAGATTGCTGAGAAATACCTATATGAAGAACTTTCTGTTGTGTTGGATTTATCAATTGAAGACACAAAGGACTATTTTGAAAAAGAGGTAGCAAAATTAACTCACAAATAAGAGGTGACTATGAAGAAAAATGATACGCTATTGCAAGCTTTTGAGTGGTATCTTCCAGATGATAGTCAACATTGGAATAAACTGAAGGTGCAGGCACCTTCTTTTTCTAATCTGGGAGTTACACTGGTGTGGTTACCACCGGCATATAAAGGGGCTGGTGGAGTACATGATGTGGGATATGGTGTCTATGATTTATACGATCTTGGAGAGTTTGATCAAAAGGGAACGATTCCTACAAAATATGGCACGAAACAAGAATATCTAGATGCGATTGATGCATTGCAAAAAGAAAATATATCAGTTCTAGCGGATATTGTGCTAAATCAGAAAATGGGTGGTGATACAGAAGAAACGATAGATGTCATTAAATCAGACTCAAATAATCGTAATGAAGAGATTGGTGGCGATTATCAAATTACCGCATGGACAAAATTTACTTTCCAAATCGACATGGAAAGTACTCTACATTTACCTGGAATGCAAGTCATTTTGATGGTACAGACTGGGATGAGAAGAAGAAACAGAGTGCCATCTATCTTATTGAAGGAAAGAACTGGGATTCAAATGTAGATAGTGAAAATGGTAACTATGATTATTTAATGGGTTGTGATATTGATTTTAAAAATCAAGAAGTACTACAAGAATTTAATCGCTGGGGTAATGGTATTTAGATACTACCGGTATTAATGGTATGCGTTTAGATGCGGTAAAACATATTGATAATCAATTCTTTAAGAATTGGTTATCTGACATGCGTGCATATAAAGGAGAAAATTTCTTTGCGGTAGGTGAGTATTGGAATGGTGATCTTGGTAAGCTACAGGAGTATCTTGCGGCTGCGTCGGAATGTATGTCTTTATTTGATGTGCCATTACATTATCAGTTATTAAATGCATCCGATACAAATGGGAACTTTGATATGCGTCAGTTGTTTCAAGGAACACTTGTAGAAAATGATCCATGGCATGCGGTAACGTTCGTGGATAATCATGATACTGAGCCAGGACAATCATTGGAATCCTTTGTCTTATCTTGGTTCAAGCCACTAGCGTATGCATTAATTTTATTGCGTATTGATGGGTTGCCATGTGTATTCTATGGGGATTTATATGGGATTCCTGCCAAGAATATTCCTGCGGTAGCTGAGCTTCCTACATTAATGAAGATTAGAGAACTTTATGCTTATGGTGAACAGCATGACTATCTCGATCAACCAGATGTAATTGGTTGGACAAGAAGTGGCAGTGATGAGTTTACTGGAAGTGGTTTGGCTGTTGTGCTAAGTAATCGATGTGGTGGTTCTAAGAGAATGTATATCGGTACCAATCATGTGGGAAAAGAGTTCAGAGATATACTAGGTCATAGCACAGATACGGTAACAATTGATGAAGATGGTTGTGGAGAATTCTCCTGTTGCGATGGTAGTGTTAGTGTATGGCTAGAAAAGGCTTTGAAAGTTGAAGTAAGCCTTGACTAACAGAAACTTATTCGGCGAAAATATAGATGTAATTTGAGGGAGTAGCTGGCACATGCCCGTGCAGCAAGTCAACATACTGGTAAAAACCTGGCTTGTTTTAATTAGCGAGACTCATGATTACCTTTTTGGTAATACATGGTCTTTTTTTTATTAACATGTTCCTTACCATATTCAATAGGAGTGAATGGATATGATAAAACTATTAATACAAGCTGCTTTATTAGGTGTTGGTCTTGCGATGGATGCTTTCTCTGTATCAATGGCAAATGGTATGAACGAAAAGAAAATGGCAATATCTAGAATGATTCAGATTGCCATTGTTTTTGCAGGTTTTCAATTTTTAATGCCAATGATTGGATGGTTTGCGGTACACACAGTCTCTTCTGCTTTTGTAATTTTTATGGATGCTGTACCATGGATTGCCTTGATCTTACTACTTTATATCGGTGGTGGAATGATCAAGGAAGGACTAGATGAAGAGGAAGAAAGTGAAGCCGAATATGAAGCTAGTACACGTAAACTTATGATTCAAGGTATCGCAACTTCTATCGATGCTTTATCCGTTGGATTTACTATCGCAGATTATACTTTATCCTCCGCTGTGATTACTTCAGTAATCATTGCTGTTGTAACATTTATTATCTGTTATGCAGGTGTTGTATTAGGGAAGAAGTTTGGAATGGCTTTTGCGAATAAGTCATCTATCTTAGGTGGTATCATACTTATCCTTATTGGTATTGAAATATTTGTGACTGGTATTGGGTTATTGTAAAATAACCTTTTTTTACTTCGTGTACAGGATGAAGTAGCACCATGTATTTATGGGTTGTTAAATTGTATAATATGCAAGATACTACATTGCGAAAAGAAATAAAACAATGAAAGAAGGTATGAATGTGAATAACACAAAGATGCGAAAAGAATGTGAAGTACTGTGGGCTAAAAATAAATACTATGTGTTAAGCAAATCACATAAAGTATACCTAGAAATCAGAGAATATTTGAAGGGAAAAGAAGTTGATATTCAATTTCTAAAAGAAAAAATCTCGAATCTAAGAGATGTAGAAGAGAGTAAAAAAGATTTTAATAATGCAATTCTTCATGTATGGGGATATTTCAAGAAAGACGCAAGTGACGTTGAAAAACAAGGATTATTTTTGCATACTAGAAAAATATATGATAGAAAAAGCAAACCAAGAAGCTGTGATTAAATATATCAAGGTTTTATTAAAGAAATATCCAAATCAATATTTACAAGAATCTACTTTATTAACAGGAGAATATGATGAGACTCTGGCATGAACAAATGATTACGCAATTGCCTAAAAATCAACTTCTTGGACAGCATAGAGAATGTTGTGCATTAAGAGGTAATGGATGGGGAAAGAAACATCGGACAGTAAATTACGTATTTTTGTACTCTCCATATTGTCTATATCGTTATCATTCCTTAGTCATGGATGAAATGGAAAAAAGAGGATATCAAGTTTCTGTGGAATGGAGAGATAGGAATTATCGAGGAAAGATAGCAGAAAAGTATGCAAATCTTGAAGAAGTGACGGTAGATACTCCGATTTATAAAGAACATAATCATGAATATTTACTTGAATGTATAGAAAATCTAAAAGGAAAGGGAATTTATTTCAAATTACAAAAAAGCCTAACGAACGACATAAAGTGAAGTTGATTAAGCTTTTATTTTAAGTTTGGAAAGATATTGATGAAGTCATCATGAATTGTTAAATCAGCTGTAGAATCATAACTGGTTTGATCACGATTGATTAATACGAGTGTTTTACCTCTAAAGTAACGTAGCAGCCCTGCAGCTGGATATACAACAAGAGATGTCCCTAATACAATACAGGTATCCGCAGTTTGTAATGCATGTAAAGATTGATTTAGGATTGTTTCATCTAATCCTTCTTCATACAAGACTACATCTGGTTTGATGATACCATTACACTTTGGACAGAGTGGTATAGTATCCATTGTTAAGATATCATTTAGCGAATATTTTGTATGACATTGCATGCATGTATTTCGTAAAACACTACCATGTAGTTCTAATACGTTTGTTGAACCGGCAAGTTGATGTAGACCATCAATATTTTGGGTGATAACGGTAACCTTTTTCTGGCGCTTCTCTAAAGAGGCGATATATGTATGCACGTAGGATGGCTTTACATTAGGATATAACATCTTATCGCGATAGAAGCGGAAGAATTCTTTTGTTTGTTGTAGAAAGAAGTGATGACTTAAGATTTCTTCTGGTGGGAATTGATACTTTTGATTGTAGAGGCCATCAATACTACGGAAATCAGGGATACCACTTGCAGTAGATACCCCAGCACCGGTAAAGAAGACAATATGATTTGAATGATCAATGATGTCTTGAAGTTCTTTTATATTCTCGTTCATATGATTCCTTTCTAATAGGTGTCAATAACCTTATTTGCGATTGTAAGTAATTTTTCTTTCAGCTTCGCTGGTTGGATCACTGTTACACGATCATAGAATAATAGTAGCCAACTTAATAGGGTTGGTGTAATTGCTGTTTTTAGGCTTAAGGTAAAATATTCATCATTTACTTCGGAGATAATCATTTGATTACCGAACTCATCCAAGATGATACTTGCCATGTCTGTTGCGCATTTGATGGTAATTGTTTCTGCTTTACCTGTGTACATCTTCATAGATGTTTGTAGGTGCTCTTCTAAGTTGAATGCGATAGTATCTACAGGTTGATCAATCAGACGTACTGTCTCCATCTTATCGATACGATAGTTCGTAAAAGATTGATACTTCTCGCTATAGAGTACACAATAGTATTTTCCTTCATATGAAGTCACTGCATATGGCGTTAATATATAACGTTTTTTTATTTTTACGGTATTTCTTTTCCTTTGAAATTGTATAGTCAAAGTAGTAGAAAGAAATCTGATAGGAGTGTTTAATCGCATGTAGAATCAATTTGATATTGGATAAAATCTCTTGATTGCATGCATGTATACCTTGTTTATATTTTGGGTTGTGGTATGGACTTGCAAGATGCTGGAGCTTTGTTTGTATTGTACTAATTTCTTTGCTCGATAGCGTTGTTTGTTGGTTTAGATAGTCAGAAAGAATAAAGTGTTCTGCTTCATTGAAATACGGTACAAGATAATAGCCAGAATAAAACTTATGAAATTCATATCGAATATCATAGTTATATTCTCGTAGTGTCTCAATTGCGCGATATACAGTACGACGATTGGAAGGGAAGCCATCTGCTTCTAAGATTGCCTGTAACTCAGGCATTGAGATTAGATGTTCTTGATCTGGATACTGATGTAGTATCTCTAAAATTTGTAATGGGAGTGAGTTTGTATTCTTCATATTCTTAATTGATGTGCATATATATGCACATCAATTATATACCTAACTGCTAAGATAATCCATGTAGAGAAGGTGATAAATATGACAAATAAACAACTATATTTCGTAAATCGTTCTGTATTATTTCTAGCAATTGCATACGCAATCAATGGTTATACACTACCAGCACTCGCTTGTAGTATCATCTCCGCATTCTTAACTTGTGAGTTTATTGGATATGAAAAAGCCAAGGATAGTCTAATGCAAGTGCTTGTAGTGGGAGTCGTACTAATTGGAATGATTCGTATGGTTGGTTTGCAAGTAAACTTACCAATGTTAGAAGTATCTGCCTACGCTTCCGCACTCTTTGCGGTAAATTGGGTGAAGTATCATTTCCATACTGTTTCAGAGTTATTGGGACATATTTTATCTTTGATGTTTGTATTTATTGGAGTATCATTCATACTTCCAATTAGTTCATTACAGTTTGGTCATACAATGGTATTTATCACAATTGTATTTATGCCAATTCTAGCTTCCTATGGAATTGTATCGTTATTTTCAAAAGAATATGCAAATACGTTGGATAAGAAGGCTTCGTTACGTTAAAATAGGTACTAAGGAAAGTGCCTATGATAAACTATCTGATAAAAAAATATATTAAAAATGCGGATGATATTCAGAATGAATCTGTACGCTTTGCGTATGGGAAACTGACGAGTATTATTGGGATTATCGCAAATTTATTGTTATTTATTTTAAAACTGACAATCGGCTTTATGACAAACTCGATATCCATTATGTCAGATGGTTTTAATAACCTATCTGATCTGATGACTTGCCTTGTGACAGTTCTAGGATACCGTATCGCTAGTAAGCCAGCGGATAAGGAACATCCATTTGGACATGGTCGTGTGGAATACGTAGTAAGTTTTGTCATTGCGGTTGTTATCTTTAGTGTTAGCTTTGAACTGATCAAGCAGGGTATTCACCAGATTATAGAGCCAAACAGTATTATTTTTAGACCTGTACTAATGGTGATATTGGTCTTATCAATCGGTGTTAAACTTTGGATTAGTTATGTAAATCGTACAATCGGAAAGAAAATTGATAATCTTGCGATGATTGCGACAGCACAAGATGCTCGTAATGACGCATGGTCTACACTCATTACAATTGTGGCAATGTTGTTAAGCCAACTCAAAACAACATTTCCATTTGATGGTGTGGCGACACTGATGATTGCGTGCTTGATATTAAAATCAGGATATGAATTGATTAAAGAAATCATTGACCGTCTCATTGGAAAACCAGCAGACAAAGAGTTGGTAGAACAAATTCGTGAAACTATTTTAGAACATAAAGAGATTCGTGGTCTTCATGATTTAATTATTCATGATTATGGACCGGGTGTTAAGATTGGTAGTGCACATGCAGAAGTTGATGCGAAGATGAACTTTTTAAAGATTCATGACATTATTGACCAAGCAGAACGTGAAGTAGAAGATACACTACACGTGATGATGACTTTGCATATGGATCCTATTGAATATGATAATCCTATTACAAATGCATATTTTGAAGACTTAAAACGTATTGTTTTACAGATTGATCCAGGAATTACAGTTCATGATTTTAGAACTGTATTAGGTAATGAACATACCAATCTGGTTTTTGATTTGGTGATTCCATACGGCTTCCGCCTAGAGGATGAACAAATCAAAGCAGAAATCGATCGTCACTTTAAATCGTATCCAACAAAGATTTATACAGTGATTACGTTCGATCACGCATATACAGGAGTTTAGGATGAAAAAGATAACAATTTGGCATACCAATGATGTACATAGTCAGTTTGAAGATTTCTCTGCGATTGTTCATCATATCCGTACACATATGAATAAAGAAAAAGATTTCCTGCTCGATGCAGGAGATTTTTGCGACCAGAAGTCGGTCATGATAAATGGTACTCATGGTGTGGGTGGAATTGAACTGTTAAAGAGTGCGGGTTATGATGCGATGGCAATTGGAAACAATGAATTCTTTGCGGGTGTTGGGTATTTAGAAGAAATGGCAAATCAGAATTTTCCATTACTATCCGCAAATCTTTTTTGTTTAAACAAGGAAGATATTCCAGGGGTATTGCCTTATATCATTTTGAACCGTAATGAATTACGGGTATTAGTGATTGGTATTTCACCATACTGGGGAGAAAATCCTGAAAGCACCGCATTTACAGATATGTGTGGTATCAAGCTATTTGAGCCAATACCAATCATTCAGGACATCCTCGAAAGAGAAAAAGAGAATTATGATATTTCCATTCTGCTATCCCATGGTGGTATAAAAAAGGACCGTGTCATTGCGGAAGAAATTGAGGGAATAGATTGTATTATTGGTGGACATTCTCATACAGAGATGGATACGGCTGAATGTGTCAATGGAACATGGATTCATCAAAGTGGTTGTTGGGCAAAGTATCTTGGTAAATTAACTTTAGAAGTAGATGACCAGTTTCATGTCCTGTCTGCTTGTGGAGAAAGTATTATTGTAGATAAAGAAAAGGATTCAGTAATTGAATCCGTGATAGCACAACAAACTGAAATAGCTATCAGAGAGCTTAGCAAAGTTCTTTACGTCTTACCACAAGATCTTGAATTTTCAATAAAACATGAATGCATGGCAATGAACGTACTTGCGGACATGATGTGGAAGACGTATCCTTCGGATTTGGCTTTGATAAATCATGGAATTCTTTCAAAGGGAATTTCAAAGGAGGTTACGAAGTTGAATCTATTGGAAGTATCGCCATCTCCATTAAATCCAACAACTGTCGTATGGTCTGGGAAGCAGATTAAAGATGCGATCTTTGCATCACAAAAAAATGAGTATATTCATATGACTTCAGATCGTTGGTCTGGTTTCCGAGGCACAGAATTAGGGACAATAGCATTGAGTCTTAACGTACAGGTAAATTGTGATTTAAAAACAATTGAGATAGATGGAATACCGCTTGATGAAGAAAAGTGTTATTGTGTTATTACAAGTGACTTTCTACAAAGAGGATCAGGATATGAGATGCTAGGAGAGTCATTAAAAGAAACGAGTTTTGCGAAAGAGTATTTTAGAGATCTATTAGAAATAAAATTAAATGATTTTCAGTTTATCGAATCTGCGCAAGTAATTCGTTTTCATCGAGGTAAACAATGAGGAATTTCTTTTCAAGAAGTAATTTATTACTGATATTAGCATCGATTATCTGGGGTTGTGCGTTTGTGGCACAGAATGTGGGAATGAACTATATAGGTCCATGGACATTCTCAACAATACGTTTTTTGATTGCGGGTTTTTCACTTCTAGCAATCATTCCGATTCTAGACAAGAAACGTACCCATGTTATTCGTCCCAAGACGAAGGAAGAAAAACAGAAGTTATTATTAGGATCTGTCTTATGTGGTCTTGCCTTATCCATTGGTAGTATCGTACAACAGATTGCGATGTTAACGGTGCCGGTTGCGAAAGCTGGCTTCTAACAACACTATATGTATTGTTTGTGCCAATTATCACACTGTTATTTGGTAAAAAGATTCCCCCTAAAAGTTTGGATTGGTATC
>CAKMPP010000115.1 GCA_927911475.1 uncultured Solobacterium sp. | reverse complement strand
TGCACGTTTATGATCCATAGAAGAAACCATTGGTACTACAACATGTCCATCTGTAAATGCTAGTACAGACACTTCTGGACCTGTCATAAATTCTTCTATAACAATTTGTTTTCCAGCTTGCCCAAAAGCTTGATCAACCATCAATTCATTGACTGCTTGAACAGCTTCCTCTTCTGTCTGTGCAATCAATACACCTTTTCCAAGAGCTAAGCCATCAGCCTTTAATACCGTTGGATAACGGTTCTGTGTGCGAATATAGTTTATCGCTTCTTGGGCATCAGAGAATACTGCATAGCCAGCAGTTGGTATCTGATACTTTTTTCATTAAGTTTTTCGCAAATACTTTTGATGATTCAATGATTGCCGCATTTGCGTTTGGTCCAAAACAAGGAATTCCTTCCATTTCAAGAATATCGACCATCCCCATCGCAAGAGGATCATCTGGTGTTACCACACAGAAATCAACCTTCTCATTTTTAGAAAATTCTACCATATTTGCTAAATCGATTGCACTGACATTAATGCACTTGGCATCTGCCGCAATACCACCATTGCCAGGTGCACAGATAATTTCTTCAATCGTAGGATTCTCTTTTAGTTTACGTATGATTGCATGTTCGCGACCACCGGAACCAATTACCAAAACCTTCATAGACTACCTCCTCTTAATGATGGAATAAACGTACTCCATTACATACCATGACAATATCGTACTTATCACAAGTATCAATCACATGATCATCACGAATGGAACCACCTGGTTGTACTACATATTTCACACCACTCTTATGTGCTCTTTCGATATTATCTCCAAATGGGAAGAACGCATCAGAACCTAGTGCTACATCACTCTGTTGTTTAATCCATTCCTTCTTTTCTTCTCTTGTAAATACAGATGGCTGTTCTGTAAAGAACTGCTGCCAAGCACCATCTTGTAATACATCTTCATAATCTTCCGAAAGATAAATATCGATTGTATTATCACGATCTGCTCTACGAATATCTTCTTTAATGGTAGATTTAGGACCTTCTCATGTTGACGCAGCCACCAGTTATCTGCTTTACTTCCTGCAAGTCTTGTGCAGTGAATACGGGATTGTTGTCCTGCACCAACGCCGATGACTTGTCCATCTTTTGCATATACAACAGAGTTGGATTGTGTATACTTCAGTGTAATCATAGCAATCAACAGGTCTAGTTTTGCTTGTTCTGTGAGTTCTTTATTTTTCGTCACAAAATTTGTAAGTAACGATTCATCGATATGTACATCATTTCTACCTTGTTCAAAGTAGATTCCAAACACTTGTTTTCTTTCGATCTCTTCTGGACATAAGTTGGATCGATTTGAATGACTGCGTAATTACCTTTTTTTCTTTTCTTTCAAGATTTCTAGCGCTTCTTCTGTGTATCCCGGTGCGATAACACCATCAGATACTTCTTTCTTTAATAGTAATGCTGTATCTTTATCACAAATATCAGATAATGCCGCAAAATCACCATAAGAACTCATACGATCTGCGCCACGCGCTCTTACATACGCACATGCAAGCATAGATAATTCTTCATCACCTGTAAAATAGATTTTTCTTTCCACCTCGCTAAGTGGTGTCCCAATTGCGGCACCTGCAGGACTAACATGCTTAAAACTTGCGGCACTTGGATATCCTGTCGCTTCTTTAAGTTCCTTAACAAGTTGCCAACTATTTAAGGCATCTAGGAAATTGATATATCCAGGCTTACCATTCAAAACAGTTACTGGTAACTCTTGATTATTTAAATAAATACGTGCTGGTTTCTGATTTGGATTACAGCCGTACTTTAATGCGATTTCTTTTGTCATAAATGCCTCTCCTATTGGTTCTTATTAAAGATGATTGTTTTTATTTCATCACTGCCCGGTTCAAACTGTGTTACATATAGTGAAATCTTATTATCTTCATTCAAACTTTCCCACATATGTTGCGCATATGTTTCAAAGGATTCTTTAACTAACTTAACCAGTACTGGTTCTCCTTCAAATGAAGGAAGTGGATTCTCATCATTTTGATATGTATGAATAATACGTCCATATCCCGGTAACTCATCTGTGTAGTCAAAGAAGTAACGACGTGTACTATTCGGATTGCCTTCTGCGCTCTTTAAGATTGACATTTGATAGTTAAATCCATTTATCACTGCAGAAATACGTGGTGTATAGTTTGGCTCATCCGGCTCAAATGTACGTAGACGTAAAGCTTCCTCAAAAGTTTTACCTGCCTGCATGTTTTCATAGATTGTATCTGTTTGATCACCATTGTGACAATCAATGTGTTTTCTAATTTTCTAACTGGAGAATAGATAATCAAAGAAGGGTCTACTAATTTTGTAATATCATACGCTTCTGTACGAATACCATCCTCTGTTTCTGTAAAAATTCGATTTCTACTATTCTCACTACGCCCCATAATGAAGTATGCGATACGCATCTTTCTGCCACATGGTGTACGTGCGATTACAATTCCTCTTCCAGGATAGCTTTTACTTCCTAGGTATTCATTTAAGTCTTTTGCCTGCATGTTATTTTCCTTCTATCTCTTTCGCAATCATTTCCGTAGCTTGTGGTAATAATATCCACTCAGCTTCTTCCATGACCCTTTGTTGTAGTGTTTCTGGTGTATCATATGGCAAGATTTCTACTGCTTTTTGGAGTAGAATCTTTCCACCATCTGGTATTTCATTCACGAGGTGTACGGTAGCACCTGTAACTTTTACACCATATGCAAGTGCAGCTTCATGTACTTTTAATCCATAATATCCTTTCCCACAAAAGGAAGGAATCAAAGATGGATGAATATTGATAATACGATTTGGATATGCACGAATAATTGTCTCATCCAAAATCGAAAGATATCCTGCTAGTACAATCATATCAATTTGATGTGATTGCAATTGCTGTAATATTGCATTCGAAAATTCTTCTTGTGTTACATAATCACGCTTTGCGATAACACAGTGATCAATACTTGCTTGTTTAGCACGCTGTAATGCATAGACATCTGGTTTTGATGATATCACCAGTTTGATTTTACCGTGCTGTAATACTTTCCCTTGTGCATCGATCAGTGCTTGTAGGTTTGTTCCTCCACCTGAGACAAGTACTGCAATATTGATCATTCGTGAATAACGACCGAATGGTCGCCCTCTTCCATGACTCCAATCTGATATGCGTCTACACCACTTTCTTTCAAGATAGATATTGTCTTTTCAACATCTTCTGGGGATACGATCATTGCCATACCAATTCCCATGTTAAAGGTATTGAACATATCATGTTCAGGAATATTTCCTTTTTCTTGTAATAAGTTAAAGATTGGTAAGATTGGCCAACTGCCCTTTGTGATACTTGCATTGAGTGTTTCGTTATATGCACGAGGTAAGTTTTTCATAGAAACCTCCACCTGTGATATGTGCGATAGATTTAACATTTACTTCTTTTAATACATGCAGTACAGGATTTACATAAAGTCTTGTAGGTGTCAATAACGTTTCACCTAATGGCTTTCCTAATACATCTGTGTAGTCTTGTAATGTAGACCCTGCATCAATATCAAAACTTTACGAACAAGTGAGAAACCATTGGAATGTACTCCACTAGAAGCTAAACCAATAATAACATCTCCTGCTTTCACATTGTTTTTATCAAGAATTTTTTCTTCATCTACGATACCAACTGTAAAACCCGCAAGATCGTATTCATCTTCTGGGTAGAATCCTGGCATCTCTGCGGTCTCTCCACCAATGAGCGCACAGCCACTTTCAACGCAGCCATCTGCGACACCCTTTACAATCTCCGCTATCTTTTCAGGATTATTTTTTCCACATGCAATATAGTCTAAGAAGAAGAGCGGTTGTGCACCTGCACAAACAACATCATTAACGCACATCGCAACACAATCGATACCAACCGTATCATGTTTATCTAATAACATCGCAAGCTTTAATTTTGTGCCAACACCATCTGTGCCAGATACAAGTACTGGTTTTTTCATGCCAGTCATATCTGGTGCAAATAAACCACCAAAACCACCGATAGAGTCTAAAACACCGGATGTTGTTGTACGAGATACATGTTTCTTCATTAGTTCTACTGCTTTATATCCAGCAGTAACATCCACACCTGCAGCCTTGTACGCATCGCTATAACTCTTCGTCATGTTTGCTCTCCTTCTTTTCGATTTTCATTTCAAATTTTGATTTTTCAGAATGCTTAGGGATTGGTGCAGGATACTTCTCTGTAAAACATCCTGTACAGAAATCACAATCCGCATCCGATGCCATCTTCTTTACACCATCTACACTAAGATATCCTAAGGAATCTGCACCGATAGATTTACATATTTCTTCTAAGTTCATTTGACATGCAATCAAGTTCTGTTTGGAATCAATATCTGTTCCAAAATAACATGGTGAAATAAATGGTGGTGCAGATACACGTACATGTACTTCTGTAGCACCTCCATCACGCAATAGTTTTACAATTCGCGCACTTGTCGTTCCACGCACAATGGAATCATCCACCATGATGACACGCTTGCCCTTTACAACAGAGGAAACAACATGAAGTTTCATATTGACTGCGTTTTCACGTTGCCCTTGTGTTGGTTGAATAAATGTACGTGCAATATAACGATTCTTAATAAAACCCATACCATAAGGAATACCAGATTCCTCTGCATAGCCTTGTGCTGCATCTAATCCAGAGTCAGGTACACCGATTACAACATCCGCATCAACTGGATGTTCCTTGGCTAAGATACGACCAGCGTTACGTCTAGCCTCATGTACCGGCTGATGTTGGAGAATTGAATCGCTACGAGCAAAATACACATATTCAAATACACACATATGAGGCTTTTCTTTACAATGTGTACGAATAGAATGTTCGACACCATCGTGATCGATTACAACAATTTCTCCCGCATCAATATCACGAACATAGTCCACACCAACAGCCGCAAATGCACAGGTCTCAGATGCGAACACAATTCTTCCGTCTTTATCTTTTCCCATTACCAATGGACGGAATCCCTTTTTATCTCTTACTGCAATTAGCTTCTCAGGCGACATCACAACAAGGCTATATGCACCTTCAATGCGATTCATTGCATTCTCAATTGCCTTTTCAATCGAAGAGGTCTTTAATCTTTCTTGAATGATGATATAACAAATAATTTCAGAGTCATTTGTTGTATGGAAGATTGCGCCTTTGCGCTCTAGCTCTTCACGTAGCTCAGCAGCGTTGGTTAAGTTTCCATTATGTGCAATTGCTAGTTGTCCTTTAATATGGCGAACCAGTAAAGGTTGTGCATTCGTATGATTAACCGTACCAAATGTTGAATATCTGGTATGACCAATCGCCATCTGTCCTTTTCCTAATTTATCTAATTCATGTTGATCAAAGACTTCACGAACTAAACCCACATCTTTATGTGCTGTGATAACCCCACGGTCATTGACCGCAATACCACAACTTTCTTGTCCACGATGTTGTAAGGCAAATAAACCATAGTAAGTATCGGATACTACATCACTCACCATATTTCTGTCGTAAATGCCAAAAACACCACACTCCTCATGAATCATATCCTGCATGTTCTCTCTCCTATATTTATAATGCCTGTACTTTTTCTTGAAGTTCTTGATCTTTCACTAATACTGCTGCGCTTTGTTTCTGACGATTCTCTAATACTTTCTTTGCAAGTTCTTCATCACCGATAGCCAAGATTTGTGCTGCTAAATATGCCGCATTCTTTGAACCATCAATCGCAACTGTCGCAACTGGGATACCACTAGGCATCATAACTGTAGATAATAGTGCATCTACACCTTCTAATACATTGGACTTCAGAGGAACTCCGATAACTGGTAGCGTTGTATGTCCTGCCACTACACCTGCTAAGGCAGCTGCCATTCCAGCACCTGCAATAATGACACCAAAGCCATTATCCTTTGCATTAGTGGCAAACTCCGCAACCTTTTCTGGTGTGCGATGCGCAGAATATACATGTACTTCTACTGGAATTTCAAATTCCTTTAACACTGAAACTGCCTTTGACATCACACCGAAGTCACTATCACTACCCATTAAAATCGCTACTTTTTTCATCTTTTCTTCCTCCGTTTTCTGTTAAAACAAAAAATCTGTGGAGACTCCTCCACAGACTGTATTCAAAAAGTATTCTTTCCACATTTTTGGGCGCAGAAAACAGCCATCAAAAAATGTTTTTGTCGAAGCATCGACAATATATTCTATTGTTCGGAGAGTCACAACACCTAAAGCCATAGCCCCATCCTTCCTGCCCTAAAGACATCCGTTACCAAACTATAAAACACGCTACTATCATAACAAATAGGAACTAGAAGTAAAGACGAAAAAATAGAATAAAAACAAGAATTATTGTAAAACTCCTACATGACTCTACGCTTTTTGTAAAAAGTTACGGTAAGTAAGTGAAATAAAGATTGCACCAAGTGGTGCTGTCACTAAGATTGCGGTAACTGCAGCTGTCAGAATCAACTCCCCACTAGCAAGCCCTGCCTCTAACGCAAGTCCTCCAATCGCTGCTTGTACCGTTGCCTTTGGAATATAGGCAATCATCGTAAATATCTTCTCTTTTGAATTGAACTTTGTTTTCATAACACTCAGATATACACCAACCATACGAAATAGTAGAGCTAAGATAATGACCACCAAAACAACTGGTCCAAGGATAATGCATAATCAATTCTTACGCTTGCGCCTACTAAGGCAAATAAGAAGATTTCAGCTGGCTGCCATAACTTTGCAAGTACAGCAGAATATTTATCCGCCATCTCTGGCTTGATATGTCGTATCGCTGCCGTCATTGCCATAATTGCAAGTAACCCAGAGAATCCCACAACACCTGTCATCATCCTTTCGATTGTAATGAGTACCATTCCAATCGCAAACATGCTTGCAAGTTCAATCCCTGTAGATAACTTCAACAATCGATAGAACTTACAAAGTACATACCCTATTACAATTCCAGAAATAATTCCAAATAAGATCGATGTTGGAATGCGTAATAAGGATAATGCATTAAATTCCCCACTCTTAGCAAGTGTTAATAAAGAAGTAAATAATACGATAACATACACATCATCCATCGAAGCACCAGCCATGATCAGTTGAGGAATACCTTCTTTTGTGCCATATCCTTCATCCATCAACTTTAACATGAGCGGCACAACCACAGCTGGCGATACTGCAGCTAATACAGTTCCAAGAATTGCGGCATTCAAGAGATCTAAATGCAGAAAGATTGGTGCTAAAATCATCATTCCCAAAATCTCAAAACTTGCTGGAACAAAACACATTAGTAAAGCAGATGGTCCAACCTTCTTTAAATCCGAGATCTTTAAATTCAAGCCTGCACGCATCAAGATAATCATTAGCGCAATCTGTCGAATGTCAGATGAAATCTGAAAGGTTGTTGTATCAATCACATTGAACACAAATGGTCCTAATATGATTCCCGCCAGTAAATACCCTAATAGATTTGGTAACCCTAGCTTACGCATAATCATTGCAAAAACTACACCAACTAAAATAATCATCGCAAAACTAAATAACATAACTCTAGCTCCTTATATAGAAAAAATGCTGATGCCCGTAACAAAAAGAAGTTACAGGAGTTATCAGCACTTATTGCGGTTTAGATTTATAATCTTGGAAAACCCCATTTCCGTCAGAAATTATAGTTCCGAATTTATTACTTTGTCAAAATAGAAATCGATATTGAATATTGAAAATTACGGTTGAAGTGCGAATAGTTGGTATCGCAAATATTAATAATTACTGATGAAGTTAAATATAGTTACACTATACTCCTCCAATCCATATTTTGCTTCTCATGTATTTTATAGTATCAATTTTGATATACTCATATTGATTTTGAATGAATGCCTCAGAATGTATTACAGAGCCTACTAATAATTTAACCAAAACATTGGATGGAGAACTAAAATGAATAATTTACATGAACAAAAAAAAACAAGCTAAAGCATTTATTAAACGCTGGGAAAATAGAGGAAACGAAAAGCAAGATAGTCAATCTTTTTGGTTAGATCTGCTTCAATCTGTTTATGAAATAGAAAACCCAAGCGAATATATAACTTTTGAAGATAAAGTAATGCTTGACCATACTAGTTTCATAGATTGGCTTTATTGATAAGACAAAAGTATTAATTGAACAAAAAGGCTCTGATAAAGACCTTAATAAAGCTATAAAACAATCTGACGGAACTTTCCTTAACCCGTTTCAACAAGCTAAACGTTATTCTGCTAACTTACCTTATTCTCGGCGTCCACGATGGATTATCACCTGTAATTTCAGAGAGTTCTTTGTTTACGATATGGAACAACCAAATGGTGAACCTAAAGTCATTAAGCTTACCGATTTAGATAAAGAAGCTTATCGTTTAGAATTTTTGATTGACAAGACCAATGAACATGTTGAAAGAGAAATGAGGGTTTCAATTGAAGCCGGAGAGATTGTTGGAGAAATTTACGAAAGTCTTCTCAAGCAGTATATTAATCCTGATAGTCCTGAAAGCCTTCATGCAATTAATCAACTTGTTGTACGTTTAGTTTTTTGCTTATATGCAGAAGATGCTGGAATATTTGGACATAAGATGATGTTCCATGATTATCTCGCTCGCTTTAATAGTCACGATTTTCGTCGAGGTTTGATTGATCTTTTTTCTATCTTAGATACTCCAATTGAAAATCGTGATCCATACTTAGATAAAGCACTTCTTGCATTTCCATACGTCAATGGGGGAATGTTTGCCGAAAATAATATAGAAATTCCGAACTTTACAGATGACCTACGCAAATTGATTTTAGAGCATGCTTCTTCTAGTTTTGACTGGTCAAATATAAGTCCAACAATTTTTGGTGCGGTATTTGAATCAACACTAAACCCAGAAACACGCCGAAGTGGTGGAATGCACTACACTTCTATCGAAAATATCCATAAAGTTATTGATCCTCTTTTCCTAGATGATTTGAAAGTTGAGTTGAATAAGATTCGTCAGTTTAAGCAATATAAAATAATTGAACAAAAAGCCAAACAGTTTCAAGAAAAACTCTCTAGTCTTACATTCTTTGATCCAGCTTGTGGCTCAGGGAACTTCCTAACAGAAACTTACATATCTCTGAGACGACTAGAAAATGAGGCAATTAAGCTTTATATGGGGGATGCAGTAGCATTAGATGTTGGACAAGATCTTGTTAAAGTTAAATTAAATCAATTCTATGGTATCGAGATTAATGACTTTGCAGTATCTGTTGCTAAAACTGCTCTTTGGATTGCAGAAAGCCAAATGTTAGAAGAAACCAAAGATATTGTATTCTCAAATATTGATTTCTTGCCACTTAAGTCTTACACCAATATTGTTGAAGGAAATGCTTTAGAAATTGACTGGAAGACAGTAGTACCTAAGGACAAACTTAGCTATATTATTGGGAATCCTCCTTTCATAGGAAAGAAAGAACAAACATCTGAACAAAAAAAGTCAACTTATTGGTACATTTGAAGGAAAGAAAGTGGGAACAATTGATTATGTTTCTGCTTGGTATTACAAGGCAATAAACCTTATTCATGGTACTGATACTCATGTCGCATTTGTTTCTACAAATTCTATCACACAGGGGGAGCAAGTTCCAATCTTATGGTCGATATTAATCGATAAAGGAATAGAAATAATTTTCGCATATCGCTCATTTGTATGGTCAGCTGAGACAAAATATCAAAACATAGCGAAAGTACATTGTGTTATTATCGGTTTTAAAGATAA
>CAKMPP010000114.1 GCA_927911475.1 uncultured Solobacterium sp. | reverse complement strand
ATTTGTTGTATGATAATACTATATGAAAACAAACTACTTAAAGTTCTATGAAGAACTTTCAAAAAACTATCAGCAGACGAAAAGAAAAAGCAATTACGTCTGTGTAATAAAATTGTGACAAATACATATTACGTTGTATATCCATTACTGTTGTTATATCTATTTGTAAAACAAAGCGAGAAGTTATTACCGACAATTCTAATTCCGCTACTTTCAATTGTCGCAATAACATTGTTACGAAAAGTTCTAGCACATCCTCGTCCTTACGAGGAATACCCAATTGACCAAATCCTAGAAAAAGAAACACAACATAATGCAATGCCTAGTCGACATGTATTTTCAGCCGCAATTATTGCAATGATGTGCTTCACGGTTTCTCCAATACTTGCATGCATACTACTAGTGCTAGCTGTAGTAGAAGGGTATATCCGTGTTGTAGGGGGAGTGCATTATCCACGGGATGTAATCGTTGGATATCTTCTTGGCGTTTTATTTGGACTATTGATCTTATAAAACGTTTAAGATTTTAAAGTTATATGATATAACATACTAGAAAGGTCACATCGTATGATGTGTGGTGATTGAGAAGAACATGCGCCTTTAATCCGATTTTAAACATATGAAAAGTGAACATTTTTATAAACATCTTTTCATGCGTGGAAACGGATTAAAACCTCTATACAGAGAATTTTTATCTGCTTTTTTCGTATGAAAAGAGCAGATTTTTTGTAGGAGGTAGTGAATGATAGAAATTCATAATTTAACAATATGCCATCGATATGATTTACGTAAGATTATTGATAATTTTACACTTACAGTAAAACCAACTGACAAAATTGCTATTATTGGTGAAGAAGGAAATGGAAAATCAACATTGCTTAAATGTATCGTAAATCCACAGCTTGTTGAAAGTTATTGTGAAGTGCAAGGAGAGATACGCTCGAAGAGCGAAAGAATAGGGTACTTAGCACAAGAACTTGACCGAATGCATACAGAGAAAACTGTGTATGAATACTTCTGTGAAAGTGAAGCATTTTCACTAGCAACACCATCACAGCTACATGATATTGCCCATCGTTTAGGATGTGATGTAGAAATGTATTATCAAACGCAGATGATGTCTACACTTTCTGGTGGAGAAAAGATTAAGTATCAACTCGCAGCAATACTTCTTGAACAGCCAAGTATCTTACTATTAGATGAGCCATCCAATGACTTAGATATTAGTACGCTTGCGTGGTTAGAGAAGTTTATTAAAAATGCTACGATTCCAATTATTTATATTTCACATGATGAAACACTATTGGCGAATACCGCAAATCGCATTGTTCATTTAGAACTCGTCAAACGTAAGACAGAAGCACGTCATACAATTATGAATATTTGGTTATGATGCATATAAAGTTTTGCGAGAAAAACAATTTGATAAACAGATGATGGATGCACAAAGCGAGCGTCGTCAAGACAAGTTACGCATGGAAAAATACCAACAGGTTTACGAACGCGTCCAACATGAGCTACGTGTTGTATCGCGCCAAGCTCCACAGACTGCCGCTAATCTCAAGAAAAAGATGAGAAGTGTCAAAGCAATGGGAAAGCGTTTTGAAAGAGAACGTGAGAATATGACGGAGATTCCACTTCGTGAGGATGCGATATTCTTTCACTTTGATGTTGAACCATTTGCGAGTGACAAACAGATTCTCGATTATCACTTAGATAAGCTGATGACAAAAGATGAATCGAAAATACTAGCAAGTGATATTGCATTACAAGTATTTGGCAATCAAAAGATATGTATTGTTGGTAGTAATGGTTGCGGGAAAACAACATTATTACATAAGATTCATGAATATTTGTCTGAAAGAAAAGATATCCATATTGGCTATATGCCACAAAATTATGACGAAATCCTAGATGCGTATGAATCACCAATTGATTTCTTAATTACTGTAGGGAATAAAGAAGATATCACACGGATACGTCAGTATTTAGGTTCAATGAAGTTTACCTCTGATGAGATGGAACATTCATTACGAGAACTATCAGGTGGTCAACGTGCCAAGGTATTCATGTTAAAAATGCATCTAGAGGGTGCCAACGTCTTACTGCTTGATGAGCCGACGCGTAACTTCTCACCATTATCAGCTCCGGTTGTAAGAGAAGAGTTAAAGAACTTTGGTGGAGCAATCATCGCTATATCTCATGATCGAAAGTTTATTCAGGAAGTTTTTGATGATATCTACTTGTTAAATGCAACGGGATTACATCGCTATAAGATTGAATCGGAGTAAAACGCTTTCATTGTTTTGTGTGTCTATTGTGAAAATGTGAAAAAAACCGTATAATACTAAAGAGAGAAATCTCTAAGAATAATGGAGGATTAAAAATGGGGTATATCATTCATGACCCTGTAATTCCTGCCATTTTAGCTCTTATTCTAGGTATCTTTGTCGGCATCGGTATTATGAAGGTTGCTGGCAAACACGGTCTTGATCGTGCGATTACAAAATCGCAAGATATTCTTGAAGAAGCAAATTCAAAAGCAGAAACAATTACGCGCCAAGCTACTTTAGACGCGAAACAGCAAACTTACGAATTAAAACTACAGGCAGAAAAAGAGATTAAGAATCAACAAAACAAGTTATTACAAGTTGAAAATAAACTCATGCGCC
>CAKMPP010000113.1 GCA_927911475.1 uncultured Solobacterium sp. | reverse complement strand
TTCCATTTTCAACGATTGTTGTACAGACGAGAATATCGAGTTCCTTCTCGATAAATCTCTGCATGATATCCTCAATCTCTTCTTGCCAAGTTCCCATGAACGATTCCAACTCTAGACTCAGGCACTAAACTTTGGATAGTTCTGGCGATGTTATAGATTTGGTCAATATTGTTGTGAAGATAGAATACTTGTCCATTACGTGATAGTTCTTTTTGTATTGCGTCACGGATTAAATTTTTATCTTTTTCTACAACATAGGTCTGTACGCTATAGCGATTGAGTGGTGGTGTTTCTAATAAGGATAATGAACGAATCCCTACAAGAGACATCTGAAGTGTACGTGGGATTGGTGTTGCACTCAGTGATAATACATCTACCCCATTCTTAAGTTCTTTAATTTTTTCCTTATGTCAACACCAAAACGCTGTTCCTCATCCACAACTAATAATCCAAGGTCTTTAAACTTCACATCCTTGGATAACAACGATGTGTACCGATAATAATGTCTATCTTTCCTTCTTCTAGTTCTTGAAGTACTTGTTTTTGTTCAGCTGGACTAACAAAACGGTTTAATACTTTTACTGTAACCGGAAATTCCTGGTAGCGTTTTTGGAAGGTATGGAAGTGCTGTTCAGAAAGGATAGTAGTTGGACATAGTACTGCAACCTGCTTATTATCACAAACAGCTTTAAAGGAAGCACGGATTGATACTTCTGTTTTACCAAAACCAACATCTCCACAGACTAAACGATCCATTGGTTTATTACTTTCCATATCCTTCTTGATTTCTGCTACTGCCTTTTCTTGGTCAGGCGTTAAATCAAAAGAGAAGGAATTTTCAAATTTCTTTGTCATCTCATTATCTTTTGAAAAGGCAAAGCCGATGTGTTGTTCACGATTGGCATAGAGTGTTAATAAACGTTCTGCGATATCTTCAACGTTACTTTGAAGACGTTGTTTTGTCTTCTCCCAATCACCAGAACCAAGTTTATTTAACTTTGGTACAACCCCTTCTCTTGATACAAATTTACGTACAAGGCGGAATTGTTCTAATGGTACTAATAACTCTGTATTACCTCGATAAATAATCTTCAAGAAGTCTCTTTTTACTTTTTGAATCTCACGGTTTTCAATACAGATGTATTGTCCAACACCATATTGGGCATGGACAACATAATCACCTGGTTGAAGTTCATCGTATCCATGAATCACTTCCGCATTACGGAACTTATTTTCGTATCTTCCTTTATGGTGATGATAGGCAAAAATTTCTGCTGCCGTATATACCTTTAGATTTTTATCAACGATATAGAAACCTTGGGCAAAAGAGCTTGTATAAATGTTGATACCTTCAACTGGTTCACCATCATCTGTTAATAGATGGTATGGTAGTTTCATTTCTACACATTTATCAATAACCGTTACAACTTCTTTTTCCGATAGTGCCAAAACAACCAATATCGGCTGATGAATCAGTAATAACTTTTGTTCAAGTGTTTCATTAGGAATATGTAATTCTTCAATATTAACTACATTCTCCGTAAATGGATCTTCTACAACTTTCTTACCGTACTTAGAAATACTGTGGATATCATGCCACATCGCAAACTTCGGTAACATCTTCTCTTCTTGAACCATCTCTTGAATGTAAGTTACTGTTTCTTCATTTAATTTTTTCGCAGCATCAAAAATGAGTTGTTCATCGGAATAGACAATGAGTGGGTTTTGCATGTAATCCCAAATACCTGCTGTCTTTGACAGTAATGCCATATAGGAATACATATGTGATGCGAATACCTTCTCACGTAATGCATGTAAGTCCGATTCGATTTCAGCAGCCAAGATTGGTTTATTTTCTTTTGATAATAGTTCTTCTGATCTGGCACAAATTTCTTCAATCTGTTCATCTGTAAAGAATACATCGCCTGCTGGTATAATGGTAACTTCACTAGTCTTTTCAACTGTCTTTTGTGTAGCTACATCAAAAAAGCGAATGGATTCTACTTCTGTATCAAAAAACTCAATACGAATTGGTGAATCATAGTTAATTGAATATACATCGACGATGCCACCTCTTGCGGCAAAGGTTAATGGTTGATCGATATGAGATGTCTTCTGGTATCCACCGGACAATAATTTTTGTTGAATGCATGCATGTCCAGCGTATCACCTGTTCGAATTGTGATACAGCGATCTTTAAAATCTTCTGGAAATGGTAGTTGTCTTAATAACGCTGATGGACAAGTAATGACTACTTGGTTTGGATTCGATAATAACCCTGCTAAAGTCTCTACTTTTTGTGCAGTTAATTCAGGGCTAGATGCGATAGCTTCTACCCGCAATGATTCATCCGCGCCAAAAAGAGCACAATCCTTTTCATCTAAGAGTGTTGCAACCCTCTCATATAGACGCTGTGCCGTATAGAGATTTTGTTTTACAACCAGAATTGGTCGTGGCTTTTTTTGGAATGAAGTCGCAATGACTAACGCTTCTTCTATTAAAGAAACATATGGAATCGGGGACTTTGCGTGATCCAACAGTTTTACGGCTGGATTATCCACCATTCTTTCATATAACCAATTTGGAATTTTCTGTATTGAACTTTTCAAGTAATCTCCTTTTTGTGTCTTCTTATTTTATCATCATTACCCTTTGAAAAACAGAAGAACACTTAATCCATATTTCTCATAGATAAGAAAAATTGCCACAAATCATGGCAATTTTGACTTACTTTTTCTTTTCTTTGATGTTGTATTTGTTCATTACTTTATCTAAAGGTTCATTAACCCAAGCTTCTGCCGCATCTGCAGCGATAGAGATGATACGTTCAAACTCTTCTCGTTCTGCCTTTGGGACTGGAGATAATACCCAATCAGGAACCTTTGCGTGATTTCCTGGCTCACTATGACCAACACCAATTCGTACACGTGCAATTTGGTCTGTTCCGACTGCATTGATAATAGACTTCATACCCTTTTGTCCACCACCAGAACCATTCTTACGAATACGTAAAGCACCAACTGGAATATCCATATCATCATGTAAGATTAGAATATCCTCTGGTTGTAACTTATAGAACTTTACAGCTTGTGAGATTGCACTACCTGAATCATTCATATATGTAAGTGGCTTCATGAGTGTTACTTGTTCACCATTGATTCTAACGCTAGCGATAAGTGCATTCCACTTTTCAGATGTAATGGAAGTTCCTAACTTTTCAGCTAGTTTATCCACAGCTAGAAATCCACTGTTATGTCTTGTCTTTTCATATTCCTTGCCAGGGTTTCCTAAACCTGCAATTAACTTCATTACTTGTTATCCTTTTCTTCTAAATCCGCATCTGTTAATCTCTCTAGAACCATTGTCTCAGATAGATTTTCAGATGGTTTTTGATCTAACTTTTCAATATCGCTGTCGGTTAATTTCTCCAACACCATTGTTTCAGATAAGTTTTCAGATGTCTTTTGTTCGTGCTGTTCAATATCACTATCTGTTAATTTTTCTAATACCATTGTTTCAGATAGATTTTCTTCAGAATGAGGCTTCTTGTTTTCTACAACTTCTGTTTCAATAGTTTCTTCTGTAGTACTATCTAAAGTAATATCTAAACTTTGAATCCATCTCTTACCAACACCTGTTTGTGCAAATTGTTCTAACATTGGTTTTAGTTCTTCTTGTTTATCAAACTTTGCTTGGTCTTGATAAATCTTATAAAGTGTAGCGTTTGCGAGATTCTTATAAATACCAATCATAGTTCTCGAATAGATATATCCTTCATAGTCACCTTCTAGTAACTTTTCAAAGAATGTCTGGCCACGGTCTTCTACAGAATCATAATATTTATCAAACTGGTCTGATAATGCCTTTGCAAGTTGATTTCCTAATAATTCTTCATATGGTTGTAACTTTGCATGCATGTTATTACGTAAATCATCTCTACCGACATGATGTAATACATTTGGAATTGCTAGATATAAATAGAAGAATGAATCTTCATTTGTGTCAATTGACTTAACACCCTTCTTATCTTCAATTAACGAATCGATATCTAGTTCTTGTAATGTTGTATCAAATTCGTTGAAGTCTTGGTGATATGCACATCCCCAAAGTTTTAATACACGTCCTTTATTGGCAAATTCTGGATCATTAACAGTTGAAATTAATTGATCCACGCGATTAAAGAACATCTCCTTCTCATTGATTAAGCGTACTGCGTCAATAATCATCTTATTTTTCCATTACGCTTTGATGAAATAAATATCTTTACTACTAAATATGCCATTGCAATATACATTGCGAATGTTACGAATCTTGCTGGGTTCATATTTTTCCCTCCCGTACTTATCTATATATTATACAGAAATATCTAAGACTTGTTCAAAATTTGCGAATCATTTGTTATATGGTAAAATACCTATACATTATTTAATGTATTTATATATAAAGGAAAAAAGTTATGGAAAACGAAAAAAAAGTTAAAAAACGAAATTTCTCAGTGTTCCTACACTGCTTAAATTCTTATTACTAGTATCTGTATGCTTATTCTGCGTAGCTCTCTACGTCAATAGTCATCCAGAATTATTAAAGAAAGCAACACCTACTCCAGAGCCTACGACTACTGCTTCAACAGTAGAGCCAACTGCATCTGCTTTACCAGCCCATTTGACAGATCCTAACAGTGTTACGGTATTGGTTGATAAAAATCACTCCCTTTCACGTGATTTTGTTCCTGCAAATCTAGCTTCTCCTTATTTACAGAGTACTGCAGATGTAATTCAAATCCGTCAGGATGTTGGTGATGCGGCTAAATCTATGATTTCCGCTGCAGAAGCTGCTGGTATTAAACTTTATGTTACTGCTGGATACCGCTCTTATGATGAACAACAGACACTTTATGAAGACCGTGTAAGTAAGTTAGGTGAAAAAGAAGCCTCTGATACAACTGCTAAAGCAGGTTATAGTGAAAATCAGACAGGTTTAGCACTCGACTTTACAGATACAGCGACTGGTACAAGCTCTGTAGACTTCGCAAATACACCTGCTGGTAAGTGGTTATATGAAAATGCGCATACTTATGGATTTATCCTACGTTATCCTGATAAGAAGCAGGATATTACGGGGTATAGCTATATGCCATGGCATTACCGCTATGTTGGAACTGATGTTTCTAGCGCAATGTATGAACAAGGTGGTACTGATTTAACATTTGAAGAATTTTATCAGATAACAAAGTAGAAAAACTCTACTTTGTTTTTTTGTTTGTGTGAAATTTTCTATAATTCTTTTTTATCTATTTTCATTCTAGCGTTGACATTTTTCCCTTCAAAAAGTATTATTTATGAGCATATGTTCAATATATAGTAATTTGGAGGTGGCATGAATGAAGAGAACATACCAACCAAGCAAGAAAAAGAATAAAGCTACACACGGCTTTAGAGCCCGTATGGCTACTGTGGGTGGACGTAAAGTTATCAACAGACGTAGAGCTAAGGGAAGAAAGGTCTTATCTGCTTAAGAAGCCACCATTGGTGGTTTTTTTCTTACTATAGAGGTTAGAGATGAAAGTAAAGAATCGAATTAAAAAAAGCGGAAGAATTCCAATCCATGATTAAAAAGGGGACAAAGATTGTAAATCAATCTTTTGTCATCTATTACGGCCCTAAAGAAGGTGATGAGGCGCGTATTGGTGTTTCTGTTTCTAAGAAGCTAGGAAATGCCGTACATCGCAATCTATATAAACGTCAGGTTCGTATGATGTGTCATGAATTAATTGATTTTCAAAATACAAAACAAGACATGGTCTTAATTATCCGCTTTAGCTATTCTTCTCTTAGCTATGAGGAGAATAAAAATAACTTGGAAAAACTATTAATTAAGGCTAAAATTAAATAGTTGAAACATAAGGAGAAAATATGAAGTTTACCCCTCGTACAAAGAAACTACTTGCCTTAATGGCAATTGTGACAATCGTAGTGACAGCTACAGGTTGTACAGCTCCAAAGGATGCTAATGGTCACATTATTTTGATTTCCAACACAACAACTTTTGGAGATATCTTCCAGTCTGAAAACTGGTTTAATGCATTATTTGTTTGGCCACTAAGCTGGGTACTTAACCACTTAGCACCAATTATCACTGTTGGTGGTGCAATCGCTGTCGTTACTGCGGTTGTGAATGGTTTACTTGCAGTCTTTACATTAAAATCCCAGATGGGTATGCAAAGAATGCAGATGTTACAGCCTGAATTAAATAAGATTCAACGTAAATATGAAGGCCGTGACGATCAAGCATCTAAGATGCGTATGGCTCAAGAACAACAGCAGTTAATGAAGAAGTATGACGTTAACCCTGGTTCTATGATGTTAGTACAGTTCATTCAGTTACCTATCATCATGGCTATGTTCATGGCTATCCAGCGTGCAGAAGCCATTGTAAATGGTACATTCTTAGGAATGAATTTACAGGTTAAGCCTAGCGAAGCATTCGGTCTATTATTTAAAGGTGTTCTTAGTGGATTACCATACATTATCTTGTTCTTATTGATGGCTGTTACAC
>CAKMPP010000112.1 GCA_927911475.1 uncultured Solobacterium sp. | reverse complement strand
CCCTGTGTGCCTTGGCAGTCTCAGGCATATTATCCTTCATCATATAATACGCAGGGAATTCGGAGTTTAAAAGACTAATAAATTGGGTAAGTAATGTCTTCTTTAAAAGAGATACATCTACATCAAAATCTAAATTGACTGTATCACCAATCATATGCTCAATGACAGCTGTGCTAGATAATCCTCTTTCTCGTATATCTGCACGTGCATTATAGTCGGTGATTCCCTCATTTAATAATTCTGTTGCGTAATTAAAGTTATATGGATTCCACTGTTTTCCACCAGGCCAACGATTAAGAGTAGGATCAGTAGGTTGTCTATGTGGGAGATCTTTCGCGTATGTTCCAAACCATTGATTAATCACATCAAGCTCTTCAGAATCTACTTGTGGACTGCTTGAAAATCCGGCACTTGGGAAAAATGGAACCAATTCATCGTAGTTCAGTCTGTTATACCAACTTAAACGACTGCTTGTAAAGTAGTCGTTTAGATATGTAGGAACTACCCCCTTATAGTTATCATTTTGGAACCAATTTAACTCAGCCCAATAATTATCCTTTATGTACTCTTTGTATTCGTCAGGCATTTCTTCTGCAATGACTGCGGCATGTAAGAGCGGGGTTGTCATCATTACGCATACCAAGATGACAAAAAGTTTCTTTAAGAGTTTCATCATATCTTCCTCCTTATGATACAAACAATGAACATAGAAAGCTGATATTCGCAAAGATCAGAATATCGTTGTAGTATTGAAGGATGCTGGTTGAATGAACTATATAAAATATTGTTGAGAAAGTCACCATTCATTTGAATAAATAAATGGAAGTGATTAGGCAGTTTGCCTAATATGGTACATATACTATACTCTTTTTTCTTTACAATGTAAAAGTTTTATAGAAATAAGAGAGAAAAATACCTGTGCTGTATTCTGCACAGGTATTTCAATAGACTGTATTTCTTGATTATGCGATGGAAGCTGCGTAAATTTTGGCGATAGCTGCTTTTACAGTTGCGTCAAATTCTTCGTCAGTTTGTTGGTAGCGTAAGTCTTGTGCAAAGGCACGTGAGAAGGACGCAATCATACCGTGGTTCAGTGATAGTAGGTGACATGCCTCATCTTGTGAATATCCACCTGATAACGCAACAACACGTACAACATGAGGATTCTTCATAAGATCCGCATATAAATTATTTACTGTTGGAATTGTTAACTTAAACATCACTTTTACATCAGAATCTAATTTTGAAAGATGTTCGTTGATCACTTCTAACATAAAGGCTTCAGATTCTGCTTTGTGTGGATTGTGAATGTCTACTTCTGGTTCAATGATTGCGACAGCACCAGCGTTCCATACTTGTAAGGCTATATCAAACTGTTGGGCGATGACATCGCGAATACCTTGTTCATCGTAGTCATAGATAACAGAGCGTTCTTTCGTTCCGAAGATATGACGATCTTCGACAGCGTGTTTGAGTGTTTCTGCAAGATTTGGGATAGGCTTCATCAGCTTGACATGATTCTTTTCTTCCGCCAAACCTTTGTCGATCTTTAAGATTGGAACGATTCCTTTCTCTTGCCACAAATAGTCAGCAGTATACTTGCCATCAATCATACGGTCCATTGTATTCTCGAATAGAATTGCGGCTAAGATACCGTCTTTGTTGAAGGATGGTGTTTTGATGATACGTGTACGCATTTGATGTACACAATCGAACATCTCCTCATCATTTGCATAAGCTGTCTCGTCTAGGCCATATGCACGTAAGGCTTTTGGTGTTGATCCACCAGATTGGTCTAAGGCAGCAATAAATCCTAAATCTGAATGCATTCGTTCTAGTTGTTGTTGATTCATTATCTTACCTCCTGGTTAGTATTAACTAACACTACATATATTATAATCCTTTTCACAAAACAGTTCAAAATATGTGAAGGTAGTGTGAATCGTGTGAAATTCAATAAAAATGATATTTTTTTTAGTCAGAAAATAGTGTAATTTTATAAAACTGCACTATAATATTGAATGTTATTTTATAAGAATGGAAAGATATTTACTTATGAATTTATCGTATAACGCTTTAGGTTATTTAGTTATATTTCTGCCGATTACGATGTTGTTCTATCAGATAGTGAAACAGAAGTATCGTTGGATGGTACTACTGCTTGCGAATCTGGTTTTCTTCGGAGTATGGTCGGGTTGGTTGGTAGTATATTGTTTAGTAACAACCCTCATTACCTTTTTCATCGGTAAGAAATTAGGTGAAATGAAAAAGGCACCGGAAGGTGTAGATAAAAAGGTATTTAAGAAACAGAAGGGTCGTATTTTGACGGCTGGTATCTTGTTGAATCTTGCGGTACTTTTGGCTTTAAAGTATACAAACTTCTTTGCGACAGGGGTCTTTGCGGTATTACAGCAGACATTTACACCGCTAAAGATTCTGGTTCCAATCGGTATTAGTTATTATACTTTGCAGCTTGTTTCATATCTTGCGGATATCAATAGTGGAAAGATTGAACCGGTGCAGTGCTATGCAAAACTGTTATTGTTTGCGACATTCTTTCCAACCCTTGTGGAAGGTCCGATTGCACGATTTAGTGAGATTGGTGAGAGGTTAACAGAAGGTAAGCCGATTAGCCAAGAGAATATGATTATTGGGTTTGAACGTATTCTTTGGGGTATGTTTAAGAAGGTTGCGATTGCGGACCATATGGCTCCGGTAGTAAATGCAATCTTCTCTAGGTATGAATCCATGGGTGGACTTGTATTAGTTGGAGCAATCTTCTGTACGATTCAGTTATATATGGACTTTGCTGGATCGATTGATATTGCGATTGGTAGTGCTAGAATCTTCGGAATTATATTACCGGAGAATTTCACACAGCCATTCTTTGCGAAGAATGCGTCCGACTTCTGGCACCGTTGGCATATTACATTAGGTACATTCTTTAGAGATTATATCTTCTATCCAGTATCACTTTCTAAACCTATCATGAAGCTAACCAAGTGGTGTAAACAACATCTAGGTAAGACAGTCGCAAAGTATATTGGACCTGCGATTGCGTTATTCTGTGTGTGGATCTCTAATGGTTTGTGGCATGGTCCACAGTGGAACTATATTCTATATGGTATTTACTACTTCATTTTAATCTTTGCGGAATTGTTCATGGAGAAACCAACAGAAAACTTCTGCAAGAAGTTTCATATCAACCAAAATGGATTTGGCTATCGTATTTTCCGCTTTGTGAAGTTACTTGTGATTGTGTGCTTTGGTGAGATGGTCTTTGCGGCTTCTTCTGGGGGACAGATTATTACGATGGTACAATCTTTATTCACACGCTTTGATTGGGCAGATGCTTGGTCAACAATTCCTTATCTTGGTATGGATGCGTGGGATTACATCACAGTTGGAGTTGCGTTTGTGATTGTGGTAATTGTAGATATCCTAAAGGAAATAGGTTATCCAATCCGCAAGGTTTTTGAAGCCAAACCATTAGTAATACGATGGAGTATTCTATATCTTGTGATATTCTATATTATATTCTTCGGTGCGTATGGACCGGGATATGATATTATCAAAATGATGTACGCTGGATTCTAGCGTCAAAAGGAGAAAAACAATGGAAGAATTATTAGAAATTTTTAAACGACATTAAAGATGATGCAGATTTTGAAAACTGCACAACATTAATCGATGATGCAGTATTAGATTCATTTGATATTTTATCAATTATCAGTGCTTTGAATGATCATTACGACATTCAGATTCCAGCATCTGATATTGTACCGGCAAACTTTAACAGCGCTGCTGCGTTACTTGCGATGGTACAAAGACTACAAGCTGAATAAGTTTATATTAAGTTTTTAGTAAGGAGTATGTATGAAGAAAGCATTAAAACCAGTTGCCTTTCTATTGGTTTTGGTATGTTTACTGATCGGTACATCATATTTTGTAGCACCAAAGGAATATGAAAATGTATATGACATTCAGTTGGTAAATCGAAAAATTGATGCAGTGAGCCAAGAAAAAGAGAATACGCTGGATGTCTTATTTACAGGTGACAGTGAGGCCAGTAATACATTCTCTCCTTTCCAGTATTGGAAAGAACAGGGTATCGCTTCCTATAATCTAGGTGGTAGTGCGCAGCGTTTAAATGACTGCTATACCGTTCTAGAAGAAGTATTAAAACATCAAAAACCAAAAATCTTGGTATTAGAGCCAAATACTTTATTCCGTAAGAATGCAGTTTATAACAAGGAAGATTCAGTATTGATGATGGCAGAACAGATATTCCCTGTATTACACCACCACAATATCTATAAGTCAATCAACCTTGGCGTTAATTTGCTTGGCGCAACCAAAGGAAAACGCATATGCAGATCAATGTAAGGGGTATTATGCACGTGTCAAGATTCGTCCATATCAGGGATCTGATCAGTATATGAAGACAAATAAGCGTGAAACAGCAATCTATCCTGAGACGATGAAGTACTTTGAAAAGATTGTACAGTTATGTAAAGAGAATCAGGTTGAACTAATTATGGTTAGTTCACCATCTCCAAAGAACTGGAGTGATGAACGACATGATGTGATTCAAGCACTATGTGATAACTACGGAATTACATATTATGATTTAAATAAGCTAGATAATGCACTTGCGCTTGATTGGACGACAGATACATTAGACCGTGGAGACCATTTAAATATCAATGGTTCTAAAAAGGTCAATGCTTATTTTGGTAAGATTTTAAAAGAAAAGTATCACATACCTGATCACCGTGGAGAAGCGGATTACGCTATCTGGGATCAGCAGGCAGCTGAGCTAAAGTTATATTAAAAGAAGGTTCTCGATTGCGAAGAGAACCTTCTTTTGTTTAATGATATGAATATGCGTTTGAGTTGGCGTTGGCGGTACCGGTTAGATTTACTGGGGTACGATAGTACGCTACAACCGCAATATCATTTGGAACGTTCGCATTCATATATGCGGCGGAATCATTCGGTAGGTTGATACAACCATGAGATCCTGCATATGTATAACGGTCACCACCGAACCATGGTTGCCATGGAGCATCGTGGAAGCCGATGTTATATGCAAATACGATAAAGTAGTTTACTGGTGAATCATATTCAGATCCATCGTAATCGGTACCTTTTAAGTGTGTGTTTGTAACACGGTACTTAATACGGAAGACACCATCTGGAGAACCACTACCCATGTTGAGGTTTCCTGATACGATAGGAGATGAGAATACACGTTCACCATGTAATACGTAGTACATGACTTGGTTTGTGTAATCAAGTTCTACATAAGTATCACGATATCATTTTCTAAAGTACCTTGTGCGGTTTGGGACCACATTGGTTGTCTTTCAACCATCATGCCAGATTCAAGATCTGACTTTAACTGATTGAATTCTGAATCCTTATCTAGAATATAGCCGTAGTCACCACCACCGATTTGAATATCATCACCAGCTTGTGTTCTAAATGTACGAACTTTACCGTAGGTATTAAAGTTTGCGGCTAGTTCTTCTACATATGCTTGTAACTTAGCATCATCAACGGTCACATCATATGTATCAGAAATGCTTAGTACTTTTAGTACGGATGCTTTATCCATGACTTTCTTAGAATCACCAATCGTGTAGGATACTGTACTCTTTAAGTAGCTTTCAATCTTCTTTACAGCATTTGTAATCTGCTCAGATTCTGATGTGATTTCTGGGGCTGTGAAGTTATCTTTATTCAGTGTTAATTGGTAGGTTTGATTATGGATGGCCTCATCAATTTCCTTTTGTACTGCAGCTGTATCTGCACCATACTTCGCTTCAACAACTTTGTATGTATCATCGTTAATTGAGATTGTTGCGTTGACTGGATCTTTTGTTAATGACAACAAATCTTCTAATTGTTTTTGGAGCTTTGTTTCACTGTATTCTACTTTAATTTCTTTGTGTTCAGGTTGAATCAAAGAAAGTGGCCAAGTAAATACATTCTGTGCCTTTATTTCCTTTTCTACAGATGCCTTTGCATCACTTGCAAGGCTAAGTGAGATATCTTTACCCTTTACTTCGTAAACCTTATCTCCAGGGGCAGTTACTTTAATTTTATAGGTTTTGGTAGAGTTTGTAAGTGTATCGATACTTGAATCTACATCCATAAAACTTACATCTGTATTACCAACTGTTGTGCGGTAGAAGAAATGTTGTTGGAAATAGATAACACCTGCAATATATACGCCGATAGCGATGATACTCACAACTGCTAAGAGTATGAGTAAAACCTTACCGACGCCACCTTTCTTTTTTTGTTGTTTTGATCTGGCAGACATATATTCACCTCGTACGTCTCAATATTCTTCAGAATATACATGACAAGTATAGCATAGATGTATATAAATATCTCATTTAATATCTATGAAATAGGGGTATAAAACTGATAAAATAGAAGGGATATTATGGAGGAGTTATGAAGTCTTTAGTGATATTAATAGTACTAGTAGGCATATTGTGTTTAATTGGCACAATTGCGTTTGTAATACGTTTTAAAGCATTTGGAAAGAGTATCTTTGAAATGCAAGCTACGCTTGATTGTGATGAATTCACAATCACTGAACAAGGTAGTTATGCGATTTGGTTCAGGGTACCGTTAGGTAAATTTTCCTACCCAAGATTGAATATTGTGATAAACGAAGTGGAAACTGGTAGAGAAATTCCTTTATATCGTACGACGTTCAAAGTAGAAAGAAGCACCTTTACACAACATTCTAGACAACACTTTTGGTTTGATGCTGAACCAGGTAACTATCTGATGACGATTCAGCGTAGTACAGATACAGAGAATATTCCTTTGCTTGATAAGTTATTTAGCACAGATGAACAGCCACTAGATGGTTGTAACATATTTATTACAAAGAGAATCAATCCTACTTTGATAGTAGCTGGTATTGTGGTTTCAGTTGTTGCTGTGAATGCAATTATGTTTGCTATATTCCTACTTGCAGGACGAATCTAAGCAACAAAGCAACTGTGTAGTATAATAAACGAAGTACATTAAAAGAAAAGAGGCTATTTATGAAGGAAAAAATCTATCCATTGTTATTTGGTGGTGATATAAACGTATACTCTGTTGCAAGAGCATTCCATGAAGCGTATGGATTACGTTCTACATGTTTTGGTAAATATTTATCTGGACCTGCTTATCGCAGTTCTATTATTGATTATCATGCATGTGAAAATAATGAAGATGCAGATGCGTATGTAAAGAATGTTGTGACTTTCGCAAATAGTCACCAAGATGGAAAAGTACTTGTCATAGGTTGTGGTGATGCATACGTAAAGCTGGCTGCTGAAAATAAGCACTTATTTCCAAAGAACTGTATCGTAGCAGGGATTGATGCTGAACTTCTAAATATCCTCATCAACAAAGAAAAATTCTATGAGATGTGCGACAAGTATGGTTTAGACCATCCAGCTACGTTTATCTACCACAAAGAAATGGGTCATGATTTCACATTACCATTACAGCGCCATTTATCTGTAAACCTTCAAATTCCGTTACTTATTGGGAACATCCATTTGAAGGCAATGATAAGGTATTTATCTTACAGACAATGGAAGAATTATACGATGTGCTAGATCGTTGTTATGCGGCTGGATATCCAGATACAATGATTATTCAAGATTGTATCCCTGGTGATGACTCCTATATGCGTGTATTAACAAACTATTCTGATAAGAATGGACAGGTGAAGATGATGTGCCTTGGCCATGTCTTACTAGAAGAACATACACCTCATGGATTAGGGAATCATGCGGTTATCATGACAGAGAAAAACGAAGAAATCTGTATGAAGCTAAAGAAGTTCTTAGAAGATATCCACTATGTTGGATTCTCTAACTTTGATATGAAATATGATGAACGCGATGGTAAGTTAAAGCTATTTGAGATTAACTGTCGTCAAGGTAGAAGTAACTACTATGTCACAGGTGCGGGCTTTAATATCGCTCGTTATCTAGTGGAAGATTACATTGAAGGTAATGAACTTCCATTTGAAATCTGTGAGAATGAAAGCTTATGGCAGGTTGTACCATCAGATGTCGCAAGAGACTTTATCGTATCTTCCTACCACGGTAAAATGAGACAACTAGAAAAAGCAGGTAAGATGACAAACTCCCTTGTATATAAGGGAGAAAAGAATCTCTTCCATCGCTTATGGGTTTGGTATAACTTAAAGAGACAAAGAAAGAATTACGAGACATACGCAGTAAAGAAATCATAGAGGTGTCATGTATGGAAGAGACAAAAGATAAATTAGGTATCTTGGGTGGAATGGGTCCACAGGCAACACAAATTTTATATCAGTGGATTCTAGTTCGTACCGATGCATCATGCGACCAAGACCATATTCCAACAATAATATTATCGGATACAAAGATGCCAGACCGTACAACTGCAATTCTATCTGGTAATGAGAATGTTGTATATGAACGCATGTTGCATGATTGTCATTTGTTAGAGAATTGTGGTAGCTGTTCTATTGCGATTCCATGTAATACATCGCACTACTTCGCAGATCGTTTACAGAAGGAAATCTCTATTCCAATTATTCATATGCCACGAGAAACGGTAAAACGCTTGGCACAAACAAATCATAAGAAGGTGGCGATTCTTGCGACTGATGGCACAATTAAGACAGGCGTATATCATCGTGAAATCGAAGCAGCAGGTATGCAAGCATGGCAGCCAGATGCTGAGACACAAAAGAAGGTCATGTCCTTAATCTATGATGAAATCAAGCGAGGAGAAAAGGGTAATCGTCATAGCTTTGCGGCAATTGATAAAGCAGTAAGAGATGCTGGTTGTGATTGTGCAATTCTTGGCTGTACAGAATTATCCGTATATCGTGAATATCATGGACTACCTTCATTCTATATTGATGCGATGGAGGTTTTAGCAGAGGAATGCATTCGCTTCTTTGGCCGTGAACCATTGCATGTATAGGAGGTTTAGATGAAGAAATATTTATTAAAAGACTATATCTCACTTTTAAAAGAGAAGAATGTATTAGGTGAAGTTCATTTATCTGATACATGCATGGATACTGTTGTGGAACTTGTATCCTGTGATTCACAACAGGTTGTTAGTAATACATTATTCTTGTGCAAAGGCGTGCATTTTAAAGAACAGTACCTACAAGATGCAGTGAATAAAGGTGCCTTTGCATATTTAAGTGAAGTAGAATATCCAGAAGTGAATATTCCATGGATTCCACTAACAAATGTACGTTATGCAATGGCAAACATTGCGACGATGTACTATAACGATCCATGGAAAGAACTGAATGTCATTGGATTGACTGGAACAAAAGGAAAGTCTACAACGACATATTATGTAAAGACAATCTTAGATACATATCTTAAACGTGTTGAGAAACAAGAAAGTGCAGTGATTTCTTCGATTGGCACCTATGATGGTGTTGAACGTTTTGAATCACACTTAACAACACCTGAGCCACTCGATTTAGAAAGACACTTCAGAAATGCTGTTGAGTCGAATATTGACTTTGTGACGATGGAAGTATCTTCACAAGCGTTGAAGTATGACCGTGTGCTTGGTGTAAACTTCTCCGTTGCGGCATTCTTAAATATTGGTTATGACCACATATCATCGGTTGAACATCCTACATGGGAAGATTACTTTGCGTCCAAGTTACGTATCTTTGACCAGTGCACATATGGACTTGTAAACTTAGATTCTGAGCATTGTGAAGAGATTTTAGAAGCAGCGAAAGCTAGTAAGAAAGTAATTACGTTCTCGGAAACAAATGAAGATGCCGACTTCTATGGTTACAATGTTCATAAAGCCGGAAATGATATTGTCTTCAATGTTCGTGGAAGTGACTTTGATGACGAGTTTAAACTATCAATGCCAGGATTATTTAACGTATCCAATGCACTATGTGCAATTGCAATAGCACGTTTGTATGACATTCCTATCAGTGATATTCAAGCAGGTCTATATCAGGCAAAGGTTCCTGGACGTATGGAAATCTATGCATCAAACGACCAAAAGATAACTGCAATTGTAGACTACGCACATAACCGGTTATCCTTTCAGAAATTATTTGAATCTGTACGAAATGAATATCCCGGATATCGTGCAACGATTGTCTTTGGATGTCCTGGTAAGAAGGCACAAGATCGCCGTCATGACCTTGGAGAAATTGCAGGTAAATATGCTGACTACATCTACTTGACTGAAGAAGATGCTGGGGAAGAAGATCCACTGGCAATTGCCCAGGAAATTGCAATAGCAGTTGAAAAAGAAAAGACACCATATGAAATCATTATCGACCGAAAACAAGCCATTGCACGAGCAGTGGAAGACGCTGCAAATGCAGAAGGTAATACAGTTATCTTGATTACAGGTAAGGGTGCAGAAACACGTCAAAAACGTGGCACTGAATACATTCGGGTTATGTCGGATGTCGAGTGTGTTAATTTAGAGTTAAAGAAGTATAACGAGGAATAAAATAAAAGCATCTTCCATGTGTGAATGCATATCATGCATACAAAGGGAGATGCTTTTAGTCTAATGGTGCCGACAACAGGAATTGAAACCTGCGACCTACGCGTTACGAGTGCGTTGCTCTACCAACTGAGCTATGTCGGCGATGTAATTATTATACGTAATATCAATACTGAATTCAAATCATATTGAGTAGAAATATGATACAGTAGAATACAGAAAAACGTGAGGTATATTATGAAATTTACAAAGTTAATGTTAACAATGCTATTGGTTTTAGCGGGTTGTGGTAAGCCAACACCTGAAGCACAAGCTAAAAAGACAGCAGAAATATTTATCAACGCATTAGATAGCGGAGATATCGCGAAGGCGAAAGATCAATCCAGCGAAGATGTTCAGAAGATGTGTGATGCGATTGAATCATCATTTAAGACACCAGCTGGTTTTTCAACTTCAGCAGACTTGTCTATGATGCGAAGAAAAAACTAGCTGAAATTGAAAAGGAAATCAGAACTTCATCTTTTGAAAACCCACAGATCAAAGAAGTAAAAGAAGTAAATGAAAGAAAATATGAAGTAATCTTCTCAATGGACTACTTAAATACGACAGAAATCAGAAAATATTTTACAGGTGAAGAATACAAGGCACTGATTGCGACGCTATCCGTCGAAGCAACACAGATCCAAAATAAAGACGGTAAAGAAGCTGCTACAAAGTATATGATGGAGAAACTTGTAGAGAATATTTATTCCGTATATACAGAAAATTTCAAAAACAAGGAATATGTCAATGAGGATTCTGTCATTACACTTGAACAACAAGACGATGGTAAGTGGTTTGTGACAGATATCAAAGGTACAAACCAAAATAAGTAGTACTAGAGGAAAATCAAATGTCAAAGAAGAAAATTGCATATATTGGTGCAGGACCTGCAACCCTATATAGTATTCAAACACTTTTAAAACTTGGTGAATATGACGTCGAAGTATTTGATATGAATGATCGTGCAGGTGGGGCTTGTTATACGGGTATACCACAGTTTCGCTTCAATACAAGTTTTATTGATAAGTTGATGGACGAACTTACAGCTGCGGGTGTTCAGTTTCACTTTCAAACTACAATAGGAAAAGATATTCTATTCAGTGATTTGCAAAAGAAGTTTGACCGTATTGTAGTCGCTATTGGTGCCCAAGTAGAAAATATGTTTGGTCTTGAAGCAAAAGGTGGCTGTGTTGCAGGATTAACTTTACTGCATGATTTAAACATCAAGCACATGCATGATTTTTACAAAGAGAACTACCAACACGCCGTTGTATGGGGTGGTGGTAATGTTGCGATGGATTGTTCAAGAAGTCTTGTACGTATCATGGATGATGTAAAAATCATCTATCGTCGTAGCGAAGCGGAGATGCCAGCACACAAGGGCGAAGTCAAAGATGCACGCAATGAAGGAGTTATATTCCATTTCTTAGAAAATATTAAAGAAGTATTGCGTGATGAGACGGGAAAAGTAACTGGTGTGAAGGTTATTACAATGGAACTTGGTGAACCAGATGAAAGTGGAAGAAGATCAACGCACGAAGTGGCAGGTAGTGAACATATTATTCCATGTGACCTTGTTGTTGCGGCAATTGGACAAAAAGTAGACTTTAGTGTTCTGGATGAAAAATTGAATTTGACTTCCGGTCAACATCAGAGTACAATAGGAAATGTACTAATAACAGGGGATGCATATTTAGGTCCTCAATCTATCGCAACCGCAATTAAAGACGGGCGAGAAGTTGCGACAGAAGTACATGAATCGTTTAAAGAAACAGAAAGATAGAGGGAAATATATGGATCAATATCGTACAGGAATTAATATGTTGTTTGCGGCTGCAATCCTTAGAGCACTTATATTATGTACACCACTAGGTTGGTTAGCGATTATTAGATTGTTCTTAAACATCGCATGTTTAGCAATAGTGATTGGTGGTCTATGGTACTTATACCAAGCAACTGGGGGACAAAAGATAACAAACGGTTTGATTTACACAGTACTTGCGATGGTAGCTTATCGTGTTGTGTTAGGAATCATCCATAGTATTTTAGGTGGTATTATCACACTTGTAATTGTGGTATGTGCTCTATGTTACTTACGTGTATATAAGTACGAAGAAATCCTAAAATTTGTGAAACAATAAGAGTAAAACGTAAATAAAAGCCGAAAGGAAACACGTGAATATCATTTGTGGTGCCTTCGGCATTTTTTTAGAAAAATTAAAGTAATAATGATCTTAAAATTATAAATACTTAAGGATTTCAATGTGTTCAACAATATATAATTGTGAGAAGATTAAATCAGTTTAATTGATATTAACAACAAAATATTATTAATACTATTCATGAAAATATAGGGGGTATTCTTATGAAAAAGAAATTATTATCGGGCTTATGTGCAGGAATCATGCTTGTGGGTTTAGTAGGTTGTGGACCTAAGGAACCAAAACAAGATACTACAACAAGTACTTCAACAACAGAAACAAAGGAAACAGAAAATAACACAACAGCTACAACAAACAACTCTGAAGTAACAGAGAAGAACTTCAAAGATTTCCCAGAGACAGATGAAAAAGTACTTCACCTATGAAGAATGGCAAGAAGGTTATGCTATCTATAGTTGCACTTCTGATGACAAGGTTGTTCGTGTACCAAAGGAAATTAAAGGTAAACCTGTTATAGCGATTGCACAGCGTGGTATGGCAAATCTTGAAAAATGTGAGGCAATCGTCTTACCAGATACAGTAAGATATGTTGGAGAGTCATCTTTTGGTCGAGATAAAGCATTGAAGTACATTTATTTAGGAACATCTTTAGAAACTGTAGATGATCACGCATTTTTAGGAGCAAGTTCTCTAGAGTCTGTTGTATTTCCGGAAGGAACAAAATCAATTGGTAAATTGGTATTTTCAGACACACCATCAATCAAATCGATCACAATACCTGAAAGTGTAACTGAAATAACAGACTTATTCTACTTCCCGGAAAATTCAAATAAGAATGTAGAAATTCATACACCAAAAGGATCAAAAGCAGAAGAAGCTGCGAATAGTTTAGAACTCAAAGTAGTAAATGACTAAAGGGGAATAGTATGAACAAAAAATTATTATCAGGCTTATGTGCAGCAGTACTCTTATCAGGTTTAG
>CAKMPP010000111.1 GCA_927911475.1 uncultured Solobacterium sp. | reverse complement strand
GTATTGGTTTAGTATCTTAATTATAAGAAGAAAAATTTTCTTAAAGAATACTAGATGGAATTGCTCAAAAGGTGATTGGTCTAGTTGATTTACGGTTGCTCATTTAACAGGAATAGTCTAAAATTTATAAGATAGAATGAGAGAACTATGACAAATATCCTATTACTTTTATTTATATTATTACGTCCGTTTTATGTCAGAGCATCGGGGCAAGTTCAGCCTGCAGATGGTTTTCTCATGCTCTATTTTTTTTGCACGGTATATAGAGATTTTAAAGCAGAGGTTTTAATACCAAACATAAAGAAGAATAAATTATTTTATATATTTTTAGTCTTGGCAATTATGATAAATGCTTTTTATCATAAGGTGGTTCCAGACCCAAGATTTTTATTCTCATCATTATATCTTGTATATATGGGAGTTGTAGTCTATTCCTATGATAGTGGGATTAATAAGGAATTAATAGATAAAATTCGATATGTATTATATGCAAATTTAATGATTCAATTTCTGATTTATTCTAGTGGTCTAGGTAGGATATATTACGAACTTTGGGAAGAAGGAGCCACAAGATATACGGGAACTTTTACGGACCCTAATCAATTTGGTTTCTATATATTCATTGTTCTTTTGTTTGCATATTTGACGAAGCACGAGAAGGTGGATACATATCTGTTTCCAATTACAAGTGCAATGGGTATATTTCTTATTATTCAGAGTAAATCATTAGCTGCTTTATTGGGACTTGCAGTTCTATATACTCTAGCTTTGCTTCGATTTATTGGCGAAAAGTTCCGTGTTAATAAAGTTATCCTTTGTATGATGTTAATTTTGACTACAACTGGAGTTGTTTATTATTTCATCCCAACTTCGGATTTCCGTATTGAAGATGTTGAGTATACAACTGTAAATCGCATCCGCTATAAAATCTATAACATAATCTATGCAGATGGAATTAAAGATATATTACGTGAGCGTGCAGCAGAGAAAATTATTAATTACCCTGAATACTTTATATATGGTGCCGGAGAAGGAAATTACGAACGTTATTATCCGGAACCGGTTAATGAGATACATTCCTCGTTCATTAATCTATTCTTCTCTTACGGACTTATACCATTCGCAATATTGATGGGATGGTTTAAAAAGAGATTGAAGGGGCTAAATGCGGTAAGCTTGGTTTGCTTTATAACAATATTGATAGAGAGTATGTTTTTAGTTAACTATCGTCAAGCTTTATTCTGGGTATTATGGATAACTCTATTCTACCTAAATGAACCTGAGAAAAATGCTGACTCTTAACCGAATAAAGGTGGAGTTTAAATTTGTGAGATAATGTGAAATAAATAGGTGATTTTTGTTATACAGCGATGTGTTGTATAATCACTATGGTAAAATTTAACTGGAGTAGACATATGTCAGATAAAAAGAAAAAGAAAAAAGTGAATATTTCCTTAGTGACTTGGTTAATTGCTTTCGTAGGGTGTATTCTGTTTGATACAGTTGTTTTTAGATTAGCCTTCCTTCCGCTTCGCTGGAGAGCAATGATTATTGTTGGATCATTAGCGATTGCAATGTTCGCTTTGATTCTTTCTTTACTGCGTTTTAAGTATAGAAAGCTACAAAAAGAGGATGGAAGAATCGTAAAGAAAAAATCCAGAAAGAATTATGTTGTATTGGCATTCAATGCCATTTTAGCAGTGGCATTTACTATTTCTTCGGTTTATATCTACAATACAAACCGAAGTTTAATGAATGTATTAAATGCAAATAACGCTTCCAATACAACACATTATGAAATTGTTGCGTTGAAATCAGAATATAAGGAACAACATAAAGATGTGTTCCAAGACACAACAACTTCAGATAAAATCAAGGATTACTTCGATAAAACAATCGCAGCACAATCTGCTTCTGATCAAAAGAACCAGGAAAGAGCGATTGCTTGGATTGATGAGACCCTTGAAACAAAACTCAAATTTGATAAGAGAAAGACAATCATTAATGCGGTTGAGGCTCTCTATAATAACGAAGTTTCAGCCCTCCTCATTAATACAACATATAAGTCAGCTTTAAAGAATTATGAAAAGTTTAGTAATTTTGAAAATGAGACAGTAGTTCTTGCGACTATTGATATTGAAGCGGAGGTCGTAAAGAAGCCTAAGGCTGCTGATACTGCTCCATTTACGGTGTTTGTTGGTGGTAATGATGATTACGGAGAGTTACTACCAGAGGGTCGTTTCGACGTAAATATGATGGTTACTGTTAATCCAAAGACACGTCAGATTTTAATTGGTTCGTTTGCACGTGATTCATATGTACCTAACGTAGCGCTTGGCGGATATGATAAGTTAACGCATGCGGGTGTTATGGGTGTACAGAATGCAGTAGATACAATTAATAACTACTATGGTACAAACGCAGAAGATTATCTCATTGTAAACTTCTCAACATTCTTGAATATTATTGATAAGTTGGGTGGTGTTACAGTTTACAATCCTTATGAATTCACAGGCTATTGGACAGGTAATTACTTCCCTGCTGGGGAAATTACATTAGACTCTACAATGGCACTCGAATATGTGCGTGAGAGATATAACTTACCAGATGGCGATTTAGGACGAAATGCACATCAACAGATTGTATTAAAAGCAATCATTGAAAAACTAACAAGTCCAGCAATGATTCCAAATTTTGCAGGAATCTTGGATTCACTTGCAGGTTCCTTCTTAACAAATGTGGATGTATCTAAGATTAATCAGTTAGCTGCACAGACACTTGATGAAGGTATTAAGTGGGAAATTATCACAGCTCATGTTGGTGGTGTGGATGGTATGGAATATACAGCCTCTGCACCAAATGAACAACTATCTGTTGTTTATCCAGACCAAGCAGAGAAGAATGCATATCAGTATCAATATAATCTCATGATGAATGGACAACCAATTCCAACTGAGAATACACCAGCCAATACTGAATCGACTACGGATTCCAAAACGACTGGCACTACGACTGGAACAGTTACAATTAAGGTAGATGCGTTAAATATTAGAAGTACACCAAGTGTTAATGGTGCAGTTGTAGGTACTGCCGCAAGTGGACAAAAGTTCTACGTAAAAGAAACAAAACAAGCAGATGGATATACTTGGTACTGCATTCAAGACAACCAATGGGTTGCGGACCAAAATGGTACATTATTAACATTTACAAGCAATTAATCGGAGGATTATATGAGTACTAGGATTTTAATTACAGGTGCTGGCTCCTACATCGGTGAAAAGGCAAAGACCTATTTAACTGAAAAGTATGGATATCAGATTGATACAATTCCAACTCAGAATTATGAGCCAAAAAAAGAAGACTTTATAGGTTATGATGTTGTATATAATGTGGCTGGAATTGCACATATTAAAGAGACAGATGAAAATCGCCAACTTTATTATGTAGTAAATCGTGATTTGGTAGTTAAAATCGCAGAATGTGCAAAAGCAGCGGGTGTAAAGCAGTTTATTATGCTAAGTACAATGTCTGTTTATGGTAAGACAATTGGTCATATCACAAAACAGACAAAAGAAGATCCTCAAAATGCATATGGAAAATCCAAATTAGAAGCAGATCATCTGATTTCTAAGTTGGTAGATGAAAACTTCAAGGTAGCTATTCTAAGACCGCCTATGATCTATGGAAAGGGCTGCAAGGGAAATTATCAGAGTTTACGTAAGTTTGCGCTAAAGTCACCAATATTCCCAAACTATACAAATAAGAGAAGTATGTTATTTGTAGATAACTTATCCGAATTTGTGCATCAGGTTATCACAAAGCAGATGGAAGGAATCTTCTTCCCACAAAATAAGGAATATGTAAATACAAAAGAGATGGTTGAATCGATTGCGAGAATCCATGGTAAAAAAAATTTGGTTTACAAAACTATTTAATCTATTCATTAAGAATATACAAAAAGGTATTGTTTCAAAGGTGTTCGGTAATTTAACTTATGAGCAAGTTGATTTGGTAGATTGCTATAACTTTCAAGAAACAATCGAGAAAACAGAAAACTAAAATAACAGTACGGAGGATGTTATGGAACAGAACAATAAGGCAATCCTAGATTTTGATGAGGATATGGAATTAGACCTAAGAAAGTTAATCAGCAATATTTTCAAGAAGAAATTCTGGATTATTGGTGCTGCTATTTTAGGTATGGTCGCCGGTATCGGATTTGCAAAGCTAACTAAGAAGCCAACATATGAAGCAAATTTTGCAATGTATATTATGCCAGAGAAAGATGAAAAGCAAATCATGCCAGATGAGAGTGCAGATGTAATCTTGAAGGTAAATACTGCAGCTGAACTATTAAAGAGTGGTGAAGTCTTAGATGAAGTGATTAAGAATGCAAATCTTGAAATGGATGCAGCGCAGATGGTGCGTAATAGCAATGTGAAAACAGCTGTAAAAGTATCTACTCAGATTGTTGAAGTATCCGTTGTTATGCCAAATGAGAAGACAACCGCAGAAGTAGCGAAGATACTTGCGGAAATCGCGCCTGAAAAGATTACAGAACTTATGAAAGGGGAAGCTACAGTTAAAGTTGTAACAGCTCCTGGTAAGGTTCGTGTTACACCAGTTTCACTAAAGAGTTTTGGTCTAAAAGGCTTTATGGCAGGATTTGGATTATCTTTCTTAATCGTAGTTGCCTTGGCATTATTTGATCATCAGTATCCAAAGAAAAAAGTCTGGTGAATAACTAAGGAGGCTCGTAAGAATAGTATGAAAATAATAGTATACTATCAAGCATACTAAATAAGATCCAACACGTATCGATTGCGATGGCTCTTTTAGATGCGGCAATTATCGCAGTGAGTTATTTCTTTGCATTAATGATTCGCTTTGATTTCCATTATTCATGGATTGATCGTTATTACACAACAGGGTATGCCAGTGTCATTATTTGGTATATCCTCATTGACGTTATAATGCTACATATGTTCCACCTATACCAATCAGTTTGGAAGTTTGCTGGTGCGTATGAATTATTACGTTCTGTGTATGCATGGGTATTTGCACAGATTGGTGTAGTGATTGTTTATTTTATTACACGTATTCAGATGCCTGTTTCTTTCTATATCATCGGTGGTTTAATGTCCTTTGGATTCACTACGATGGTGCGCTTTATGTATCGTGCGCTTAGTGTATTCAAAGACTATGGTGTATCTGATGATGCAATTGTAGAAAGAGTTATGGTCGTTGGTGCTGGTGCTGCAGGACGTGAAATTATTCAGGAATACATGCACAGTACTTCTTTGAAGGCTAAGGTATTCTGTGTTGTGGATGATGATGCACGCTTGGTTAAAAAGTATATCAACGGGGTTCCAATTGAAGGAACACGAGAAGATATCCCGGATTTAGCAAATAAATATGACATAATAAGATTATTCTAGCGATTCCATCTGCTCCTAAGAGAGTTCAGAAAGAAATCCTAGAGGTATGTTCTTCTACTTCTTGTCGTGTGCAGACTATCCCTGGTGTATATCAATTATTAAATGGTACTGTATCCATTAAGAATTTAAGAGATGTTGATGTAGAAGACTTATTGGGTCGTGATACAGTTGAAACAGACTTATCTAAAATTGGTAATTTTATCAAAGATAAGGTTGTACTAGTTACCGGTGGTGGCGGAAGTATCGGTTCCGAATTATGTCGTCAGGTTGCTGAGAAACAACCAAAAGCTTTGATTATCTTTGATATTTTTGAAGGAAATGCATATTGGATTCAACTTGAGCTAAAGAAGAAGTATGGTAGTTCCTTGAACTTAATTACTTTAATTGGTAGTGTTCGTAACATGTCTCGTCTTGATAGCATTATGGATGAATACAAGCCAGATATTATCTTCCATGCGGCTGCACATAAACATGTTCCACTAATGGAAGATAGCCCTAACGAAGCAATCAAAAACAACGTTATGGGTACATATAATGTTGCGGATGCCGCAATTCGTCATAACGTAAAGTGGTTTGTATTGATCAGTACAGATAAGGCGGTTAACCCAACAAATATCATGGGCGCTTCTAAGCGTCTATGTGAAATGATTATTCAGATGATGAACCGTCGCTCTCATCGTCTGCGCAAGAGAAGGGTTTAACACAGTATACGAAGTTCTCTGCTGTTCGATTTGGTAACGTACTTGGATCAAGTGGATCTGTTATTCCATTATTTAAGAAGCAGATTGAAGCAGGTGGTCCAGTTACAGTTACAGATAAGAATATTATCCGTTACTTCATGACAATTCCTGAAGCAGTTGCCTTGGTATTACAAGCAGCTTACTATGCACAGGAATACGATGGAGATGTATTTGTGTTAGATATGGGTGATCCAGTGAAAATTGATGATATGGCAAGAAAGCTGATTCGTTTATCTGGCTATATCCCAGATGTTGATATTGAAGTGAAGTATACAGGCTTACGTCCAGGTGAGAAGCTCTATGAAGAACGCTTGATGGATGAAGAAGGTATGCAGACAACCGAAAATAAGATGATTAGTATTGGTCATCCAATCTCCATGGACGATGATGAGTTCATGGTACAGTTAGAAGAACTAGAAAAGGCAGCCAATTCTGAATCACCAAATATTAAACAGATTGTTTCAAATATTGTGCCAACATATGTACCAAAAGATTAGTGACTAAGTGATAGTGGAGGGAATATGAATCAAAAACATGCACTTACATTCAAACAGAAATGTTATTTACCAATAAAGAGATTGATAGATTTAGTTCTGTCTGTATGCGGATTGATCGTACTGTCTCCATTATTGATTGCGATTGTGATAGCGATAAAACTAGATTCTAAAGGTCCAGTTATCTTCAAACAAAAACGTGTTGGTAAGAATAAGACATACTTTAATATCTGGAAGTTTAGAACAATGCGTACAGATGCCCCTAAAGATATGCCAACGCATCTATTATCTTCACCAGATGCGTATATTACAAAGATTGGTAAGTTCTTGCGTCAAACAAGTTTAGACGAGCTGCCACAGATTCTACAGATTGTCGTTGGTAAGATGTCTATCATTGGACCACGTCCAGCGTTATGGAATCAATATGATTTGATTGAAGAACGTGATAAATACGGTGCCAATGATATTACTCCTGGTCTAACTGGTTGGGCTCAGGTAATGGTAGAGATGAATTAGAAATTCCTGTTAAGGCAAAACTCGATGGTGAGTATGTTGAGAAGATGGGATTTATGATGGACTGTAAATGCTTTATTATGACAATCTTCAGTGTCGCAAGACACGATGGGGTTGTTGAGGGTGGTACAGGTACTCTCAAAGATAAGTCAAAATAAATTGAGGATTAAATGGAAAGAAAAGTATTGATTGTTACTACAATTGCATCGATGATTAAGTACTTCTGTATGCCATTAATTGATTTACTACAAAAGATGGGCTATGAAGTACAGGTTGCGTGTAATTTTGTGGATGGAAACAATATCTCTGAAGAAGAGATTGCTGATTTTAAAAAGGAACTAACGGAAAAGAATGTGGTATTTTACCAAATTCCTTTTTCACGTAAAATCACAGATCCTAAAAATTATCAGTGCTATAAGCAATTAAAGAGAATCGTCAAACAAGAAAAGTTTTCCTTTATCCATTGCCATACACCAATTGCTAGTTTAATCGCAAGACTTGTGGGACATAGTACACATACAAAAGTGATGTATACAGCACATGGGTTCCATTTCTTCAAAGGTGCTCCAAAGAAAAACTGGGTATTACTGTATCCAGCAGAGTGGTATGCGTCATTTATGACGGATATTCTAATTACAATCAATCAAGAAGATTACATGCGTGCAAAGAATCATATGCATGCAAAACATACGATGTATATACCTGGTGTAGGCATCGATTTAAATAAATTTGGTAAAGCAGAAATCGATGTACAAAAGAAACGTACAGAATTAAATATTCCTGTAGATTGTACATTACTGCTTAGCGTTGGTGAGCTCAACGAGAATAAGAATCACCAACGTGTCATCCATGCATTAACGCAGCTTCCAGAGAATGTACATTATGCAATTGTTGGTATTGATCATTTAGATGGATATAACCAAAAACTTGCAGAAGAGTTAAAGGTTGCCGATAGAGTACATATACTTGGATATCGTAGAGATGTATCAGAAATCTATGCAATGTCAGATATCTTTGTATTCCCATCCTATCGTGAGGGATTATCTGTTAGTTTAATGGAGGCGATGGCTACAGGACTACCATGTGTCGTTAGTAAGATTCGTGGAAATTCAGATTTAATCGATGAAAGCCGTGGAGAACTGTTTGATCCATTCTCTACAGAAAGTTGCTTACATGCAATTCAAAAAGTGCTTGATGGTGATTGGGCTAGTTACAAAGCATCCAATCAAGCATTTATTCAAAACTTCTCTTTAGAAGCAGTCATGGAGAAGATGAAGGAGATTTATTCATTAATCGAGAAAGATTAAGTAAAGGAGGATTGAATGAGTCAGTATAAAGTATCTGTAATTATGGCCAGTTATAATGGCGAAAAATATATTAGTGATGCGATTCAATCTCTTTTAGACCAAACATTCCAAGATTGGGAGTTGGTTGTTTGTGATGATTGTTCAACGGATAACACATATCAAATTCTAAAAGGGTATGCAGAAAAGTATCCAGATAAATTCCAAGTTCTTCATAATGAGAAGAACTTGCGTTTAGCTGCGTCTTTAAACCGTTGTATTGAATATACACGTGGTGAATATATTGCACGCATGGATGATGACGATGTTTCATTACCAGAGCGTTTTGCAAAAGAAGTTGCGTATTTGGATGCTCATCCAGATGTATCTCTTGTTTCAGCCAATATCAAGTTATTTGATGAAGATGGTATTTGGGGCAGTCGTAAGTGCACTGTTGAGTTGAATGCTCGCAATATCTATCGTTATCATCCTATTGTTCATCCAACAGTGATGATTCGTAAGAAAGATCTTGTGGAAGTTGGTGGCTATACTGTTTCACCTTTAACAAGCCGTACAGAAGATTATGATCTTTGGTGCAAGTTAATGTATGCTAATAAGAAGGCATATAATCTAGACGAGATTGTTTTAAACTATCGTGAAAATCGTACTTCAATGAAGAAGCGTAAGTTCCAATTCCGTGTTGACGCATGTAAACTAGCACTTCATTGGAGAAAGAAATTAGGATTACCTGTCAGTGAAAACTACTATGCATTCAAGCATATTCTTCACGACTCGTTCCACAGGCACTCATCCGTTATTATCATAAGAGAAAGTTTGGTAAGAACCTATGATGCCTAAGATTCATACAACAAAGTATCGAGTGGTTGGGGTATATATCAACTTAGTGTTACTCGCATTGAGTTTATTTATGACCTTTGGAATGAAGATTGATAGTCTTCGTTTTTGGGGTGCATATGGGCTTTTTGTTAGTGTAGTTTTATTTATTACATATGCAGTGATTAATCAAAAAATCTTCACTGCATTCTCTTTATTTTTTATCTCATTCTGTGTTTTCCCAATTTGGGCCAGTTTTATTTGTATGGAGTAGG
>CAKMPP010000110.1 GCA_927911475.1 uncultured Solobacterium sp. | reverse complement strand
AACAAACCTCAAGTTGCTTAATCGACGCACATGCGTCGATTTTTAAAGGAGATATGCATGCAAGTTTTTCAAAAGAAAAAATATAAAATGGGTTATTGTGCTGATTTGTATCAGTATCTTTGTATATTTGATGCAGGCAGTATGGGGTAGTCATGTATTACCGATTGATACTTCAGTCTATAATTTTGTAACAAAGCATTTTATATCAGATAGCTTAACACCAATTTTAAAAGTCATTACACAGTTTGGTGGTACTATCTTGATGATTGTGTGGGCTATCGCTTCATTAGTTCTCATTACAAATAAAAGAATTGCAGTTAGTGTTGTATCAAACTTGGTACTAATTGCACTATTAAATAACATACTAAAATTGATCGTACGTCGTGCTCGTCCTACTGGATTTCGTTTAATTGAGGAAACAGGGTATAGTTTTCCATCAGGTCATTCTATGGTAAGTATGGCATTCTATGGATATCTAATCTACATGATTTACAAAAATGTTAAAAATAAAAATTTACGTTGGACTTTGATGACAGGTTTTGGTCTATTGATTTTCATTATTGGTATGAGTCGTATTTATTTAGGTGTTCATTATACATCTGATGTATTTGCGGGATTCTTGTTTTCGCTTGGATACTTGGTTGTTTATATTAAGTTTACAGATCCAATCGTATTTCAGAAGAAATAAGTAAAAAACAGAGAAGCTATTTTTGGCTTCTCTGTTCTTCTATAATTTTTTCGATTTCTTCAATTAAGGCTTGCTTGATTTCTGCTTGTGGTACGGTACGAATGACTTTTCCTTTGCGGAAGAGAATCCCTGACTTGGATCCACCTGCAATACCAATATCGGCGCGGCTAGCTTCTTGCATACCATTTACAGGACAGCCCATAACTGCGACTGTGATATTTGCCTTGATACTGTGGAGGTATTCTTCCATCTCTTTCACGAGCGGAATCATATCATATTGAATTCTTCCACAAGTAGGACAAGCGACTAAATCAGGCACGTCTTCAATCAGACGGAAGCTACGTAGTAATGCTTTACCAATAATTAACTCATCCTTTGGTGGACTGATACAGAGATACGAATTGTATCACCAATTCCTTCATGTAAGAGTACGCCTAAGGCAGCAGATGATTTTACAGCAGAATCCGCAAATCCACCGGCTTCTGTAACACCTAGGTGAAGAGGGTAGTTAAATGTCTTTGCGGCAAGTTCATATGCGTCAATTGTAAGTTCTACATTCGAAGATTTAAATGATAAACAGATATCATAGAAATCCATGCTTTCAAGAATATCAACGTGACGCTGAGCACTTTCGACAAGAGCCTCTGCACATGGACCACCATATTTTTTCTAACAATTCTCTTTCTAGAGAACCAGCATTAATACCAATACGGATTGGTACGTTTTTTTCTTTACATTTGGCAACGACAGCTTCTGTATTCTTACGAGAGCCAATGTTACCAGGATTGATACGAATCGCATCAATACCTCCATCTAAACAGATGAGGGCAAGTAGGTAATTAAAGTGTATATCTGCTATTAGAGGAATGTTGATACGGGCTTTAATTGCTGGAATAGCACGAGCATCTTCTTCATCTAATACTGCTGTTCTGACAAGTTCACAGCCGTTTGCGGCTAGTTCGTTGATTTGTGCGACTGAGCGCTCTACATCCTTTGCAGGAACATTTGTCATAGATTGTAAGATACATTTGTTTTGGCCACCAATCTGGACATTACCTACAAATAAAGCACGTGTTTCAGTACGTTTCATTATTTTGTCTCCTTTATGAGTATTATTATCCCACGATTATAAAATTTTATCGAGTTTTTCGACTGTTAAAATCATAAATCACTTGGAATTGATTTATGAATATGATATACTCATCATGCAAAATCTTAGGAGGATTATTAACAATGGCAAGAGAGAATGTAATCTTAGTATGCACAGAAAGTGGTGAAGAAAACTATATCACTACAAGAAATAAGCGTAAGCACCCAGAAAAGTTGGAAGTTAAGAAGTACTGTCCACGTTTGCGCAAAATGACATTGCATAAGGAGAAGAAATAACCTTTGGTGGTTATTTTTTTATATTTATTATGAAATTAGATATATTACCAATTGGTCAGTTTGAAGAGAATTCTTATGTATTACATGACAATGGTCATGTACTCTTTGTTGATCCAGGAAGATATTATAAGAAGATTATGGAATGTGTTGGAAAGAATGAAATCGTTGATGGAATTCTTTTAACACATGGGCATTCTGATCATACAGGGGCAGTTGATGATTTATGTGATGTGTACAATTGTCCAGTTTATATGGACCATCATGATTTAGCACTTGTACTACCAAGCAATGCGGGGCAATACGGTTATAGTGCACCTGTGTATGCGCCTATTCATGATTTAAATGAGAAACAGATTAAGATTGGAACGTTCTCTTTAGAGATTCATCATACACCTGGTCATACAGATGGCAGTACCTGTATTCGCTATAAGAATATTCTGTTTACAGGGGATACGTTATTTGCGTCTAGTTGTGGTAGAACAGATTTATACTCTGGTAGTGATGAGAAGATGCGTCATACATTAGAGTATCTAAAAACACTTCCGCATGATTTACAGATTTATCCAGGACATGGACCAGCTAGTACGATAGGAATTGAAGTTCGTAACAATCCTTATATGATTTCTTACTTTTAAGAATTTATCAAAGTTGTTTTATTGTTGTTTCGTGTAGAATAGAAGCGAGGTAGTAATATGAAGAAATTTTTGATTGGTTTATGTTTGAGTTCGGTATTACTGGCAGGTTGTCAAAAAGAAAAGTCAACCTACGTAGCGAAAGAAGATAAGATTGCGATTTCTACAACTGACTTTAAAGATGAAGATGCATTAAGACTGGTTGAGTCTGTCTTAAAAAAACACTTTCCACAATATGAATGTACGGTTACACAGACAATCATCAAGGGCAACAATGTCTATGGCATTTATACATATCAAAAAAAATGGACGCACTGTGCCCAACAAGTTTCACTATTAACAGTATCTATAAATAAAAATGATAGGAATGATATTATTTACTTGCAGAGTTCTTTTGGTGCAGTTGATCGTCATGTTACACAAATGATTGAGGAAAAGACAATTCCAACTGATAACACAGTTGAAAAGCCGCAGGATGAAAAAGAAAAGGAATTTGATTTACCAACAGTGGTTGATGATCCAGATTCTGCTTCAAGTAAACAAGCTACAGAGATTCAAAATTCAGGTGGGCTCTATGTTGTACGTTTCTATCTCAATGCAGGAAGTCTACGAATCTATGGTAAGCACACAGGAGATGGTACTTTTGTGGCGAAACTATATGACCTAGAACAGAATCTGATTGCGGATATGGTTAACATTGAAGGATATGGAGAGTATGATCAAACAGTACAAACTCCTCCAGGTTACTATTACCTAATTGTACAGAAGTCTGATGGAAAATTTGATTTAAGTTATGAATACTAATGTTCGAGAAATCGAACATTTTTTTATGGAGTGTTCGATTTTCTATTGAATATAGAAGTGCGAGGGCTGTTATGGAAGAAAGACTGATTGAGTGTTTAAAAATAGCGATGGAATTTCATGTGACGGATATTCATTTTCATCTAAAGACATACCCCAAAGAGAGTTTAAGTATCGAAATGAAGATTGAACAGGACGTAAGACAAATGGTCCCAAAGGATGATGATATTCGTTTATTTCGTTATCTAATGTACAAAGCAAATCTAGATTTATCTGATATTCATCATCCTCAAACAGGAAGGTTTGAGATGGAAATCGAAGGACAACCCGTTTCATTACGCTTCGCACTTGTGTCGAGCTATCACAATACATCAGGAGTACTGCGTATTCTCAATCAACACTCTTCATTACATATTGAGGATTTAACTGTAGATTATGAT
>CAKMPP010000109.1 GCA_927911475.1 uncultured Solobacterium sp. | reverse complement strand
TCTCATCAACTTCAACAACTGACTCTGTACCATCAAAGTCAATAGCACCTTTCGCTGTACGACTTGCACGAATTGCGTCAGCACAATCTCTTAAATCAAAGAATAGATTTCCTAAATGCTTATATTCTTCCTGAAGTTTTTTCATCACCATCAAGAATTCTATTTACATTTGCATATGTCATACGCTCTGTAGAGCGAATTACACTAGGATAAATAGAGTATTCTTCAATCTTACCGCTGTGACTTACATTCATCTGACATGTAATTGTTAATCTTTCTACATATGGATTTAAGGAACAAATACCATTACTCAATTCGTGTGGCAACATTGGTACAACTCTATCTATTACATATGTTGAACAACCACGCGCAAAAGCTTCTTATCTAAAGCGCTATTCTCTGTTACATAATGTGATACATCCGCGATTGATACTTTTAATACCCAACCGTTTTCAACAGGAGTTACACTCACGGCATCATCAAAATCCTTAGAATCATCGCCATCAATTGTTACGATTGTTTCATTTGTTAAATCAACACGCTCTTTCTTATCACTTTCCTGAATTTCCTGGGGAATTGTTTTAACCTCTTCCATCACAGTTTCAGGGAATTGCGGATCAATATCATGGTCTAAAAGAATCGCAAGGATATCTACTCCTGGATCATCCTTATAGCCAATGACACGTTCAACATATACAACAATTGCAGTACCATACTTCTGTATACGACAAAGAACCTTCATTCCCTCGACAGGAAGAAAATCTTGATCATATTTTACAGTCAATAGCTTATCCTGTAACTTTTCATCATCAGGAATAAACTTTAGTCTCTTTCCACGTGGTAAGAATGTACCAATCATAAAATCCTTAGCACGTGCAATAACTCTTAAAACCTGGCCATATGTTTCCCAAGGCTTGCAACGAACAAGAACAGTATCTCCATCCAATGCAGTATTTTGATCAGTAGGATCAATCTTAATTGACTCTTTGTCTTCACGGTCTACAAAACCTAGTCCCGAACGATTGATAGAAATTCTACCAGTTACTACACCAGCCTGTTTTTGTGTTAAATATTGGTTATCATCTGCTCTAAATAGTAATAATTCTTTTTCTAATTCAGATAATGCTTGGCTTACTTTCACGAAGTCTGAGGAAGAAGTCATTCCAAGTGCACTTAAAATATCGTCCACTTTACGATTTTTCTTAGGATGATTTTCAATGTATTCTAATAGTCTTTGTTTTAAATTTTCCATAATTCTTCTTTCTGTTATAGCTTATTCTAAGCAATATCTGATAATAACCAATGTCTCTTCGTAAGAAAAAACCGGCTTTCACCGGTTACTTAATCACTCTTATCGCGATAACTAAAGCAAAAAAATGCAATTCCAAGTACCAACGTTAGATTAGAAATGACCTTTTCAGATCCTCTTTCCTTTGTGTTGGCAAATAGATTTAAACCGCCATTTCCAGTGAATGCACTAGAAATACCGTCAGATTTTCCACCCTGTAATAGTGATAAAATAATCAGCAAAGCCGATACAACCATTAATATAGCGTTAAGCATCTAAAAAGCTCCTTTCGCTTGCCACAGTATTATAACATCGCTTTATATTGATGTCCAATACCACTTTACTTCTTCTCAGGATCCTCTTCTTCTGATTTAGAAGTTTCTTCATTTACAACACCCTCATCCTTAACAGGCTGTTCTTCTACTACAGTTTTCTCTTCCTGGATAGTTTCTTCAGGTTTTGATTCTTCTTTATCAGCTGGTTGCTCGTCTTTAACAGCCTGCTCTTCCACTGTAACAGTTTCTTCTTCCTTTACAGATACTTCAGGTTTTGTAGTTTCTTCTTGCTTTACAGGCTGTGGTTCTACTACTTTCTTTGCGTCACGGCGTTTAATATAGACAACACCAAGTGTAATAATCGCAACTAAATATAATAGATATCCTATACCAACACCCTGACGAAACGCAAAGATTGGATTCCAAATGATAAATGAAATTAGCGCTATAAGGATAGATTTCTCTAATTTCTGTTCATCTTTTACAAGTACACCACGAATCACAAATACACCAAGAGCTATGATCGCTGATGCAACGAATGGTCTTGTACCGAATGCAGGTACTTCAATACGACCATTACTCATAAATCTCAAGAATGGTGAAATAATTAATGCAATACTTGCTCCTGTTACAACCTTATCTGCTTTATATGCAGCCTGTAACTTTGCAATTAAACTACCTTCAAAACATGGTGTCGTATCAAATTCATCCTTTTTGAAAAATCTTAAATATACAAATATTAGTAAGATAACCAAACTAATATCCGCTAGAATGCGAATAACATTGACTGTACCTAATAAATAAGAATATCCAGATCTAGGGATTGAGAAATTAACAATTCCAAATGATAACCATGAATAAAGATTCTCTACCACACCAGTACCAAAATCTATAAGAGCTTCTGTCTTTTGTAAATTTTCAATTTGCTTTACGAGATGTCCAATTAAACTAAATAGCCATAACAAGTTAACAATTCTAAGTGTAATAAATACTTTTTCATTTTTCTTTAATGTAAACACTATTTCAATGACTGATGAAATCAAAAATAGTGTTGCCATACTAGCCATTGCATATAGATTTAGTTTCCCAAAACTTGGCAATACTGCAATCTTAAAGAATGAAGTTATAATGATTGCCAGCTGGCTGCATAATAATGCAAGGAATACTTTATTAATCAGAGTTTTCTCTTTTGTTAAATTACGAATGAAGTTTTCCATATTATCTCCCTTATATTTATAAAACCACTATAAAGCCAGGAATGATTCACCTTATCTTTACAGTGGTTTTATTATACATCATTGTTGATTGTAAGAAAATTAATACATTATAAATTATTTAGATATATATCACTCACAAAATACATGCATGCATATTAAAATTGTGGGAAGAATATTCGTAATAGCCTTGTAAAGTCAGGTAAATCACTCTTTCCATCTCTAATGTTCAAGGCCAGTTGAACACTATCTGTGATAATACCATCTACATCTGATACCATAAAGCGTATGATTGATCCAAAGGAATTTGCAGTCCATACATCCACTTTCTTTCCTGCTTCATGTAGGTTATCAATTCTTTTTGACGTTGCTAATTCTTCTTCCAACCCAACCGCATCCACTTCCATCGTCTCTATTTCTCCATAGGCAATAAAGCATAGATACTCTGTTTCTACATCAGGATAGGTTCGTTCCACTTGACTAATCAAGTTTGCATTCAAACTAATAATACGTACTTGATTGACCATATCTCTTTCCACAAGCATTTGATAGACATCATTTGCCATCTGCATACCTGCACTCTTTCCCTTTAATTCAATATAGAGTTTAATTTCATCTTTTGCAGTATTTAGTATCTCTTCTAATGTTGCGATTCTCACCTGATGACCATCAGGGGCTGTAATTCTAAGTTTCTTAATCTCCTCTAACGTGAGCTCCTGTATTGTACGTGGATCATCACATAAGCGTTTTAGCGTATTATCATGGAAGATGACATAATGACCATCTGCAGTTCTTTGAACATCTATTTCCGATGCAGTAGCACCAACCTCTATTGCTGCACGAATTGACTCTACTGTGTTTTCTGTCGATAAATCTCCGCCACCGCGATGTGCAATTACTTCTGTTGCATATTCCTTTGGGAATAAGTCATCAAAAATCATCGCACCAACGTATCCCAATAAAAGTGATGCCAAAAGACTTATCGATATAACAAAGCGGAAACTTTTTTGGAATAGAACTGGTGTTGTAAACTTTTCTTCTTGATATCCTGCAAGTGTGCATTCGTCATAGACACGAGTGATACACATTGCTTGTGCTTGAATAAATATCATTGTAAATAAGAAGATAAAAATAAGACCCAGAATCACTACCATAATAATCAAATAGTGATACCAGAATTTCGCTTGCATAATCCAATGTGATACATAGTACGGTATAACAATAATACTCACCACTCCTACTACAAGTATCAATAAGAACATCCCAAAGAATTTTAAATACGACAAAATAATATTCTTCCAATTCTTGAAAAATAAACTCCTTGATTCATGCATAGATGTAGCTAGCGAATAGTTATCAAAAAGAACTCCATGGAAAGTAAAAATATGAATAATTCCAACAAAGTCTAAAAGTAGCACTAAAATAACATATGCAAGCATATACAAATAGTTTGTGCGTATGACAGAATAAATAAACTGTGGTACCGCATGTTTTGTTAGACGTAAACCTATCATTGCGGTATTAAGCGGGATAATAACCGCAAAATACATTCCAATCAAACATCCCCGAAAATTAATGAACTTTCGAGATACACGAATTGCAGTAGAGATGATTTCCCTCATCTTTTTCTTTTGATTATATAGAATATTACGACTTAATAAAATCAGTATGATAATATCAAGTGCCATATATATCGTAAATACTATTGATAAAGCAATTAATACAGCCCAACCATACCAGCTACGTAGTAATGATGGAAGTTCCCCACTACTGACAGAGTAGATACCTGTTAGATTCATAATAGAGCCCAAGATTCCTTCTGCAAAAGAAACCATCATAAACAGAATGATTTTTGCAGGAATCTGATAATACAAAATTTCTGGTAACCCATGCCAATAATATCGTAATGAAAATACTCTATCTTGTTCTGGTAAGTTCTTGGTTGTTTTCATACCTATTATTTAACCACATAATTACACCATTGGCACATGGATTCTCTATCATAAAAAGGAAGTATCCGTAGATACTTCCTAATTTAAATCATTTAGTTCTTTATTGTTCACAAGCTAAATCAAATAGAACATTTGCGTAAATTGCGCAAGCAAGAATCATCGTTTCAATTTCAAATCCTTCATCTGCTTCATGTTCAGCACCTACCCATGACGCATATTCACGCGTTGGGAAAATAGGTCCAAATGCCGCAAAGTTATCAAAACTACGCGCATATGTACCACCACCAATACGTAGAGGAGGTGTATAAGTATCTCCACTAAATGCACGATAGTGCTTCAAGCATGTCTGAATGAGTTCACTATTAGGATCATTTAATAACCACTTAGAATCATCTACAAGTTCAGTTTCAATATGTAATACTTCCTTGATAATATCTGCGCTTCTCTTTAGTAGATCACTACCTTCGCACTCATTTGGATAACGATAGTCTAATGCAAAGTACACATGCCCATCTTCAATATTGGCTTTACCCATATTGAAAGTTAAAGGACCCATGTACGCTCCATCATAAGCAACCTTCAATCCAACACCATATGGATCCTTAAATAACTTTACAGCGTTTAAGCTAAATTCATCGTTATAACAGCTACCAACAAATTCAAACATCTTTACAGCCGCATTTACACCCATATAAGGACGAGATGCGTGGAATGGCTTACCATCAATGTGGTAATGTGATCCAGCTTCATCCTCATGGCATTTACCAGTTAGTTCATTTGCAAGTAAGAACTTCTCAAAGTAGTCCTTGGCAAGTGGCTTATCAACGATAACATCTGCCTTACTGATAACTACATTAAATGCAGTACCAGACTTCATATACTTGATACAGGAATCAACCTTTCCCTGTGCAGAAAAATCTAAGATACCCTTTTCTGCATAGATACATGGGAAATCCGCATCTGGTACGATACCCATAATTGGATTCTTACGTACTTTCTTGTAATAAAGAATACCAGCAGAAGTATTTTCCTCATCTGTACCCAAAATCATTTGAATATTATGTTTTAGTTTATAGCCCTTATCCTTTAAAATCTTCATTGCATAATACGCCGCAATTGCAGGACCCTTATCATCACAAGTACCTCTACCCATGATATAGCCATCTTTGATTTCTCCACCAAGTGGATCAAAAGTCCAGCCATCACCGATAGGCACAACATCCAAATGCCCAAGTACACCAACAGATTCTTCTAAATCACCATACTGAATCACACCAGCATAACCATCTACATTCTCTACTTTAAAACCATCACGTTTACCAATCTCTAGTGCTTTGTCTAAGCACTTTGCAATGTTTGGTCCAAAAGGTGCTTCTTTTGTCGCAGCTGCATCATCACGTACGGATTCAATCTTTACAAGTTGTCGTAAATCTTCAATCATATTATCTTGATACGCACGTGCTTCATCAATAAATTTCATCTTTGAAATCCTCCTACATTAATAGTATCATTCAATTCTTTTTTTAAGGGAATTCACATGATAAATTGTTTGTATTTTTTTGGGATTCAACACGAATTATTTGGCTTGTCTTGACAAGTACTTGCATGTAAGATTACTATTTTCTATATTTTTAGGAGGTCTACAACATGAAACAACAGCGAATGAATCTTCTCTTACGTATATTATTTATCATTTTAATCATTGCGATATCTGGTGCTGCAGTTCTTCAAATCTTCGCACCAGAATATATGGGTAGCCATGCGGCATATGGTATCTCAACAGGATGGCAAAGAGAAATTGGTTTTTGGAATATAGCAGTCCTTGTAATATTAATTACTACATATCGTCATTACAATTGGATCTATTTACAATCCATCCTACTGGCTTTGATTCTTGGTGGTATTGGTATTGGTACAAATCATTTCATTCATTATTTACAAATGCATGAAACCGTTAATCTAGTAGGAGCAATCGAAAATTATCTACTCGTGATTGGTTGGATCATTGGATGGAGTATCGAAAAGAATAAACAACACAAATAATATATAAAGACACTTGAGGTACCTGCAAAAATAAAAAACCTCTCATATTATTATCTTTTTGCTATGAAAGAAATGAACTAGAGAGGGAGCCATAAATGGGTATTGATTATATTATCATATTTACTATGAATTTATACCAATAGTAAATTCATAGTCTATACAAAATCTATATTTATGAAAAAAGTTCACATATGAGTGAACTTTTTCAAATCATTCTTATTTTGAAGAAAGAGCCTTAACGTTGTAGAAAGCCTGTCTTCCACGGTATTCTGCAACTTCACCTAATTCTTCTTCGATTCTCATCAACTGGTTGTACTTAGCGATACGGTCTGTACGGCTCATAGAACCTGTCTTGATCTGGCCAGCGTTTGTAGCAACTACTAAGTCAGCGATTGTTGAATCCTCAGATTCACCTGAACGGTGAGATACAACTGCTGTGTACTTAGCTTCCTTAGCCATTTCGATAGAATCTAATGTTTCTGTTAATGTACCAATCTGGTTAACCTTGATTAATACAGCATTAGCTGCCTTTAATTCAATACCCTTCTTGATATATGTTGTGTTTGTAACGAAGAGGTCATCACCAACAAGCTGAACCTTTTCGCCTAAACGTTCTGTTAACTTAACCCAACCATCCCAGTCGTTTTCAGCTAAGCCGTCTTCGATTGAGATTAATGGATACTTCTCTACCCATGAAGCTAACATGTCGATCATCTGTTCAGATGTCTTATCACCTTCACCAGAACGTGTTAATTCATAAACACCCTTTTCAGCGTTATAGAATTCAGAAGCAGCTAAGTCCATAGCGAAGCAGATTTCTTCACCTAACTTGTAGCCAGCCTTCTCAACAGCTTCAACCATTAAAGCTAATGGACCTTCGTTACCTAATGTCTCTAATGGACCGTTGTTTCCAGGTACGCATGATGGAGCGTATCCACCTTCGTCACCTACAGCTGTGTTGTACTTGTAGGACTTTAATACCTTCTTTAAGTTATGGAATACTTCAGAACCCATACGAACTGCTTCGTGTAAGTTCTTAGCGCCTACAGGCATAATCATGTATTCTTGGCAGTCTGCAGAAGAATCAGCATGCTTACCACCATTTAATACGTTCATCATTGGGATTGGTAATACCTTAGCATTTGCACCACCAATATACTTGTATAATGGTAAGCCACAAGCATCAGCAGCAGCACGAGCAGCAGCTAATGAAACAGCTAATGTAGCATTTGCACCAAGGTTGCTCTTGAATGGTGTTCCATCAAGATCAAGCATTGTCTTATCAATTAAGTTCTGGTCAAATACATTTAAACCGATAACTTTTGGAGCAATCTTTTCATTTACGTTAGCAACAGCCTTTAATGTTCCTGTTCCAAGGAAACGGCTCTTGTCACCGTCACGAAGCTCTAAAGCTTCACGTTCACCTGTAGAAGCACCTGATGGAACGATAGCACGTCCCCAAGCACCTGACTCAGTTGTAATTTCACATTCTACTGTTGGATTTCCACGGGAGTCTAAGACTTCACGTGCATGCACTTCAGCAATTGGATCAATAAAATTAGGCATCTAAATTTTCCTCCTATGATAACCTAAAACATATTCTCTCAGCTAAGCTGAGTAAGAACCTATTTTGTCGCGTCAATAATTTCCTTGAAGGATTCAACCTTTAAGGATGCACCACCGATTAACGCACCATCGATGTCTTCGCAAGCCATATATTCCTTGATGTTCGTTGGCTTAACAGATCCGCCGTATTGGATACGAACTGCTTGAGCAGTTGCTTCATCATATAGGCCTTTCACTGTTTCACGAACTAGCTTGCAGCAAGCTTCAGCTGTATTTACATCAGCACTCTTACCTGTTCCGATAGCCCAGATTGGTTCGTAAGCAATAACCATCTTGGATACTTCTTCAGCTGTTAATCCAGCTAAAGAACCAGCTAACTGAGACTTAACAACTTCTTCAGTCTTACCAGCATCGTATTCAGCTTCTGTTTCACCTACACATAAGATAGGTGTGATGTTGTCAGCGAATAATCTCTTGCACTTAGCAGCACAAGCAGCATCTGTTTCGTTGTAATATGTACGTCTTTCGGAGTGACCGATAATGCAGTATGTAATACCGATTTCCTTTAACATTGGTACAGATATTTCGCCTGTGTATGCGCCAGAATCCTTTTCATGGCAGTTTTCAGCAGCGATTAATAAGTTCTTAGCAGCCTTAACACAAACATCTAAGTCTACGTATGGAGCACCGATACCATAATCAGCAGCTTCTGTGCCTGTTAATACTTCTTCAATACCCTTCATGAACTCAGCAGCTTCTGAAGGTGTCTTGTTCATTTTCCAGTTACCAAAAATTACTGGTTTTCTTGTCATGTTTCTTTTCCTTACTTCTCAGGAATAATAGCGATTCCTGGGAGTTCCTTTCCTTCCATATATTCTAGAGATGCACCACCACCTGTAGAGATGTGGCTGAACTTCTCTGCGAAACCTAAGTTCTTAGCAGCAGAAGCAGAGTCACCACCACCGATGATTGTTGTAGCACCTTCAAGGTTAGCTAATGTTTCGCAGATAGCGATTGTACCCTTAGCAAATCTTTCATCTTCGAATACACCCATTGGTCCATTCCAGAATACTGTCTTAGCACCAACTAATTCATCCTGGAACTTCTTAACAGATTCAGGACCGATATCTAAGCCCATGAAGCCATCTGGAATTTCTCCAGCAGGTACTATCTTGATTTCTGTTGGATTAGAGAAGTCATTTGCTACAACTGTATCTACAGGTAAGAATAACTTTCCTTTACCCTTGTTCATGAATTCATTCGCTAATTCCATCTTGTCAGCTTCTAATAAAGATGTACCAATCTTGCCACCCTTAGCAGCTGAGAATGTATAAGCCATTCCTCCACCGATGATTACCTTATCAGCAATCTTCAATAAGTTTTCGATAACACCAATCTTATCAGAAACCTTCGCACCACCTAAGATAGCAACGAATGGTCTTTGTGGATCATTCACAGCCTTTCCTAAGAAGTTAACTTCCTTTTCAACTAAGAAACCTAAAGCTGAAGGAATATGTGTTGGGATACCAACTGTTGATGCGTGAGCTCTGTGAACAGAACCGAATGCATCTTCTACGAATAAATCGCCTAATGAAGCCCAGTATTTACCTAACTCTTCATCATTCTTTGTTTCGCCCTTCTCATAACGAGTGTTCTGCATCAATACGATAGAACCCTCTTTCTGAGCAGCAACTGCTTCTTCAAGTTCAGCACCACGAGTAGCGTTAACAAACTTAACAGGTGCACTCTGTAGGGAAGCTAAGCAATCCGCAACGATAGACATGTCGTTCTTTGCATAATCTTCATCAGTCTTAATCTTACCTAAGTGGCTCAAAAGTAATACCTTTGCTCCATTTTCTGTAAGATAATTAATTGTTGGCAATGCTGCACGAACACGATTATCATCAGTGATTACATTTCCCTTGTGTGGAACGTTGAAGTCAACACGAACAATGACGTGTTTTCCTTTAACATCTAAGTCTTTTACAGTAACTTTAGACATTTGAAATATCCTCCTATATACTGCTGAAATTATAACACTTGCACGCCAAACTTGAAAATGAAGAAACACAAATAATGACTGTTTTAAGATAATTTTTCTTAATTTGTATAAAAGAAAACGCTTCCAAAAATATTCTGTATTTTATTTTGTGTAAAAAATAACAAATGGTCTAATCAAACTTTCTGATTAGACCTCTTTTTTCTTTAAAAATTTATTTCCAATTACCATTCCAAGACCCATTATAACTGCATAAATTCCTGCAAAAGACATAATTCCCCAGCCAGCAAATAGATTGAGACTAACTGGAATGAATAGGACTATCACCAAGCCTAAAATCAGCCAATCAAAACCTTGTACTTTACCATACAACAATCCACCTATAAGAAATGCAATTGGATTTATGATTAATATACCAAAGAAGAAAAGCGAACGATCTACTGCCACACAAGAAAAGATAAGATATAAACCTACTATTAAAAATAAGCGCTATTACTCTATTTTTTAACATTTCCATGATCTCCTTTTAGTCTAGACAAATATACTCCTTCAAGTCCTCAAAGCTCCCGTGTAATTCATGTTTAATGTCAATCCCATCTGGATTGATTAGGCAATCTGTAATATAAAAGATATCCATACCCAATTGCTTTACAACACCATCTTCACTAATATCATTACCAACCATAAGGCATTCACTACCCTCTAAACCTAAGGCATCTAATATCTCTTGATAATATAATAGACTCGGCTTGCATGCATGACTATTTTCATAAGTAGTAACTAACTCAAAATCACTTGGTTCTAGCCCTGCCCAACGAATTCTTTCGTCTGTAGCAATTCTTGGAAATAAAGGATTCGTTGCAAGCACAACCCTATATCCCTGCTGCTTTGCATACTGAACAATCTCTTTTGCTAGCGGTTGAAAACCACAAGAACTCTGTACCTTTGGGAAATCTTCATGATAGAACTCATCAAATTTTGCATGGTCATTTCGTGTTTTTTCATTTCCATACACTTCCGCAAAGCACTTCCAAAACAAATCCTCATTTGTTAGTGTTCCATCATTTTAATAACTGCACTTATTCCTGTCCAAATTGTATGAATTAACTCATCCGGCTTATATCCAAACTGAGCCATTCTCTTTGCCATTAATCCAAAATATGTTTTCACAAATATATCCTGATTCATTGGTAGTAATGTACCATCTAGATCAAATAGTATTGCTTCCTTCATTTTGCTTACCAACTTTCTAGTATTATTTTAATCGTTTTTATACACAATTTCCAACCAACATAAAAAGACAGATATTCTCTGCCTTTTTCTATTTAATTCTAGAAATTACTTAATCCCAGTTGCAAATTGAGTAATACAACTGTTCATACTGATTTGCGCTTTGTTCCCAACTAACGTCAGTATTCATCGCACTCTTCACTAAGCCCTTCCATCCAGTCTTATTGTTGTAGTACTGCTCTAATGCATAACGTAGTGTATACATCATGTCATTAGGATTTGCTGCCCAGAAACTGAAGCCATTACCTTCACCCGTATATTGGTTATATGGGTGAACTGTATCCTTTAGACCACCTGTTTCGCGTACGATTGGCAGCGTACCGTAATGCATGGCAATTAACTGACCAATACCACATGGTTCATAGATGGAAGGCATAAAGAACATATCACAGCCTGCATAGATTAGGTGTGCAAGATCTTCATTATATCCACAATAGTATACTGCTCTACCTTTATATTCAGACTCTAACCACTTAAATGAATTTTCTGCGTTAGCTTCACCTGTACCAAGCACCACAAACTGAACATTCTGGTCCATAATCTCACGTAACTTCTCTGTGACCATATACATACCCTTTTGTTCTGTTAGTCGAGATACGATACCGATAAGCGCAACATCGCTCTTCACCTCTAAGCCAAGTGTTTCCTGTAGAGCCTTCTTATTTTCCTTCTTGCCAGACACATAGTTTCTGATATCAAAATTCTTTGCGATATGTGTATCTGTCTTTGGATTCCAATCTACAGTATCGATACCGTTTACGATACCCCAAAGATCGCCACGACGATAACGCAGTACAGAATCCATACGTTCGCCATAGGTTTGTGTCAAAATCTCTTCAGCGTATGTTGGAGATACCGTTGTAATCTTATCCGCATATACAATCGCAGCCTTCATAAAGCTGATACCTGTATCAAATTTAATGGAACCATTATCGAAGTAACTGTAATCCAGTCCTAGGCAACTCTCCATCATTTCGACACCAAAGTTGCCTTGGAATGCTAAGTTGTGGATTGTATAGACATGCTTGATCTGTTGATAACGATAGTCATCCGCATAACATGCATGCGCCATTAAAGGCATCATACCCGTCTGCCAGTCATTTTCATGAATGATATTAGGCCACCAGTTGATGAAATAAATCATATCTAATACAGCACGTTGGAAGAAGGCAAATCTTTCGCCATCATCTTCATAGCCATATAGTCCATCTCTTTCAAAATATCCTTGATGTTCGACGAAGTAGTATACAACTCCATCTACGTCACAACGATAGAAAGTAGCTGGTTGATCAATCCATCCAGAACGAACTTGAATTGTACCAAGTCTTTCTAACTTATCATAATGTTTTTCAATAATCTTTTTGTACAAAGGCAAGACTACACGTACATCATGACCACGCTTGGCTAATGTTCTTGGCAAACTACCGATAACATCAGCTAGACCTCCCGTTTTAATAAACGGTAAGCCTTCTCCTGCCACAAACAATACTGATCTGCTCATTCAATACTCCTCGCTTCCTAGATACAATCCCTACGCTTTACGTAAATGAGATTATCTTCTGTTCCAACAAGTTCTTTTACCTTATGGATTGTTGCATACTTATCAACGATGACATGATCGAGGTGAACACCATCACCAATGACAGCACCTGGTAATACAATACTATTTTCAATTACAGCATCTTTACCAATCTTTACATTTCTACTGATGATTGAATTCTTAACTTTACCATCTACTTCACAACCATTTGCAACTACGCTTGCAGTAACATCTGAGTCCTTCGTAAACAAAGATGGACTAGAGTTATTTGTATGTGTATAGATTGGCCAATTTGACTTGAATAAGTTAAAGGCAACCTTGTGATCCTTCAATTCCATATTAATACGATAGTATTCTTTTTGATTGTTGATACATGCAACAAATCCCTTGACTGCATATCCGCGAATATCTACTTCGTTTACTACTTCACGTAATACATCTTTGAACCAGTATAGTGACGAAATTTCAGCACCAGTCTTTACTAATGTAATAAACAAGTCTTTTCTCATCACGTATGCTTCTAAGGAAACAGAGCGTGTCTTGTACTTTCCACGGTTCTTATCGATAGAAAGAACTCTCTTATCCTTATCCATTGTGAATGTATCGCATCCATGGAATGCTGTCTTAGCATCAGATGTATTTGTATATAGTGCTGTAATATCTGCACCACTTTCAATATGTGCATCTAATACTTCGCTAAAGTCGATATTATAGATAAAGTAACTTGGTGCAATCACAACATATGGGTTCTTATCTTTCTCAATGTACTGCATGTTTAAGATATAGTTTGCAATATCATGATTATAGACAGGTGAGGAGAATGTCTTTTCCCCAAATAAGATACGTAACTTACCACGTTTGGAGTTGATGTTGTAATGACGACCATCTCCCAAGTGTTCAATTAGATTACGTGGTTTTTCTTTGCAGTAAACCTGAACGCTATCAATACCAGAGTTTGTCATATTACTGAGAATGAAGTCGATAATACGATATCTTCCCATAAACGCTGTTGCTGGAACAGGTCTGAAATCACCAAGTCCCTCAATATTAACGGAACTATCTTCAAATGCAATAATACCTAAAGCTTTCATGATTTCTCCTCCTACTCTGCAACATCCTTAGCAATCAATTCAATATGATCACTATCCGCTGAACCTAAGACAACACCTGGTCCAATCTCCACATTATCGGCAATGATGCAACGTGTAATCTTCGCACCTGCACCAATCTTAGCACCTGTTAAAATGACAGAATCTTGTACATTAGCACCTACATCAATAAAGGAATTTGTACCTAATACCGAGTTGTTAACCTCACCTAATACAACAGTACCCTGTGTAATATAACTATTATGTACAACCGCTCCTTCACCGATAAACTGTGGTAATGCGTTGATATCTTCTGTATAAATCTTCCAATCAGGATCACCTAAGTTGAGGGCATTATCATTCTTTAATAAATCCATATTGGATTCCCAAAGTGAATCGATTGTTCCAACATCTTTCCAGTATCCCTTAAAGCGATATGCCGCAAGAACTTTATTATCATCTAAGTATGCAGGAATGATATCCTTACCAAAGTCATGTGAGGAGTTCTCATTCTTATCATCTTCAAGTAAGTATTTACGTAATGTCTTATATGTAAAGATATAAATACCCATTGAAGCTAAGTTACTCTTTGGATGTGCTGGCTTTTCTTCAAACTCTTGAATCATGTCGTTTTTATCACAGTTCATGATACCGAATCTAGAAGCTTCCTTTAAAGGAACTTGTAATACAGCAATTGTCGCATCAGCACCCTTTGCGATATGATGCTTCAACATCTTTTCATAGTTCATCTTATAGATATGGTCACCTGATAAAATGAGTACATATTCTGGTGCCATACTATCTAAGAAGTCAATGTTCTGTGTAATTGCGTCCGCTGTTCCACGATATACTTCAAAACCCTTCTGATCCCTTTCACGTGGTGGAAGTACGAATACACCACCATCGTTTGTATCAAGACCCCAGAACTGGTCCTTTGCAACATACGCATTTAATAAAACTGATTCATATTGTGTTAGTACACCTACTGTGTTAATACCTGAATTTGCACAATTACTCAGTGGAAAATCGATAATTCTATACTTTCCTCCAAAATGCACTGCAGGCTTTGCGACCTTCTTTGTTAAGTCATGCAGACGGCTTCCACGGCCACCGGCAAGAATCATCGCAACCATTGCATTAGATCTCATAAAGTCCTCCTTATTAAAACTATGGATACGCTTACATTATAAACTAATATTGATAATCAGAACATTACCAATACGTAAAATATACAGATTTTCACTCATTTTTGATGAATTTATCAATATCTTTAATCTGCCAATCAATTCCTTTACGATTATTCATTTTCTATGAAATTCATTAGCTTTCTTGAAGTGGTTTACAGCCGAAAAAACCATTCGTATGCAGACAGTGGTGATGGATG
>CAKMPP010000108.1 GCA_927911475.1 uncultured Solobacterium sp. | reverse complement strand
GTCTCAATCTTTCCTTCCCAACCCATCGGTACAATTGATACAACCTCTGGATTTTGTTCAAGGATATATTTCGCAGTTGCCTTCGTGTTAACAAGAGCTCCTGTAACAACCTGGCTAGCGTTTACTGCGGAAGCGAGTCCTAAAACACCAGCACTTGTTGTATGTATTAAGGTCTTTCCACTCAGGTCTACTCCTACAAACTCACTTGGAGAATTACCATAGTCAAAACCTTCAACTTTAATACCTTTTCTTTCCCCAACAAGGATATAAGATGGATTCTTTTCTTTCAGTGCTAATGCGTCTTCCACTGTCTTAACAGGTATGACTTTCTTTGCGCCACTTGCGTACATGTATGCTTCTAAACTAAATGCACGAAAGACATCAATAATGACAGTTAAGCCTGTTGCTTTCTGTGCTCCTGCCACAAGTGGTAAGATTTGAATTTTCATATATTTAATTTCCTCCAATCCTTTTAGCTGGTGCTTGCGAAATATAGTTATCAAGGATATTATATTGAATAAAGGAGATGGCAAAATGAACGAACAAAAAGCTCATTTACCCATTTGATTACCTACATCATCGCGTAGCGACAGTTGCCTTATATGGCACCAACAACCCATTGGTCGTTGTCGGCAACCTAGTTCTACGTACTTATTATACAGATGATACGAAGAAAAATGTTGATATTGATCACACTTCTGAGTACGTAATGGATGCGGTATTTTACGAAACAAACAAAGTCATTCGAGAGTCTTTAGACGATCCATATAACGGTAAGCGTGAACTCGTTGAAGTGCCAATGCCACAGCTTGGCCCAGGATATTGTGTCATTTACAATGAAGCTGAAATTCCATCTCAACGACATGACGATTTTATTACAATTCTTGGTCATCTGGAAGATGATCCTCATGGTGTTGCGATTATCATGAAGCGTTTAGAAGATGGTTCTTTAACTTGGCTTGGTGAAAAAGAAGCCAGAAAGTTAGCCGCAAAAATGCGATAAGGTCCTAGTATTAGGACCTTATTTTCTATTCAAATTCTTCTTTTAATGCAGGGTTCTTTTCAAATGCATGTGCCACATAAGAACATTCAGGGACAATCTTTACCTTCTTTTCTCTTGCATGTTCTAATACACAATCTAAAAGCTTACCAGCAATACCCTGCCCCTTCATAGATGGATCAACAACCGTATGGTTTAATACCCACTTTCCATCCTTTTCATAATACTCGCAAAGACCTACTTCTTTGCCTTCATCGTTATAGGCTTTTGCGCCATTTTCTTCAAAACGAATTTCCATAAAGTTCTCCTATTCTTGTTCTATTATACTCAATTTACAAGAAATACTGGAATAGATGTTGTGACATGCTTCTGTGGTGTTAGACGAAAGTATGCTTTTTGTTTCGCTTTATTACAAAGTTTGAGTGCATATGCCGTCACTGCTAGGGCAAAACGGCAATACCAAATCTGTACATCTACTTCATTTAAACCTATCTGTTCTGCAAGCATCGCTGCTTCCTTGTTATAGTAATATCCATTTAACAAGGCAACCCACTGTTCTGGGCTTAGATTATTTTTCTCACTGTGATATTGTTCATAGGCAAACTCTTGTAATGCAGTGTGTAATGTTTTCTGTTTCATATAGAAATCCTCCTGGCATTATCGTAACTGTCAGGAGGATTATTGTTGTGCACATAAATACACTTTAATGAAACATTGTCAGATAGTTTAAAACAAATATATAGTGACAAAGACTTCCCAGTAATACAAAACAATGGAAAATCTCATGATTACCAAAAGACTTACTAGCTAAAAGCTTTGGTTTCAATGCGTAGATAACTGCACCTATCGTATAGGAAATCCCACCTACTAATAACCACATAAATCCATGTACTGATACTGTGTTTAATATCTGTGGTAAAAACATAATACAAAGCCAACCCATAAGCGAATACATCACTGAGGATACCCACTTTGGACAAGTTACCCAGAATAACTTAAATACAATACCTGCAATTGCGATGATCCAAATCATCGTTAATAAGATTGGCCCTACCGTATCCTTAAGAGCAGTTAAACAGATTGGTGTATAGCTTCCAGCAATTAGGATGAAGATGGAAGAATGATCAATTTTCTTTAGATTTAAATCTACCTGATTCGATACATGGAAACTATGATAACTAGCCGATGCACCATACAACATAATCATACTTAACATAAATATCATAAAGCTAATCATCGTAAGAAATGATGCCTGATACGCCGACGCTTTAATCAGTAGAATTGGCATACCAATAATCGCTGCAACCATTCCTATAAAGTGTGTTACTGCACTCCAGAAATCTTTAATGCGAAACACAAATATTTCTTTTTCCTGGCTGATTGTCATATCTTTATATGTCATACATCAGCACCTCCATTCTCAAAAACTGATAATCGGTTTTTCATTAACCTATATACATCTTATCGGTTATTTAAAAACCCGTCAAGAGTTATAGTATATCATTGACGAGTTCTTCACTTATGTATACACTTAAATTATGAAAACAAACACAAAAATTGAAAGTACGCTTCACGAATTCCGTTTACCAGCATATAACGAGATTCCTGATGTTGGTCTCTATCTTGAACAGGTCGCAAAGTTTATCAATAGCTATTTCACTGAGTTTCCTGAGATGCAGGTTACTCCTTCGATGATTTCAAACTACGCAAAACAGAAGCTTTTTGACCGCGTAAATAAGAAAACCTATACACGTGATCAAATCTCCATCTTATTATTTATTGTTTGTGCAAAGACTGTATTATCGATTGAAAATATTCGTTTAGCACTGCATGAATTTCAACAAGGAAATGATACAACTCAAGAACTACATCAATATTGCAGTGAATCCCTTATGAATACGCTATCCTCTTTCTATCATCATGAACAAAGTGAAACACCTTCCCTTCATGATGACAAGCATCCAATGCTAAATAACATCATTACTGCTGTTGCACATAAGATGTATCTTGAAAGATACTTCGCATCACTAAAAAAGAATTGATGGTCTACTATGCATAAAAATAAACCTCCAAAGTTTACTCTAACTTAGGAGGTTTACTTGTTGGATAATGTAAAAATCATTTTACCTGAAGAATACCATTTTCAAAATCAATGACATGTTCAAAATTATTAATTATCTCTTCACTCGCATTATGCGCAATAAATATTACCGTTTGATCTAATGATGTTAAATATTTTATCATTTCTAAGTTCTTTGTCTTATCTAACGAATTTGTAGATTCATCAAATAAAATAATTTTATGACCATGGATAATCTCCCTAGCAATTGCTATTCTTTGATTTTGACCTCCAGATAAATTATTTCCATTTTTTTTCAATTACTTGGTCATCATCAATTATAAATTCGTCAACTCGGCTATTTTTAATAGCTTTCTTATAGTGTAGTTCAGAGGATCCATTATCAAATAATGTAATATTATTTTTTAAACTAGCATTAAATATATGTGTTTTTTGAGTTACATATCCAATAGACTTATGTATAGTATAGGCATTTAAATTTTTATAGTTATAATCACCCAAATAAATCTCCCCAGAATAATTTTCTATACTTTTGCTTAACAAATTGAATAATGTTGTTTTGCCTGTTCCTGATGGTCCAATTATGATATATTTCTCCCCAAACTTAAATTCTAAATTAA